>CALGYO010000145.1 GCA_937934715.1 uncultured Desulfovibrionaceae bacterium | reverse complement strand
AGCGCGCCGTTGATGTTGCCGAGGCCCCCAAGAACGACCATGCACAGAACCAGGAAGGATTCCCAGAACTTGAACATGTCCGGGGACAGGAAGAGCGACCAGCGGGCATAGAAGGCGCCGGCCAGGGCGCCGATGCCCGCCGAGATGGCGAACGCGATGACCTTGTAGGCCAGCAGGTTCACGCCCGTGCTGGAGGCGGCCAGCGGGTCCTCGCGGATGGCAAGCCAGGCCCGGCCGAGGCGGGAATCCTCCATGCGCCGCATGAGGATGTAGACGAAGACCACCATGACCAGCGCCAGATAGAAATACGGCGTCTCGCCGGAAAAGACGTAGCGCCATTTCCAGTCCGGGTTGATCATCTTGGACAGCCAGCGCAGGTCGAAGCTGATGGGCGCGATGCCCGGCAGGCCCAGGGGACCCCGGGTGAGCCAGATCTCGTTGGTGAGAAAAAGGACCACCAGTTCGGAAAAGCCGAAGGTGACGATGGCGAAGTAGTCGCCCGTGAGCCGCAGGGTGGGCGCGCCGAGGAGCACGCCCCACAAGGCGCCGTTCGCGGCCGCCAAGGGCACGATGACCCAGAAGGAGAGGTTGTAGTGCAGGGTCAAAAGACCGGCCGTATAGGCCCCGATGCCGTAGAATCCCACGTAGCCGAGGTCCAGCAGGCCGCAGAAGCCGGGCACGATGTTGAGCCCCATGGAAAGGACCATGTAGACCATGATCAGTACGCACACGTGCATCACGTACACGTCCTGGGCCCCGGAGACGGGGTACAGGAGGATCAGGGCCGCGAGAAGATATTTCAATTTTGCAAGAAAACCGCGCATGGGTGTCATCCGAAAGTCTATGGGTTTTCGCCGTCGGCGGGAGCAGGCGGCCTGCATCCCGGAGACCGGCCTGGCGTCGCCTCCTCGAATGGCGCCCCCTGGGGCGTCGAGGACCATACGCCGGACGCGTGCACTTCATTCACCGGAAGGGCCCCGTCTCACCGGGGACGCGGCCCTAGGCCTTGTCCACCACGGCTCGTCCGAGCAAGCCGGAAGGCCTGAACAAAATCACCAGGATCATGACCGCATAGGCCACGCCGTCCCGGTAGGGGGAGGACACGTAGCCCGCGCCCAAGGTTTCGGCGATGCCGAGGACGATGCCCCCGAGCATGGCGCCGGGCACCGAACCGATGCCGCCCAGGACCGCCGCCGCGAAGGCCTTCACCCCGGCGGTGTAGCCCATGGTGGGGTACATGGTGTTGTAATACATGGAAACCATGATCCCGGCCATGGCGCCGAGTCCGGAGCCCAGGGCGAAGGTGAAGGAAATGACCTTGTTGACGTTGATGCCCATGAGCGCCGCGCTGACCCGGTTCTGGGCGAGCGCCCGCATGGCGGTGCCGGTCCTGGTCTTGGTGATGATGAGATTGAGTCCGATCATCATGGCGATGGCCGTGGCGTAGATGCTTATCTGCATCCAGGAGATGGTCACGTCGGACAGGTTGATGGCCGGCTCGTCGAGAAAGGCGGGCAGGGCCGACTTGACGAAGGGAAGCGGACGGCTGCCCCAGATGATCATGGCCAGGTTTTGCAGGAAGATGGACATGCCGATGGCCGTAATCAGGGCGGCCAGCCGCGGCGCCTTGCGCAGCGGCCGATAGGCGATGATGTCGAGCAGGACGCCGATGACGCAGCATGCGGCCACGGAAAGAACGATGGCCAGGTACAGCGGGGCGCCGAGCACGGTGATGAAGGTCATGCACAGGAACGCGCCGAGCATGTAGATTTCGCCGTGGGCGAAATTAATGAGTTCGATGACGCCATAGACCATGGTGTAGCCTACGGCGATCAGCGCGTAGATAAGCCCCAGGGTAAATCCGTTGACAAGTTGCTGTTCGAACAAAACGAACTCCAGTCGATACTATGGGAAAGGGTTCAATGTGAAACAGGCTGGAGAATGTCCAGCCTGTTTCACTATGCTATCGCGTCATTTCCGTCTTAGTGCATCTGTTTCGGCGCGGGAACGAACTTGCCGTCCTTGACCATCTTGACGAAGGCCGGTTTTTGGCAGTCGCCGTTCTTGTCGAAGTAGTTGTTGCCGGTCACGCCCTTGTAGCCTTTTTCCGGCGCGTCGAGGGAGGCCAGGTACTCGCGGATCTTGGCGCGGTCCGGACCGGCCTTGGCGATGGCGTCGATCAGCATCCCGGCGGCGTCGTACGCGTTCGCGCTCATCCAGTCAACCTCGCGGCCGTATTTGGCCTTGAAGCCGTCGATGAACTTCTTGGCTTCGGGGCCCGCGCTGTCGGACAGGAAGGGGGCGGTCAGGTAGGTGTTGTCGGCGGCGGCGCCGGCCAGGGTGATGTAGTCGGCGTTGTCCAGGCCGTCCGCGCCGAACTTGGGCACGTCCAGACCGACCTTCTTGGCCTGGTCGGCGATGAGCGCGCCTTCGTTGTAATACCCGGCGATGAACAGGGCGTCAGGCTTGTCGCCCTTGAACTTGGTGAGCTGCGGGGTGAAATCCTGGTCGCCGCTCTTGTAGGCTTCCTCGCCCACGATATCCAGACCGATGTCCTTGGCTTCGTTCACGAAGGCGTCCTTCAGACCGATGCCGTAGTCGTTGTTCTCATAGAACACGGCCACTTTCTTGAGGCCCATGACCTTCTGGGCGTAGTCGGCCAGGAACTTGCCCTGGAAATCGTCGCGGTACACGTTGCGGAAGGACCAGACCTTGCCGTCCTCGTCCTTGTTCTTGTCGGTGATGGACACGTTGGTGGCCGTCGGGGTGATGGCGGCCACGCCTTCGCGCACGTAGGTGGGCAGGGCGGCCAGGTGGGCGGAGGAGCACAGGTGGCCCACGATGCCGACCAGCTCGTCGTCATTGGCGATCTTGGTGGAGACGGTGGCCGCCTCGCGGGGCTCGCACTGCTCGTCCATGTAGACGGGCTCGATCTTCTTGCCGTTCACGCCTCCGGCGACGTTCACTTCGTCCACTTTCATGGCCACGCCGGCTTTCACGTTGTCGCCGTATCCGGCCAATTTGCCGGTGAACGGCGAGGCCACGGCGATTTTGATGACGTCTTCAGCCTGGGCGTTCCCCGCGGAAGCGCCGAAAAAAAGCCCCACTGCGGCCAGCGTGATCGCGGCGACCTTCAAACCTTTGCCGATCATGAACGACCTCCTTCTCCAGTTGTTACGGTTACCCTTTTGAAATGATCGCGATTCCAGCTCCACACGACGCTGTCGTTTCCTTCGAGAAAAGGCCGGAAGGCCCTTTCGCCCGAAGCCTGAATTTTTCGCTCATTTCGACAAAAAAAGCAATCCGTAATGCGGAGCTACTCGCCTGTCTTTGACAATTCTTCGCGAGCGCCCGCCTTGGCCTTCTCGTCGGCCGAGGGCGAATCGATGACCGCCGCGAAGCATTCCTTCGCCTTTTCAGGGTCTTTCAACGCGTATTTGTAAAGCAGCCCCATGTTGTACCGGGCCCGGTAATCGTCCGGATTTCTGGCCAGCAGCTTTTCGAACTTGGCCAGCGACTCTTCGGGCTTTTGCAGATTGTACAAAATGATGCCCTGATCGTTCAGGACCTGGGCGTTTTCCGGCTCGATGCTCCCGGCCTTGTCCAGGAAGACCATGGCCCGGTCCCAGGCGCCCATCATCATGAATTGCTCGGCCGCGCGCAAAAGCAGGCCCACGTTGTCGGGGTCCCCCTGCATGGCCTGCATGAGCTCCATGATCTCCTTCATGGGGCCGGTCATGGCTCCCCCGTTCCCGCCCATGGCCTCCATGCCCGCCGGGCGCTCCACCCGCTCTGTCAGAGAGGGATGCTCCATGCGGTAGAGGAAGGAGGCGGCGAACATGGCCGCGAGCCCCAGGGCCATGAGCCCCAGCACGGCCTTGCGGCCGGCGTCCGAAGCGCCGGTATGTTTATTCGCCGTCGTCACGCATCATCTCCAGTCTGGCGATTTTGGCGGCCAGCCGTTTCTGGGCCGCGCCCAGAAAGAGCAGATAGCCGCAGGCGCCGAGAAAGACGGCCACATTGGCCGCGAACAGGTATGTTTCGTTGGTCATCGTTTCCTCACATGTCGTCAAGAGCCATATCGGCCGCCAGGCGTCCCGCCCGGGCCGTCAGCTCCAGTTGCCGGGTCCGTATGCGCAGAAGGGCCGCCCACAAAAACCCCCAGGCCGCCAGGCAAAAAAGGACCGTTGTCCACATTTCGGGCTCAAGGCCGCCTCCCTGCGAGGCGAAGACCGAGGGATGGATGCTGCGCCAATAGCGGGCGGACAAAAAAACCAGGGGAACGTCCAGGAAGGCCACCACCCCGAGCGCGGCGCAGACCAAAGGCTTGCGCTCGGCCCCAAGATCCGAGGCCCGCAGGAGCAGATAGGCCATGTACACGAACCACATGATGAGCGTGGTGGTGAGCCTGGGGTCCCAGGTCCACCAGACGTTCCACATGGGCCGGGCCCACAGGGAGCCGGTGATGAGGGCCAGGGCGCTTAAAAGCACGCCGATTTCGGCGGCGGCCCCGGCCAGACGGTCCCATTTCAGATCGCGTTTCGCGAGAAAAAGCACGCTGGCGAGAAACACCACGAAAAAGCTGACCATCGACCACAAGGCCATGGGCATGTGGGCGTAGAAAATCTTCTGCACGATCCCCATGGTCATCTCTATGGGGGCGTAGAACCAGACCAGATACTGGCTGATGCACAAAAAAACGGCCGCAAGGCCAATCAGGGCCAACGTCATCGGCTTCACTCCTCTCCCGTGTACAGGAAGGGAAAAAGGACCAGTCCGGCGGCGGTGAAGACAGCGTCGAAAGCCAGGGCCGAGCCCGCCCAGACGCTCATGCCGCCGGTTTCTCCCGACAGCGCGCCCTCGAGCAGCCGAATCCCGGCCAGAAGCGCGGGAATGAGGAGCGGGAAGAGAATCACGGTCAAAAGCGATTCGCGCGAGCCCCTGCCGGCGGAGAGCGCGCCCAAAAGCGAGCCCAGAACGGCCAGTCCCCAATCCACGCAGGCCACGGCCAAAAGCGCGGCGAGCGGCGAGCCCGCCAGGCGCTGTCCCAAAAAAGCCGCCACAGCGGGAGCGAATACCATCTGGCAGCAAAAAAGCAAAATGAAACCGGCGAGCGCCTTGCCGAGCCACACGGCCTGAAGCGGGCAAGGCGACATGATCAGCCCGTAGCGCGCCCCGCTCTCCTCTTCCAGGGAATAGAGGGCGTTGAAGATGAGCACCTGGCCGAAGGCGCTGGAAAGCCAGAAGATGGCCGAGGCGGCAAGCTCCGGAACCAGCTCGCCGGGATTGCGGGACAGGCTGAACACGAAGATGAGAAGCAGCCCCAGAAGGATGGTCTGGACCAGTCCCTGGGCGCCGGACAAGGTGAGCCGCAAGTCCTTGGCGGCCATGACCAGGGCGGCTTTCAACATGCGCATTCCCCTGAAAGGACGCTGGGGTCGAAGGCGCCCGCCGGTCCGCAGTAGGAGGCCCGGGCCTTGTCCAGATAAAGGACCGTATCGGCCAGGGGGAGGTCGGCGCGCAGGTCGTGGCTGACGAAGACCACCCCGGCCCCCCGGCGTCCGGCTTCGGCGATCTCCTGACGCAGGGCGGCCGCCGACCGGGCGTCCAGGCCCGAGCCGGGCTCGTCCAGAAGCAGCAGCTTCGGGGACTGCAGAAAGACCCGGGCCAGGTTGAGCCGCTGGGACATGCCCCGGGAAAAGGCTCCCGCCCGCTCCCCGGCCGCCCGGGTCAGCCCCACCCGTTCCAGGGCCTCGCGGCAGGCCTTCTCGCCAAGCCCCGTCCCGGACATCCTGGCCCAGAACAGGAGGTTCTCCATGGCGGTGAGCCTGGGGTATAAAAAGGTCTTGTGACCGAGATAGCCGATTTCTCCGGGCTCGGCCCGGCGGCGGATTTCGCCGAAGGAAGGACGCGCGAGGCCGGACATGAGCGAAAGCAGCGTGGATTTTCCCGCGCCGTTGACGCCCACGATCATGAGCGCCCTTCCGGCTTCCACGTTCAGGCTGATCTTTTTCAGAACCGGTTTCTCGCCGTAGAATTTGCCCACGCCGCGAAGCTCGAGAAGCGCCCCGGCTCCCGAACCTTCACCGGCCCCGGACGGCGTTCGATGCGTAGTCAATGCGTCTCCCATACCCTCGTATCGCGCTCCTTGGCGCCCGGCCGCCAGGATCCCGGACGCGGCCTTCCCTGCAATCAGGACGCTCGTTTTCCGAAAAAGCGGATGGATGCGTTCATGTTTTCCGCGACCGCGTCTCCCTCTTCGAGGGGGCGGGTCGCGCATCGCGCGCGGCCGGCCCTCGGCCCGCGCCGCTACGCCCGCCCGGACTCCCCGCCGTCCCCGGCGTCACCGGCCTTGCGGACCTTGAAGCGCCGCAAGCCGATGAACGCGGCCAGGCACATGATGGTCGAGCCGATCCAGATCCAGTTGACCAGCGGATTGACGCTCACCTTGACGCTGATGGATTTCTCCTCGGTGAAGCTCAAGAGCGTGGCGTACAGTTCGTCCCCCAGGCTCGGGATGGTGGAGACCTCGGCGAAGGGCTGGTCGAAATGGCGGTAGGCGCGCCGCTCGGGCCGAAGCGTCCCGTACGGCTTGCCGTCCTTCTCCACCTTGATCACCGCCGTGGCCACGGCCATGGCTTCGCCGCGCTCCTCGGTCAGGTTCTCGTAGATGAGCTTGTAGTCCCCGAAACTCACGTCGTGGCCGGGGTTCAAAAAGGCTTCCTTGACCGTCTGGTAGGGGCCGGAGATGGCCACGCCCAGCATGACCAGGGCCAGCCCGGCGTGGGTGAGATAGGAGGCCAGGGCGCCCTTGGGGCTTCTGGCGGCCTGGTCCGTGATGAAAAGAAGGATCACGCTGAACAGCGCGGCCAGACCGCCCGCCGCGGCCAAAAGCGCTTCCGGCCGCTTCACGCCCGAGACGTAGAGGGCGGCGGCCAGTCCCAGAAAGACGGCGGCCGTCGCCAGAGCCATTTTCGGCTTGCGCACGCCCTCGCCCCAGCTGAACCAGGGGCAAAAGGCCACCAGGACCGCGATCACCGCGAACATGGGGTTGCAGACCCGGTTGTAGAATCCGGCGTCCAGGCCCTGGGATTTGGCGCTCCACAGCTGGCTCAATACCGGCCACATGGTGCCCATGGCCACCACCAGGGCCAGGGCCAGAAGCAGCCAGGCCAGAACCAGCAGCAGGCCCGGCAGGCTGGCCAGGGAGCCCATGGGGCGGGCCGGTTCGCGGTGTTGCGATCCGGAAAAGAGCACGGCCAGGGTAAGCGCCAGGCTGAAAAGCACGAACAGGAGAAGCGGACGGGACACCCCGCCTTCGCCGAAGGCGTGCAGGGATTCCACCACCCCGCTGCGCACGAGATAGGTGGCGAAAAAGGCGCTGATGAGCGTCAGGGAAACGAGAAACACGTTGGTCTTGGGCAGGGACTTGCGACGGGTCTCGATGAGCGCCGTGTGGATGAAGGCCGTGCCCACGAGCCAGGGGATGAGGGAGGCGTTCTCAACCGGGTCCCAGGCCCAGTAGCCGCCCCAGCCGAGCTCCATGTAGGACCACCAGCCGCCCAGCGCGATGCCCGCTGTGAGGAATATCCAGGAAAGCAGGGTGAAATTCCTGGCCGCCGCGATCCAGGACTGGCGCTCTCCCGCAAGCCAGGCGGCCAGAGCCAGACAGCAGGGAATGGAAAACCCGGCGTAGCCCATGAAAAGAAGAGGCGGGTGGAAGATCATGCCCGGGTTGCGCAGGAGCGGATTGAGGCCGCGACCGTCCGCCGGGGCCGGAGACAGGGTCAAAAAAGGGTTGCTCGGCCCGGTGAGCAGCAACAGGAAAAAGGCTTCGATCCCGATGTAGAACACCCAGAAGAAGAGCCTTGTTTCAGGAGACAGGGATTTGTAGGCCCTGGTTCTGGCGAAGGCCGTTCCGGCGATGGCCAAAAGGAACATCCAGAAAAGGAGCGAGCCCTCCTGTCCGGCCCAGAAGGCCGTCACGGCGTAGAACAGCGGCAGGAAGGAGTCGGTGTAGTCCGCAACGTACTTGAAGGAGAAATCCCTGGTCCACAAGGCGATGGTCAGGATGACGCAGGCCCCCAGGACCAGTGCGGTCAAAAGGACGTGGCCCGTCTCGATCCAGTCAAGACGCGAGGCGTCCTTGCGCCAGGCGCCCATGACGGACATCGCGCACAAGACAAGCGCCGCCAAAAGTGACGCGAGAAGCGCCCAATAGGCTGTATACTGCATTCCGGCTCCTTGGAAATGTCGCGCCGCGGGAAGTCGCGGCCGGGAACGAATCGGAGGGGCCGATCAGCCCCTGTTTTCCTTCTGGTACTTGGAGGGGCATTTGGTCATGAGGGTATTGGCCCCGAAAACGCCGGTGGCGGGATCGACGCCTCCTTCGACTATCACTTCCACGCCCGGCTTGAAGGTGTCGGGCACGGCGCCCTTGTAATCCACCTGAATGGTTCGTTGCGCGTTGTCCTTGTCCACCAGGGTAAAGGCCACGCCCAGGGCGCCCTGGGCCGCCTTGAGATTTTGCTCCGAGACCGTGCCGAACAGCCTGGCCTTGCGCAGGTCCTCCTTCGGCATGGCAAGCGCTTCGGAAACATTCAGGAAATAGGAGGAATTCTCCCCGAGGCCCGAATAGACGAGGTAGCCGAGACCGGAAACGAACAGGACCAGGGCGAAGATGTATATGGATTTGCTATTTTTTTTGGGCATAAGGATCAAGCTCCCGTAAAACGCTTGGCAAAGGCTTATTTCTCGGCGGCGGCGGACAGCCCTTCCAAAAGCTTCTCGCGCCGCGAGCGAGCCAGCTCTCTCATATCAGCAACCTGGTCGGTCTCGTCAACGATTTCCTTTCCCAAAATCTCTTCCAGCACGTCCTCCAGACTGACCACCCCGGCCACCCCGCCGTACTCGTCCAGCACCACGAACAAATGGGTGCGCGATTCCAGAAACTTCACGAGCAGCCGGTCGAGGGTCATGGTTTCCAGCACGAACCGCACCGGCTTCATGAGGTCGTGCATCCGCAGGTCGTCCTGGTCGTTGGCCAGCGCTTCCAGCATTTCGCGCCGGTACACGACGCCCACCACATCCTCGGAGTCCTCGTGGTCGTAGACCGGCATGCGGCTGTGGGGCCAGACGTTGCGGATTTCCCTAGCCTCGCGCACGGTCATCTGGGCGGGCAGGGAAAAGACCACCGTGCGCGGTGTCATGATGTCGGACACGGTCTTGCGGTCCAGGGAGAGGATGTTCTTGATGGACATCTCCTCATAGGGCTTGATTACGCCTTCCCGGCGGGTCAAGGTGACCACGGCCCGCAGGTCGTCTTCCGTGGAAAGCGGCGCCGCCCGTTTGGGCCGCACGAGCCGGGCCAGCCTGCCGCCCACCCAGATCACGGGCGCCAGGGCGTACATGAGGAAAAGAAGCGGCTTGGCGATGGGGCCCACGATGGCCCGGTTGTAGACCACCCCGACGGTCTTGGGAAAAATCTCGCCGAAGACCAAAACCAGGGCGGTGAAAAGCAGGGTGAAAAGCCACAGGTATTCCGGCCCGTACACGGCCACGGCCGCCGCGCCCGCTACGGCCGCGCCCGCGGTGTTGGCCAGGGTGTTGAGCGTCAGGATGGCCGTGATGGGCCGTTCTACGTTGGAGCGCAGATTGAAGAGGATCTCACCGGTCTTGCCTTTCTCCTTGCGCATCCGCTCGAGAAAGCTCCAGGAAACCGAATACAAAGCGGCTTCGCTGAGCGAGCAGAAGGCGGAGATGAGGATGGCCAGGGATACGGACAGGATCAACGCCAGCATGGCGTCCTCCAGGCTTTGGCATCAGGGAAGCCGGGGCGGCGCGAGCCTCCCCTTCCGTGAAATGCGTGCGTGAAATACAGGGACAAGAAACGTGAATGGCGACTACCGTCTTCCATGGACTGGATGAAACTCCCGGATTGTGATACGCGCGGCGTGCGCGTTTCTCATCAATTACGAATTTTTCGACCGTTGTAAAGGCAAGCCCATGAAGCCCCTCTATTTCGACTACAACGCCACCACCCCCGTGGCGCCCCGCGTTTTCGAGGCCATGCGTCCTTTTTTCACCGACCGCTTCGGCAATCCCGGCAGCGGCCACGTCTTCGGCTATGAGGCCAAAAAGGCCGTGGACGCGGCCAGGGAGCGGGTGGCGGCGCTCATCGGCGCCGCGCCCGAAGAGATCGTCTTCACCTCCTGCGCCACGGAATCGAACAACATGGTCTTAAGAGGCGTGTTTTCCGATTTCACCGGCCATCTCGTGACCACGGCCATCGAGCACCCGGCCATCCTCATGCCCGCCAGGGAACTGGCGGGACGAGGCGTGGGCGCATCCATCGCCCCGGTGGACGGCCAGGGCGTCGCGGACCCGGACGCGGTCCTGCGCGAAATGACCCCGGGCGCCCGCCTGGTCAGCGTCATGCTGGCCAACAACGAGACCGGCGCCATTCAGCCCGTGGCCGAAATCGCGCGAAAAGCGCGGGAACGCGGGGCTCTCGTCCACACGGACGCCTCCCAGGCCGTGGGCAAGATTCCGGTGGATGTGGACGCGCTGGGCGTGGATTTTTTGACCATCGCCGGGCACAAGCTCTACGCCCCCAAGGGCGTGGGCGCCCTGTACGTGAGAAAAGGGCTCAGCCTGCCGCCCCTTCTGGCGGGCGGCGGCCAGGAGCGGGGAATGCGATCCGGCACGGAAAACACCGCCTACATGGCCGCTCTCGGCGAGGCCTGCGCCATGGCGGCCGAGGACGTGAACGCGGAAGCCGCCCGGCAACGGGAGATCGGCGACTATCTCGCGGGCGGGCTGTCCCGCCTCAACCTGGATATCCGTGTGCACAGCGACAAGGCCGCGCGCCTGCCCAACACCCTGTGCCTGGGATTCGGCGGCTACCAGGCCTCGGAAGATCGGAAGAGCGTCGTGTAGGGAAAGAGTGTAGATCTCGGTGGTC
>CALGYO010000144.1 GCA_937934715.1 uncultured Desulfovibrionaceae bacterium | reverse complement strand
TGTCGATGGACTCCTGTCCCAGGGAGGGACCGACGCTGCGCTGCTCCAGGATGGTGACCGGGGCGGGAAGCGCGCCCGCGCGCAGCACGATGGCCAGGTCCTTGGCCTCGTCCGTGGTGAACCGGCCGTTGATGCTGGCGCGGCCGCCGCTGATCTTCTCTTGGATGACCGGCGCGGAATAGACCTTGCCGTCGAGCACGATGGCCAGTTTCTTCTTCACGTTCTCGCCGGTCAGGCGCTCAAACAGGCGCGCGCCGTGGGGGGTGAAGTTGAGCGACACGTAGGGCATGTTGTTGCTGTCGAAATTGACGGTGGCGTTGGAAATTTCCTGGCCGGTCATGGCGGCTTCGGAGCGCACGGCGATGGGCCGTTCCAGGTAGCTGCCGTCGGGATTGCGGTAGCGCATGGCGGTCAGTTCGCGGCCGGGAGGCAGCACGCCCTTTTGCGCCTTTTCCAGGTCCACATCGTCGTCCACCAGCTTGAATTCCAGGTGGGCGGTCTTGCCGATGATCTTGATGGCCCGGTCGGGGTCCTGCAGGCCGGGAAGCTGGACCTGAATGCGGTTGTCCGCCTGTTTGCGGATGTCCGGTTCGGCCACGCCGAATTCGTCGATGCGGTTGCGGATGGTCTTGACGGCCTGGTCCAGGGTCTGCTTGTCGAGCTCGGCGCGATACTTGGGAGTGAATTGCAGGGTATACTTCACCTTGCCGCCGTCCACGGTCTCGGCGTTGACGATCTCAAGGGCGCTGTAGCGATCCTTGAGCATGGTTTCCAGCTGTTCGCGCTGCTCGGGCTTCACCAGGACGAACTCCAGGTCCTTCTGATCCGTGACCACGGGCTTCAAAAGGACGATGTTCTCCTCCCTGGCCAGATCCCGGATATCCGTGCCGGCCTGCCCCAAGGCGTTGATCACGGCCTTGTCCACGTCCACGCCCAGGGTAAGATGGATGCCGCCCTTCAGATCCAGGCCCAGATTGATTTCGTCATTGGGCAACGCCTTGCCGAGCCCGGAATCCTTCACCGCCGGAAAGGAAGGGAGCATGTAGATCACTCCCAAAAAAGCGACGACCACGATCACAATGATGCGCCAACGTAAGCTTTGAGCCATGGTAAGCCCCATCTCCTTACGACTTCCGGACGGTTTGCGGACGGCGAGCGAGCCGCCGCCGCGCGGAAGTCTCTGCGTAAAAAACGAAGGGCCGGCCCAGCCGGGCCGCCCTTCGCGTTCCTTCGACCCTGGACGAAACGCCGAAAAGACGTTTCGCCGTTATCTAGCCGTTGTCCTTGTCTTTGTCTTTATCTTTGTCTTTGGTCTTGCCTTCGATCTTCGGGCCGTCCTGAGCGGTGTTGGCCACGAAGCCGCGATTGATCTTGACCACCACGTTGTTGCCCAGATCGATGGAGATCACGTCGCCGTTGACCGAGACGATGCGGCCGTAGATGCCGCCGTTGGTGATGATGTTGTCGCCTTTTTTCAGACCGGCCAGAAGTTCCTTGTGCTGTTTGGCCTTTTTCTGCTGGGGGCGAATGAGCAGGAAATAGAAGATCACGAACATAAGGATCAGGGGGATCATGGCCTGGATCCCGCCCCCGGCGCCTGCGCCATCCGCGCCCGGCGCGGCGCCCATGGCATGGGCTACGCTCTCAAAAAACATGCTTCCTCCGAATGGGGTTTGCTACGCGTGGTTTCGTCTAAGTAGGCACGTACATGTTGCCGTACGGCCTGTGCGAAAAAGGTTTCACCCGGACGAATGGTTGGGATAAAATCGACGCCGCGTCAAGAGCAAATTCGTTTGCAAAGGCTTGCGCGTGCATTTTTATCAGGTTCATGTCCGCCTGGTCCGCAGGTTCGGCGTGAAGCCCGGGTCCGAGGAGCCGTTCGTCCACTCCACCCCGGATGTAGATGGCCCCGCCGTGCATGCCCGCGCCCAGGGTCCGTCCGGCGATGGGCGCGTCCGGCTTGCCGGTGAACATGCCGAGCAGGATGATGGCGCCGCCCGCCATATATTCGCCGAGAAAGTCCCCGGCCTTGCCCCCGGCCACGATCACCGGAAATTTCTCCTTGTAGGCCTTCATGTGGATGCCCACCCGGTAGCCCACGTCTTCCTTCACGTAGATGGTTCCGCCCCGCATGGCGTAGCCGATGACGTCCCCGGCCATGCCGTTCACGGCGATATGCCCCTCATCCATGGTGTTGCCCACGCCGTCCTGGGCGTTGCCCTCCACGCGGATGCTGGGCCCGCGCATGAAGGCGGCCAGATCCTGGCCGGGAACCCCACGCAGGATGAAATGGATATCCCCTTCCAGGGCCGAGGCGATGTAGCGCTGCCCGTTGACGTTGACGATCTCGAAGGATTTCGTCCCCGCGGCCGCGGCCTCGCGCACCTGCTGGTTGAGCTCCCGGTAATAGACCCCTTGGGCGTCGATGATGCGTTTTTCCATGGCTAGGCCTCGACCTCCACGATGAACGGCTCGCCCGCCTTGGGGGCGAACACCTTGTCCAGTTGCGGGCAGACCACCCGGATGGAACTCTCCTCGCTCGACATGAAGGTCATGTCTCCGGCTTCGGCCGCCACCAGCGGCCGCAGCTTGATCCTGTCGTTGAGGCCCATGAGCGAATTGGAGTCCGCCACCAGGATGGCGAAGGGGCCGTTTAAAAGCGCCGAACCGTAGGTCATGCGCAGCGCGGTAAAGGCGCGTTTTTGTTCCTCGGGCATGCGGTCGATCTCGTCCCAGAAGGGAGGCGCGAAGACCCAGCTGGCCTCGCGCTTGGTCAGCCCGTGTTTCCGGATGAGCAGGTCGAGCAGGTAGGCCACCACCTCCGTGTCGGTCATGAGCGTGCACTCGTAGTCATGCTCGCACAGATAGCGCATGTTGATGCCGTAGGAGGAGATTTCGCCATTGTGCACGATGGACCAGTCCAGGATGGTGAAGGGATGGGCCCCGCCCCACCAGCCCGGGGTGTTGGTCGGAAAACGGTTGTGGCCGGTCCAGATGTAGGCGCTGTATTCGTCCAGCCGGAAAAAGTCCGCGATGTCCTCGGGAAAGCCCACGCCTTTGAAGGCGCCCATGTTCTTGCCGCTGGAAAAGACGAAGGCGCCGGTGTGCTTGTTGATGAACATGACCACGGCCACCACGTAGTCCTCTTCGCTGAGCTCCTTCCAGCGCGGGCGGCGCTTGCCGGTCGTGGTCACGAAATAGCGCCAGACGATGGGCGGATTCTTGATGGCCATGACCTTGCGGGTGGGGATGGGCTGGGCCGCGTGGACATTAAAGTGATCCTTTAAGATCGTCTCGGCCGCGTCCAGGGAAGCCTGGTCGTCGGCCATGATGTGGAAGGCGTATTTGTCCGCATGATGCGGATAGATGCCATAGGCCGCGAAACCGCCGCCCAGGCCGTTTCCCCGATCGTGCATGGAGCACATGGCCGAGATGGGCATGCTCCCGGGGATGAGATTCCTCTTGCGGTCAATGACCCCGAACACCCCGCAACCCGAGATGTCCTTTTCAAAATCAAAATACCTTTGCGGCGCTTTCATGCGTACTTGTCCTCGTCCGGCGCGTCCGCCGGGGTCCGCCCGAAGGCGTTGTAAGCGCGGACGGCGGTTAACGTCCGGCGTGCTTGACGCCAAGTATCTCCATTTCCATGGAAGACAGCCCCACGGCCCGCAGCTTGTCGCGGTTGCCGCGCAGGCTTTCGATGGAATTGAGCCCCATGCCTCCGAGCATTTCCTGGATCTCGTGGCTCCAGGCGTGGATGAGATTCACGAGCTTCTTGGCCGCGGTCTTGGGGTTTTGCCGCTTGGCCAGCTCCGGAGCGTTGGTGGCGATGCCCCAGGGGCATTTGCCCGTGTAGCACCGGCCGCACAGGGTGCAGCCCACGGCAAGAAGGGCCGCCGTGCCGATGGCCACGGCGTCCGCGCCGAGAGCGATGGCCTTGACGGCGTCCGCGCTGCACCGGATGCCTCCGGCGGCCACGATGGAGGCCTGATGCCGGATGCCCTCGTCGCGCAGGCGCTGGTCGATGGCGGCCAGCGCCAGCTCGATGGGGATGCCCACGTTGTCGCGGATCATGGCGGGCGCGGCGCCCGTGCCGCCGCGCATGCCGTCCACGGTCACGATGTCCGCGCCCGCCCGGACCACGCCCGAGGCGATGGCGGCCACGTTGTGCACGGCCGCGATCTTGACGCTGACCGGGACCTTGTACTCGCTGGCTTCCTTCAGGGCGTAGATGAGCTGGTGCAGGTCCTCGATGGAATAGATATCGTGATGGGGCGCCGGGGAGATGGCGTCGGACCCGAGCGGAATCATGCGGGTTTCGGAAACCTGTTCGTTGATCTTCTCGCCGGGCAGGTGGCCGCCGATGCCGGGTTTGGCGCCCTGGCCGATCTTGATCTCAATGCCCGCCCCGGCCTTCAGGTAGTCCTTGTGCACGCCGAAGCGGCCGGAAGCCACCTGGACGATGGTGTTTTTCCCGTACTTATACAGGGACGCGTGCAGGCCGCCCTCCCCCGTGTTGTACATGGTCCCGGTTTCCTCGGCGGCCATGGCCATGGCTTCGTGCAGATTGAAATTGATGGCGCCGAAGGACATGGCCGCGAACATGATGGGGACATCCAAAGGAAGCTGGGGCGCCAGGGGCGTTTTCACCGAAAGCCCCTCGGGCGTGCGGACGAATTCCAGCCTGTCGGGCTTTTCGCCGAGATACGTGCGCAGCTCCATGGGTTCGCGCAAGGGGTCGATGGACGGGTTGGTCACCTGGCTCGCGTCCAGAAGCAGCCGGTCGAAATAGATGGGGATGTCCACCGGGCTGCCCATGCCCGCGAGCAGCACGCCGCCGGTAGCCGCCTGTTTGTAGATGTTCTTGATGAAGACCGGCCGCCACAGATGGTTGGGCCTGAACTGGGAGGGCTTTTCCTGGATGAGAAGCGCCTGCTCCGGGCAATAGGCTTCGCAGCGCCGGCAGCCCACGCATTTTACGCTGTCGTGCCGTACGCGTTTCGCCTCCTCGTCCCAGAAGTGGACGCCGTAGGAGCATTGCTTGATGCAGGCCTTGCAGTTGGTGCAGGCCTCCCGGTCACGTTTCACGAAAAAGTCATGAAAACTCTTGTCGATAAGGGCGGGAGCCAACGCGTTCACCTCGCTGAGCGGGAGTTGGCCGGGCTTCGAGAAAATAAGCCCGCGCGGTTACAAAAAGGGAAACGATAAATAAGGCCTTTACCGGTGATCGTCAATGCGCGGGCAGGTCCGCCCAGACGTTCCAGCAATGGCGAGGTCTTATGAACCGCCCCCCGGACAGGACTTGCCAGGCGCTCCACCTTCCTCCCGGCTTGTTTCCGGGAAAAGCCTCTTCCCGCCGTCAGACACCCCGCCGCGCATCCCAAAGCCGCCCCGCCTTGACAGGGGGGGGAAAAGGCGCCACCAAATGGTCATACCATTCAGCGTTCACACTCATCACTAATGGTCAATTCGTTTATCAATCAGTCCAGTTACCGTGATCAACCCCAAGAAACAGAGAAAAAATTTTTACAAAGGTACTACCATTGAACGCCCATCCCACTCCCGAAGGTCTTTTTTTCCCCGTTTCCATCGGCCGGGCCAGCGAGGAAATCGTCTTGCAGATCGAAGCGGCCATCCTGGACGGCAGGCTGCTCCCGGGCGAACGCCTGCCCAGCGAGCGCGACATGCAGGCCCTTTTTTCCGTGGGACGCGGCGTCATCCGCGAAGCCTTGAAAAGGCTCCAGCAAAAAGGGCTGCTGGAAGCGCGCAAGGGGGTCAAGGGCGGCGCCTACGTGCGCAAGCTGGAAGTGGCCGCCGTCTCGGAATCTCTGGCGCTCTTCCTCAAGCAGCAGCCCGTGGACCCCATGAAGCTCATCGAGTTCCGCGAATGCATCGACCGGGACATCACCGCCCTGGCCGTGTCCCATGGCGCGCGTGCGGACAAGGAGGTCCTGCTCGAACAGGCCATGGTTCTGGAGCGCATGCTCCACGAGGATTCGCCGGACCTTGCGGCCGTGAGCGAACTCGACCGCAAGCTCAACGTCATGCTGGCGGGACTGGCCCAGAACCCCGTGTTCGAATGGGTCATGCGCGCCCTGCAGATGGGGTTCAGCTCCAATGATTTCACCCTGTACGAAGATCCGGCCTACCGGAAGGAAGCCGCCTCAAACTGGAGCGACACGGCAAGGGCCATCGCAAAAGGCGATCTTACCCGCGCCCTGTCCTTCATCGGCTACCACTACGTGCTTTTGCGCCGGCGCTTCGAGGAGCGTGGACACGTCGCCCTCGCCGCCGATCAGCCGTTTTTCCCGGAAACCCTAGAAGACCGTTACGAGGACGATAACGCATGAAGCAGTACGACTACATCATCGCTGGAGGCGGTTCGGCCGGCTCCGTTCTGGCCAACAGGCTCAGCGCCAACCCCAAAAACAAGGTTCTGGTCCTGGAAGCGGGCGGCCCGGACTGGACGTTTGATTTCCGCATCCACATGCCCGCCGCCCTGACCTACCCCCTGGCGGGAAAGCGCTATAATTGGCGGTACGAGTCCGACCCCGAGCCCTACATGCATAACCGCAGGATCTATCAGCCGCGCGGCAAGGTGATCGGCGGATCGAGCTGCATCAACGGCATGATCCACATTCGCGGCAACGCCATGGACTACGAGAAATGGGCGCGGGAGGACGGGCTTGAAAACTGGTCCTACGCCCACTGTCTGCCCTATTTCAAACGCTACGAAAACCACACAGCCGGGGCGAGCGCCTACCAGGGCGCGGCCGGGCCTCTTTGCCTGACCACGCCCGAGTGCGACAATCCCCTTTTCACCGCCTTTTTCCAGGCGGTCCAGCAGGCTGGCTATCCGCTGACCGGCGACGTGAACGGCTATCAACAGGAAGGCTTCGGCAAGTTCGACCGGACGGCCTACGCCGGAAGACGCCTGAACGCCGCCCGGGCCTACGTCCATCCGGTGAAAGGCCGCCGCAATCTGACCATCAGCCTGCGCAGCCTGGCCACCCGCATCCTGTTCCATAAGAACCGGGCCGTGGGCGTCGAATACGTCAAGCGGGGAAAAACGCGCCGGGCCTACGCCGGGGAGATCATCTCCTGCGGCGGCGCCATCAATTCGCCGCAGCTTCTCCAGCTTTCCGGCATCGGCGACGCCGTGGCCCTTGAGGCGCTCGGGATAAGGCACGTCAGGCATCTGCCCGGGGTGGGCGAAAACCTCCAGGACCATCTGGAGCTCTACGTCCAGTACGCCTGCAAACGGCCGGTGAGCATGTTCCCGGCGCTCAAATGGTACAGGCAGCCCTGGATCGGGGCCAAATGGCTGTTCGGGCGTACGGGCGAAGGGGCCACCAACCATTTCGAGGCGGGCGGCTTCATCCGCAGCAACGATACGGTCCCCTACCCTGACATTCAGTACCATTTCCTGCCCATCGCCATCCGCTACGACGGCTCGGCCCCCAACGAAGGCCACGGCTACCAGGTCCACGTGGGTCCCATGAACACGGACGTGCGCGGCCGGGTGAAGATCCGCTCGGCCGATCCGCGCGAATACCCGAGCATCCTGTTCAACTACCTCTCCACCGAACAGGAGCGCCGGGACTGGGTGAACGCCATCCGCAAGACCCGGGAGATCATGACGCAACCCGCCTTCGACGAATACCGCGGCAAGGAGCTGGCGCCGGGGGATGGCGTCCAGTCCGGCGAGGAAATCCTCGATTTCGTGGCCCGGGAAGGCGAATCCGCCTACCACCCGAGCTGCACCTGCGCCATGGGGACCCACGACATGGCCGTGACCGGCCCGGATCTTCGGGTCCACGGCGTCGACGGCCTGCGGGTGGTGGACGCTTCGGTCATGCCCTTTGTCACCAACGGCAACATCTACGCCCCGGTCATGATGATCGCGGAAAAGGCGGCGGATCTGATTCTCGGCAATACGCCGCTTGCCCCCGACCCCCTCCCCTTTCATGAAACAGACGATTCGCAGCCGAAGGAGGCGTCATGATCCATGGAAAAATGTACATCAACGGATCGTGGACGGACGCGATATCCGGAGAAACGCGGACCATTCTGAATCCCTACAACCAGGCGCCCATCGCCAGCGTGGCCGAAGGCGGCGCCGAGGACGCCAGGGCGGCCGTAGCAGCGGCCAGGAAGGCCTTCGACGCATCAGGCTGGCCCCAAACGCCCGCCAAGGAGCGCGGCCGTCTGCTTTTCGACCTGGCGGGGCTTGTGGAGCGGGACAAGGAGGAGCTGGCCAGGCTCGAAACCCTGGATACGGGCAAGACCATCGAGGAATCCCGCTGGGACATGGACGACGTGGCGGGCATCTTCCGCTATTTCGCGGGACTGGCCGACAAGGACGCGGGCGAGGTCATAGCCTCCCCCAACCCGGACTCCACCAGCCTTCTCGTGCGCGAGCCCGTGGGCGTCTGCGGCCAGATTTCCCCCTGGAACTATCCGCTCCTGCAGGCGTCCTGGAAGATGGGCCCCGCGCTGGCCGCCGGGTGCGCCATCGTCATGAAGCCCAGCGAAATCACGCCGCTGACCACCATCAAGATCACGGAGCTGGCCGCAGAGGCGGGATATCCGGACGGCGTGGTCAATCTGGTATTGGGTCCGGGCGCGAACGTGGGCGCGCATCTGGCCGAAAGCCCGGACGTGGACCTCATCTCGTTCACCGGCGGAATCGCCACGGGCAAGACCATCATGCGGGCGGCCGCCGGAAACGTGAAAAAGGTCGCCCTGGAGCTTGGCGGCAAAAACCCCAACATCGTTTTCGACGACGCGGACTTCGACGCGGCCCTGGATTACGCCCTGAACGCGGTCTTTTTCCACGCCGGGCAAATCTGCTCGGCCGGGGCGCGGCTCATGCTCCAGGACGGGATTCACGACCATTTCGTGGAGGCCCTTCGCGAGCGCATGTCCAATATCCGCCTGGGCGACGGATTTGATCCGCAAACCGAGATGGGGCCGCTCATCTCGGCCGAACACCTGGCCAAGGTGGAGAGGTACGTGGACATCGCCCGAAAGGAAGGAGCCAGGCTCGTCCTTGGCGGCTCCAGGCCCTCGCACCCAGGTCTCTCCAAGGGCTTCTTCTTTGAGCCCACCCTGTTCACGGAATGCGAAAACGGCATGCGCATCGTTCAGGAGGAGGTCTTCGGGCCGGTGATCACGGTGGAACGCTTCGCGACCGAGGAGGAGGCCATTTCCCGGGCCAACAGCACGATCTACGGACTTTCGGCGGGATTCTGGACCCGCGACCCGGACCGCATGGCCCGGGTTTCGCGCGGGCTGCGTTTCGGCACGGTCTGGGTCAATGATTTCAACGTGTACTTCACCCAGGCGCCCTGGGGCGGCTACAAGCAGTCCGGGCTCGGCCGTGAGCTTGGGCGCATAGGCATCGAGGAATATCTCGAGGTCAAGCATGTCTACCAAAACCACGCCCCAAAACCGGTCAACTGGTTCGGGAAAAAGCCCTAGCCGAGGCTGGGCGCTTCGGACGCTTCAGGCGTCACAGACGTATTGGCCCGGTCGCGCGAGACGGTCGCGGGGCCGTTTTCACTCACCCCAATCAAGGAGGCGTAATGCTTGTTGGCCTTAAACGGACTGTATGTTGCGCGGTTGTAATCACGGCGTTTGTTCTGGGAGCTGTGAGCGCCCAGGCCCAATCCAGGAAGATCAAGATCGCAAGCGTGAGCTGGACCGGCGTGACCGCCAAGACGGACATGGCCGTGGCGATTCTGAAAAGCCTCGGCTATGAGGCGGAAAACGTGATGGTCTCCGTGCCCATCGCCTACAAGGCCATGGCGACCGGCGAGGCGGACGCCTTTCTCGGCAACTGGATGCCGTCCATGGAAACCATCGCTGAGAAATATTTCAAGGACGGATCGGTCGTGAAATACGCCGTCAACATGCCGGGCGCCAAATACACCCTGGCGGTTCCCACCTACTGCGCCGCGGCGGGGCTCAAACATTTCAAGGACATCGCCACATTCGAGATCGGAAGAGCGTCGTGTAGGGAAAGAGTGTAGATCTCGGTG
>CALGYO010000143.1 GCA_937934715.1 uncultured Desulfovibrionaceae bacterium | reverse complement strand
CTACGGCTGGGACGGTTCGGCCGGCTACACCTTGGAGAGTTTGGGACGCGAATACGGCCTGAGCCGCGAGCGGATTCGCCAGGTGTGCGTGCGCGCGGTAAAGCGGAACGGCGAAGCGCTCGCCTTCGCCCCGACGTTGGACCGCGCGCTGGCGGCGCTGGCCGCCCGAATTCCGGCCGCGGCCGAAAAACTTGAAGACGAACTCGTGCAGGCCGGCCTGACCGGCTGCCGGCTCTCGTGCGAGGCGATCATCGAGGCGGCGCAGTTCTTGGGTAGGAACCCGCCTGTCGTGGTGGCGGTCGTCGAAGGGGATGTGCGGGTACTTCCCTTCCTTTTTGGCCTTTAAGGGGTAGAGCAGGTTTTTGGGGAAAGCCAGGCCGTCGCTCATACGGCTGACCAGGATGCGCGAGAGGGGGGAGGCGGCGAGCAGGTCCTTGTGCTTGTCGTAGAGGAGGTCAAGGAGGATCATGGCCGTTGGCGCGGCGTCCTTGAGGATGACCGTCAGCTCCTTGGGCATGTACAGGGGATTGACCATGACCGGCACGCCTCCGGCCTTGAGGATGCCGAAATAACTGACGATGGTCTGGGGGGAGTTGGGCAGCATGACGGCCACCCGGTCGCCTTTGGCGAGCCCTCCCGCCTTCAGGTTGGCGGCCGCGGCTTCGGCCATGTCCTTGAGCTTGGCGTAGCGGATGCGCAGGTTGTGGAAGGCGATGGCCACGTCATGACCATGCCTGGCGGCGGCCCTGTCGAGCAGCGCGAACAGCGGGATGCTTTCGTAGGAAATGTTTGGGCTGACTTCCTTGTCGTAGTGGGCAAGCCAGGGTCGTCCGGTCTGGGTCACGCATTCCTCCGGTTATCGAGTTCAACAGTCGAAAATACCAGTCTGGGTCTTTTCCCGCAACAGTGTTTTCTCCGGGCTGGACCTTGGCGAATCCTGAGGGTAGGCTTCGTCAGCGCTTTTACGCCTGGGTCCTGCAACCGCTTTACGCGCCCTCCGGCGCAGGAAGATCACCATGGAGCACGGCAACATCTTGTGCGGCCTCAAGGCCGGGACAGCAGTGAGGAAGGCCGCGGCCCGGCTCGGCCGTGATTATGCATCGCCCAAGAGAGCGCGCGGCCGCGCGCAACATCGCGCGCGATGCGAGACGAATCGGAGCGCTTTCATCAATGCGGCGCACGCCGCGAGAATGACGCTTACCCGGCGCGCGGAAATGGCCCTTCGCGCGGCGGAATTCGACGCGTTCGGATAGCAGGGCCGGCGCCGGCGCGCCTATCGAGGAGGCGAGATGACGACGATTTCACGATTCATGGAAGAGCAGTTCAAGCATTTCAACGCGCGGGAGACTTTGGACGCCGCCAAGGCCTGGCGCGCGCTTCTTTCCCGGGGCGGCAAGATGTTTCTGGCCATGGCGGGCGCCATGAGCACGGCGGAGCTGGGCATCGGCCTGGCCCGGATGATCCGCGAGGACAAGATCCACGCCATCTGCTGCACCGGCGCCAACCTGGAAGAGGACATCTTCAACCTCATGAGCCATGACGGCTACGAGATGATTCCCGGCTATGCGGACCTTTCGCCCGCCGACGAAGAGGCGCTGTACAGGCGCGGCATGAACCGGGTCACGGACGTCTGTATCCCGGAAAGCGTCATGCAACGGGTGGAGGGCGTCATGCTGGGCTTCTGGCGGGATGCGGCCGCAAGCGGCGAGCCGCGCTTTCCCTACCAGTTCCTGTACCAGTTTTTGGACAGCCCCGGGGTGGAGGAGCATTTTCAGATACCGAGGGAGCATTCCTGGGTTCTGGCGGCCAAGGAAAAGGGCCTGCCCATCTTCGCGCCGGGCGCGGCGGACAGCACGCTGGGCAATCTCTACTGCGCCGAGGTCATGCGCGGAAACATCCCCAACCACCACGGACTTCGCACGGACACCGAACTCATGGAGCATCTGGCCGGATGGTACCTTTCCCAGACGAAGGCGGGCGCGCCGGTGGGATTTTTCCAGATCGGCGGCGGCATCGCCGGAGATTTCCCCATCTGCGTGGTTCCCATGCTCATTCAGGACGTGAAGCTCCCGGACATTCCCTACTGGGCCTATTTCGCCCAGATCGGCGACAGCCCGACCTCCTATGGCTCCTATTCCGGGGCGCCGCCCAACGAGAAGATCACCTGGGGCAAGCTGGACGCCGGTACTCCCAGGTTCATGATCAATTCCGACGCCACCGTCGTGGCCCCGCTTATTTTCGCCTACGTCCTGGGACGCTAGCGCGGGGGCTATAACAAGACGATGCGCTGTTTTTCAGCAAGGAGCGGAGCGCAAAGGATCGCCCTCACGCTACGGATGCGCGCATGTTACGCGCAGGTTGAAAAGTCGAGACGAGCCCGCAAAAAAGCCTCCCCGGACGGACTTCCGGGGAGGCTTTTCAGGTTTGGCGAATCGTTCGCTCAGCTCGGCTTTTTGGAGGCCCTGGCCTTGCGCAGCCAGTCGTACCATTTGTCCAGGCCTTCATGCTTGCGGCAGGAGACCGGGAAGATTTCGATGTTCGCGTTGAAGCCCTTGGCGAATCCGGCGGCCCGGTCCATGTCGAAGTCCACGTAGGGCAAGAGATCGGTTTTGTTGAGGACCATGGCCGAGGAGATGTTGAACATGAGCGGGTATTTCTCCGGCTTGTCGTCGCCCTCGGTGACGCTCAAGAGGGTGACCTTGTGGTCCTCGCCCACGTCGAACTCGGCCGGGCAGACCAGGTTGCCCACGTTTTCGATGAACAGGATGTCGAGTCCGTCAAGATCCAGGGCTCTTATGGCCTCGCGGACCATGTTGCTGTTCAGGTGACAGCCGCCCTCGGTGTTGATCTGAACGGCCTGGG
Organism: uncultured Desulfovibrionaceae bacterium; assembly: GCA_937934715.1. Taxonomy (GTDB): domain Bacteria; phylum Desulfobacterota; class Desulfovibrionia; order Desulfovibrionales; family Desulfovibrionaceae; genus CALGYO01. The sequence goes on along the minus strand of CALGYO010000143.1, from coordinate 13,917 downwards.
CGCCGGTGGCGGCCACGCGGCGGGCGTCGTTGTCGGTCTGCAGGTCGCCTTCGACCACGGCCATCTTGAATTCGTCGCGCAGGTCCGTGAGGGTGCGTTCCAGAAGCGTGGTCTTGCCCGCGCCCGGCGAACTCATCAGGTTGAGGACCAGGATGCCTTTTTCCTTGAAAAAATCCTTGAGTTCCCCGGCGATGCGGTCGTTGGCCTCCAGGATGTTTCTGACGACGGGAATCTGCGTGGCGCTCATACTCTCCTTCCTATTCCAGTTCGAGATATTCGATGAAAAGTTCCTTTCCGGAAACCACGGTATGGCCGATTTCCTCGCCGCAATGGGGGCAGGGGACGAAAATATGGGCCGTATCCTCGGGGGAGAACTCCTTGCCGCAGGCGTAGCATTTGAGGGTGAGCGGGACCGCTTCCATGACCATCTTCGCCTCGGCCAGGGACGTGTCCATGGTGAGCGAGGTGAAGGCCATGTCCAGGGCTTCGGGGACCACGGCGCTCAAGCGGCCATGCTTGATCTTGACGGTGAGAAGCCGGGACTTGCCGTGTTTCTTCATTTCCTCCCGGATGATCTCCAGGAGATTTTGGGCGATGGAAAGTTCATGCATGACGGCGCGCTTATAGATCAAATTCAGATTTACGTAAAGAAAGGACCGGAAATTCCTTTCACCTAAAACACGAGGCTCAGAATGACCACGATGACCAGGGACGGCAGAAGGTTCGAGAGGCGGATGCGCAAGAGTTCCAGGAGATTGATCCCGATGCCCAGGATGAGCACGCCGCCCGTGGCCGTGAGCTGGGTGATGAGCTCCGGGGTGAAGAAGCGCTGGGCGGCGCTGGCCACCAGGGTCAGGGAAAACTGGTACAAAAAGATCGGAACGCTCGAGAGCATGACGCCCGCGCCGTAGGTGGAGGCCAGGGCGATGGAGGCGAAGCCGTCCAGCATGGCCTTGGTGTAGAGCAGGGAAGGGTCCCCGCGAAGCCCCTCGTCGAACGCGCCGAGGATGGCCATGGAGCCGATGCCGAAAATGAGGGAGGCGGTGACCAGGCCGTCGGTGAACATGCTGTTCTTGGAGCGGGCCAGGCGTTTGACCCTGTCCCCGATGCGTTCGAGATGGCTTTCGATGTCGATGGATTCGCCGATGACCCCGCCGATGATCAGGCTGAAGATGACCAGAAGGGGTTGGGTCATCTTGAGCGCCATCTGCAGGCCGATGACGATGACGGAGAGGCCGAGGGCCTGGAAAACGATGGTGCGCACGCGCTTGGGAAACCGATTGTGCAGGACGAGCCCGATGGCGCCTCCGGCCACGATGGCGGCGGCGTTGACCAATGATCCGGTCGGAAGCATGGGCGTTCTCCAGGTTTTTCGTGGGTTGGGGAAGGCTGGGCTAACAGGTCTTCGGCCCAAGGACAAGAGGGGGAAACAGCGGGCGCGTTCTTGACACCGGGCCTTGGCTCGCATACAAAGCGTCTTCCACGCCGGGATGGCGGAATTGGTAGACGCAGCGGACTCAAAATCCGCCGGTCGCAAGGCCTTGGGAGTTCGAGTCTCCCTCCCGGTACCAGGAAACTCTAGGGTTTAGGCGAGCTCAGCCGGGCAAGTTTAAACCCTTTTTTTACTCGCGTCTTGCCAGGAGGCGCCGGAAAACCGCATACTGGAGCGGCTTGATCCCGGCTTTCAGGTCGGACGGGGGGACGCATGTCCGAGTTTTTTTCCAATCCGCTTTTTTTCATCATCCTGTTCGCCATCATCTGCGTGGTCCTGTGCCTGGCTCTGGCGGTCTATGTGCGGGCCGTTTTGCGCAGCAAGCACGAGGCCATCGGCCGCTCGTTCGATTTCGACCTCTTCAAGAACAGGGAGATCCAGCGGCGCGGGGTCCACGACAAGACCAAATGGGACTAGCCCCGGGCTTCCTCTCCCCTCCTTTCGCCTAATCCTCCACGATCTGCGTAAGCTGATCCCGAAGGTCCCGCGCCGCCGTCAACGGCAGCCGGAACTGGAGGAAGGTTCCCCCAAGATGCATGAGAATGGCCGCCTCCTGGGCGCCCGGCGCCGTGACCGCCCTGGCTTTCTGAGCCAGAAGCGGGGCGTGCAGCTGGATTTGTTCCTGCTTGCGCAGGATATTCTCGCGCAGTTCGGGGCGCATGCGGGGCAGCTGCCCCTGGAAATTCTGCAAAAGGGCCACGGCCAGGGTGGGCGCGTTCTCGGTGAGTGCGCAAAGGCGTAAGCTCTCGCCTTGGGGATTTTTGGCCTCCATGGCGAAGGATTCTCCGTCGTCGCTCAGGTACAGGGCCAGATCGGCCACGATGAAGGGATCGGTCATCCTTTTCTCCGGAATGTGCGTCGCGGGTTTTTCGGGAAGGGCCTCAGGCGCGCGAGCGCATGGGCCTGGACCTGGGAAAACGCATGGCGTTTGGCGGCAAAAGGCTATCCGGGGCGGCGGGAAAAGAAAAGCGTTCCGCTTTGCCGGAATGGGCGCAAAGGACGGGCGCGGCGGACGGAAACGGCGGGACGGGCGGTATGGGCGGGAGCTGGGCGGACGGGGGCGGACGGGGGCGTCCCATGCCGGGCGTCCGGTGAGCCGGAAGAGGCGGACATATGAAATTTTACGTTGATATAGTCACTATTCTGGTTGAATTATTCCGTTATCATACTCGAATACAACGATAAAATTTACAGTTGTCTTGACATTTCCGGGCTTCGTGATAGCATGCTGAAGAGGAAAAGGATAAGTCAATAATAACAGCATGATCGAGGTGTGGAATTATTGTCGTCGTGTCAAATTATGCATAATCAATTCGTTTTGTTTTCTCCGGCATTGCATTATGTTGCCCCAAGCGCAAAGGAGTTATCATGAACCTTGATACGAAACGACTTCTCGAAAAAACAAACAAAAAAATCGGCGCATTGCGAAAACGTCCCTACCTGCCGGAATCCCTGATCGATCTGGTGGCCGAGACCGCCGCCCTGCAGGCCGAGACCTCCGCGGCCTTTCCCTTCGTTTTGCCCGAAAACCTCGACCTGACGCCCCTCGAGCGGGTGCTGGCCGGGGCGCCCATGCTCGACCGGGAACGCTTTCCCATCGATCGGGACGCCGCAGAAGACCTGTTTCGCAAACTGCTCGACCTCACGGCCGCCCCGGAATGCGAACTGGCCCTTTCGGCCCAGACCGTGCGCCAGGCTCTGGAAGCGAAGGAGCTCGATCTCTCCGCCGCCATTCGCCATTATCTGGCCGGGGACGACGCCTATTTTCTCGCGTTCGGCGAAAAGACGCCAGCCGCGCCCCGCCTCCTCAATTTCCTCGTCCAGGCCTCCCTGGCCCCCAGCCTGGAAGCCGCGGGCCAGGCGGTCTACGCGGGCTATCCCAGGGACAGGGCCTGGAATTTCGGCCATTGCCCGGTCTGCGGCTCACCGCCGCTTATCGCCAGGCTCCTGGAAAAAGAGGGCCAGCGCCATCTGACCTGCTCGTTTTGCCATGTGGAATACCGGGCCAAGCGCCTGAGCTGTCCCTATTGCGGGGAGGAGGATTTCGGCAAACTCGAGTATTTCACGGCCGAGGAAGAGCCGGGGTATCAGGTCCATCTTTGCCATACCTGCAAGAAATACATCAAAACCGTGGATTTCAGGCAGTTCGACCGGATATCCCTGCCCATTTTCGACGATCTCGAATCCCTGGCTCTCGATCTGGCCGCCCAGAATCGCGGCTACTGCCGGCCCACGCTTTCCGCCTGGGGGTTCTGATGGATATCGACGCCTTGCGCCGGGCGGCCACCGCCGAGGTGGCCTGCCGCAAATACAAGGACGGACGCGAATCCGCCATCACGGACGACGTGGCCAGGGAGGTCAGCGTGGCCGTGACCTGCGAGAACGGGCCCTCCCGCGCGCTCTGGGCCGCGCCCATCGACCTCGAAACCCTGGCCCTGGGACACGCCGTTTTGGAATGGGGCCGGGATTTCGGCCGTCCGGTCCTGGTTTCGCGCCAGGGGAACGCCTTTACTTTGCGTTTCGAGGCCGAGGCGCCTGCGCCCCGGGAAGAGGGCGCCGCGCTCCCGGGCCCCGTTCGCCGGGAGGACGTCCTGACCCTCATGCGGACCTTCATCCGCGAGGACGGCCTGTGGGACGGCACGGGCTGCTTTCACCGGGCCGCCGCCGCCGATCTTACGACCCTGTCCTTCGTGGCCAGGGCCGAGGACATCGGCCGCCACAACTGCATGGACCGGCTGGCGGGCTGGGCGCTCAATAACGGGGCGCGGCTTTCCGGCCACGCGTTATTCCTCTCGGCCCGGGTGACCGCCAGCATGCTGCAAAAGGCCATGGCCGCCGGATTCGCCGTCATCGTCAGCCGGTCCGCCGTGACCACGGCCACAGTGGAGCTGGCCAGGGCGGCGGGGATTTGCCTGGCCGGCTTTTGCCGGGAAAACGAGAACCGTTTCACTATTTTTTCAGACCCCAAGGAGCGTATCGTGGGGTGACGAGGATTGCGCAAGCGCCGGACGCCGGAACGGACGTCCGCGCCGACGTCCTGGGGCTCGTCCTGGCCGGAGGAAAAAGCAGGCGCCTGGGCCGCGACAAGGCCGGACTGCTTTTTTTCGGCGGCAACCTTCTGGCCAACGCCGTCATGCTTTTGCGGCGGGTGGTCCGGGACGTTCTCGTGGCAGGCCGGGATCCCGGGCCCTTCGGTCTGGATCTGCCCTGGCTGTTGGACGACCCGCCGGGCCAGGGGCCCGCGGGCGGCATCCTGACGGCCCTGCGCCATACGGGCATGCCCTGTCTGGCCGTGTCCTGCGATTTGCCGTTCATGGACGAGGCGACCCTGCGCCGGCTCCTGGCCGTGCGGGACAAACGGCCGGAAGGAACCCTCATGACCACCTTCCGCCAGGAGGAGACGGGCTTTGTTGAAGCCCTGACCTCGGTCTACGAGGCCGAGGCCGTTTCCCGCCTCGAGGAGGCTCTCGCGCGGGACGTGCGCAAGCTGTCGGCCATCTTTCCCGAATCCGTGCGCTGCCACGCGCCCTATAGAACTTCCGACCCCGCCGAGGCGCGGGCCTTTTTCAACATCAATTTCCCCATGGACCTGCAAAAGGCCCGTGAAATGGAGCGGGTATCATGACGTCCCCGACCCTCATGACCGACGGCTTCGGACGTTCGGTCAACTACCTGAGGCTGTCCATCACCGACCGGTGCAACCTGCGTTGCCTGTATTGCGGCTCCCCGGAAATGCGCTTCATCCCGCATGAGGACATCCTGCGCTACGAGGAACTCATCCAACTGGTCGATCTGGCCGTGTCGCTCGGCATCGGCAAGGTGCGCCTGACCGGCGGGGAGCCGCTGGCCCGGCGCAATTTCATGTTCCTGGTGGAAAGCCTCATGGCCCGCCATCCCGGGCTCGATCTGCGGGTGACCACCAACGGCGTCCTCCTGGGCGGCAAGGCGAAGGCGCTCAAGGAACTTGGGGTCAAGGCCGTCAATCTTTCCCTGGACGCCCTGGACTCCGCGATTTTCGAGCGCATCACCGGCCGGGACGCCTACCGCGAGGTGCGCGCGGCCATCGATGAGGTCCTGGCCGAAGGCCCGCGCCTCAAGATCAACGCCGTGGGCCTCAAGGGCGTCAACGACCATCAGCTCGGCGCCTTTCTGGACCTGGCCATGAAGAATCCGGTGGACGTGCGCTTCATCGAGTTCATGCCCATGGGCGGCAAGACGGTCTGGACTCCGGAACGCTTCTGGTCCGCCGAAGAGATGCTGGCTGACGCCTCGAAAATCGCGGAGTTGACGCCCGTGTCCTCGGGCGAGCGCGATGGACCGGCCAGGATGTACGAGCTTGCGGGCGGGCTCGGCCGCTTCGGGGTCATCTCCCCCATGAGCAACCATTTCTGCGATTCCTGCAACCGCCTGCGCATCACCCCGGACGGCAGGCTTCGGACCTGCCTTTTCTCGGACCGCGAATACCGGCTGCGGCCCCTTTTGCGCCATCCGAAGCTCGGGCAGGAGACCTTGCGCAGGGTGGTGGTCAAGGCCCTGGCCAAAAAGCCCCGGGGCTACGAAATCCTCAAGATGCGGCGGGCGAATGGTCCGGCCGCCCAGAAACGCATGTCCGCCATCGGCGGCTGATCCCGGGACCCCGCATGGATCTTGTGGATTATGAAAAGCATATCCGGACGGAAAACGCCGCCCGGCGCTACGTGCTTTCCCATTGCCGCCAGGGCCGCAAACGGATCTGTCCCCGGTGCCGCAACGCCAAGGTCTACACCCTGGCCGACGAGCGTTTCCGGTGCAGCGCCTGCAAATACACCTTCCATGACCTGACCGGCCGCTGGATCAACGTGGGCGGCCTGTCCTGCCGGGATTGGCTGCGCATCGCCAAACTGTTCGAACTCGATCTGACCACCCACAAGATGGTCTCCCAGCTGAGGCTCACCTACAATACGGTCTACAAGGCCGTGACCGCCATCCGCTTCGCCCTGGCGGCGGGCAGTTTCGACGCCCCCCAGCTCCTGGGCGGCCCCCTGGGCAAGGACATCGGTTTCGAGGGCGGAAAGATCAACATGTCCCGGGCCGAGGAGCCCATGCGCTCCGTACCGGTCTTCGGCATCATCGAGAAGAACGGCTGGGTCTTCATCGACCTCATGCCCAACATGCACGCCGAACATATCCTGCACTTCAACCTGAACTTTTCCCTGAAGCTCACCCGCATGGGAAAAATCGTCTACACGGACCGGTACCAGCGCTACGACGCGCTCATCTGCTGCGGCGGAGACGAGCTGCAAAACCGCTTCGTGGACGCCGCCGACCGCACAGCCTATGTGGATTCCCGCCGGGGAAGCTTCTGGAACTTCGCCCGCACCCGCCTGCGCCGCTACAACGGCGTCTCCTCCCGAAGATTTCCGCTCTATCTCAAGGAATTGGAGTTTCGCTACAACCATCGCAATGAGGATATCTATCCGCTTTTGCTCGAAAAACTCTGCTCCTTCGTGCCAAACTTTGATCAATGAATTTTTTTTTGCCTCCCCCACGCCTCTCTCCTAAATATAAAATCAACAATTTGAGGTACTTATGTCAATTATGACATAAGTCAAACCGAAACGGCGAGGCGATGCGCGCATGGTTCGGCAAGACGACTCGCAAACGGCGCCGGATGGCGGCTGCCGGCCCTTCGGCGGGCTCGGCTTCAATCTCGCCCCGGTCATGGAGCGGGCGGCGGCCCTGACTTTGGTCTTCGCGCCCGTTGTTGCGGCTGAGGCGCTTTTTATCAGTAACCCCACGCGGCGCGTCCTGTGCGGCTACGCGCTCCAGGCGCTGTACAGCCGGGAAACGCGCGGGAGGTAACCTTGCAACCTGAGGAGGCGTTGATGAAGCTTCATCGCAGAAACTTTCTCAAGCTCACGGGCGCGGCGGCGGCGTTCACCGCGTTCGGCGGCCTGGGCTTCAATCTGAAGCCCGCCGTGGCGCGGGCCGAGGAACTGGCCATTAAAAAAGCCAAGCAGACCACGTCCGTGTGCTGCTACTGCGCGGTCGGCTGCGGCCTGATCGTCCATACGGCCCAGGACGGGGACATGCGCGCCATCAATGTGGAAGGCGATCCCGACCATCCGATCAACGAAGGCGCCCTGTGCGCCAAGGGCGCTTCCATCTATCAGCTGGCCGAAAACAGCGACCGCATCATGAAGCCGCGGTATCGCGCTCCGGGCAGCGATAAGTGGGAAGAGAAGTCCTGGGACTGGATGATCACCGAGATCGCCAAGCGCGTCAAAAAGACCCGCGATGAATCCTTTGAGCTGAAAAACGCCAAGGATCAGGAAGTCAACCGCACCCTGGCCATCGGCTCCTGCGGCTCGGCGGCCATGGACAACGAGGAATGCTGGATCTATCAAGCCATGCTCAGAGCCATGGGGCTCGTCTATATCGAGCATCAGGCCCGTATCTGACACAGCGCCACTGTTGCGGCTCTGGCAGAGTCGTTCGGACGCGGCGCGATGACGAATCACTGGATCGACCTCAAGAACAGTGATTGTGTGTTGATCATGGGCAGCAATGCCGCTGAAAACCATCCCATTTCCTTCAAATGGGTCATGAAGGCCAAGGACGCGGGCGCCAAGGTCATTCACGTTGACCCGAGGTTCACCAGAACCTCCACCAAGGCCGACATTTTCGCCAATATCCGTTCCGGCGCGGACATCGCCTTCCTGGGCGGCCTTATCAAGTACATCATCGACAAGAAGCTCTATTTCAAGGATTACGTCTTAAACTACACCAACCTGCCGTATGTGGTGGGCAAGGACTTCTCCTTCAAGGATGGCCTGTTCGCCGGCTTCAACCCCGAGACCCGCAAGTACGACAAGAGCAAGTGGGCCTTCGAGATGGACAAGGACGGGGTCGAGGTCAAGGACATGACGCTCAAGAACAAGCGTTGCGTCTTCAACCTCCTGAAGGACCATTACGCTCGCTACACCCTGGACAAGGTGGAGCAGGTCACCGGCACGCCCAAAAAGGACATCCTCAAGGTCTACGAGGCCTATGCGGCCACGGGCGCCCCGGACAAGGCCGGCACCATCATGTACGCCATGGGCTGGACCCAGCATACCGTGGGCGTGCAGAACATCCGGGCCATGGCCATGATCCAGCTGCTTCTGGGCAACATCGGCGTGGCCGGCGGCGGCGTGAACGCGCTGCGCGGCGAATCCAACGTGCAGGGCTCCACGGACCACTGCCTGCTGGTGCACATCCTGCCCGGCTACCTGGCCACTCCGGCGGCCTCCCTCGCCACCCTGGACGCCTACAACACGAAAAACACCCCTACCACCAAGGATCCCAAGAGCGCCAACTGGTGGGGCAATTTCCCCAAATACTCCGCGAGCCTCCTGAAGGCCATGTTCCCGGGCAAGGAACCGGCCGAAGCCTATCCCTACCTGCCCAAGCTCGACGACGGCGTGGACTACACCTGGCTCGTCATGTTCGACAAGATGGCCCAGGGCCAGTTCAAGGGCTTCTTCGCCTGGGGCCAGAACCCGGCCTGCGGCGGCGCCAACTCCAACAAGACCCGCGAGGCGCTCGGCAAGCTCGACTGGCTGGTCAACGTGAACATCTTCGACAACGAGACGGCTTCCTTCTGGAAGGGGCCGGGCATGGATCCCAAATCCATCAAGACCGAAGTGTTCATGATGCCCTGCGCCGTGTCCATCGAGAAGGAAGGCTCCATCTCCAACTCCGGCCGCTGGCTGCAATGGCGCTATGCCGGTCCCAAGCCCCTGGGCGAGACCAAGCCGGACGGCGACATCATCTATGAGCTGTTCGAGAAGATCCGCGAAATGTACGAGAAGGAAGGCGGCGCCTATCCCGAGCCCATCAAGGAGCTCAACTGGGACGTGGCCGAAAACCACGCCTTCAACCCGCACAAGGTGGCCAAGATCATCAACGGCTACTTCGTCAAGGACGTGACCATCAAGGATACGACCTACAAGGCCGGAACCCTGGTCCCGAGCTTCGCCATGCTCCAGGCCGACGGCTCCACCATGTCCGGCAACTGGCTGTACTGCGCCTCCTACACGGAGAAGGGCAATATGGCCGCCCGCCGCGACAAGACCCAGACGGACATGCAGGCCAATATCGGTCTCTATCCGGGCTGGTCCTGGTGCTGGCCGGTCAACCGCCGCATCCTGTACAACCGCGCCTCCGTCAACCTCGAGGGCAAGCCCTACGCGCCCAAGAAGGCGGTCATCGAGTGGAACGCGGCGGACAAGAAGTGGGTGGGCGACGTGCCCGACGGCGGCTGGGCCCCCGGCGAGAAGAACGCCTTCATCATGAAGCCCGCGGGCGTCGGAAGCATCTTCGGTCCGGGACGCAACGACGGTCCCTTCCCCGAATACTACGAGCCCATGGAATGCCCCATCGAGAAGCATCCCTTCTCCAAGCAGCTGCACAACCCCACGGCCCTGCACTTCAAGAGCGAGGAAAAGGCCGTGTGCGACCCGCGCTACCCGTTCGTGTGCTCCACCTACCGGGTGACCGAGCACTGGCAGACCGGCGTCATGACCCGCTGGACGCCCTGGCTGCTCGAAGCCGAGCCCCAGATGTTCTGCGAGATGAGCCCCGAGCTGGCCAAGCTGCGCGGCATCGAAAACGGGGACAAGGTCTGGCTGGAATGCGTGCGCGGCAAGCTGTGGGCCATCGCCATCGTCACCCATCGCCTGAAGCCCTTCAAGGTCATGGGTCAAACCGTGCATCAGGTGGGCATTCCCTGGCACTTCGGCTGGGTGTACCCGAAGAACGGCGGCGATTCCGCCAACATCCTGACGCCGTCCGTGGGCGATCCCAATACCGGCATTCCTGAAACCAAGGCCTTCATGGTCAACGTGACCAAGGCTTAGGAGGCGTATACGCATGAGTAAAAGCTTCTTTGTCGACTTGTCCCGTTGCACGGCCTGCCGGGGATGCCAGGTGGCCTGCAAACAGTGGAACAAGCTTCCGGCCACGGAAACGTCCAACTGGGGGTCCCACCAGAACCCCAAGGACCTCAACTTCCATACCTACAAGGTGGTCCGCTTCCAGGAAGTGGCGGAAAAGGACCATTTACGCTGGTTGTTCTTCCCGGAACAGTGCCGCCACTGCGTGGATCCGCCCTGCAAGATGGTGGGCGACGGCTACAACGACCAGGCCATCATCCATGACGAGGCCACCGGCGCCGTGATCTACACGCCGCTGACCAAGGACATCGAGGTGGAAAGCCCCGAGGAACTGTGTCCCTACAACGTTCCCCGGCGCGACCCCGAGACCAAGGTCTGGAGCAAGTGCACCATGTGCAACGACCGCGTGACCAACGGCATGCTGCCGGCCTGCGTTCTGACCTGCCCCACGGGCGCCATGACCTTCGGCGACCGCGAGGAGATCATGGAAAAGGCCAAGGCCCGTCTGGCCGAGGTGAAGAAGTCCCGGCCCAAGGCCGAACTCGTGGACATGGACAATGTGCGGGTCATCTACCTGACCGAGTATCCGCCCAAGGAATACTACGAGTTCATTACCGCCGACGCCGGACCGAGCCTGCTCGGACGCCGCCAGATGTTCGCCAGGCTCTTCAAGCCCGGCAGGGCTTTTGGATGAGACGTTTAGCCGTCGTCGTTCCGTAAGAAGCGAACAAGGCGCGTCAGGGAAACCTGGCGCGCCTTTTTCACCTCATGGGATGCATGGAAAGAAGGGCGGCCGTGGAAGCGGATGCGTTCATGCTCTGACAACGCGGCGTTGATGCTCAAGATGGATGCTTTTTTACGTCTCTTATGCTGAGATTGACAGAACTTGGGGTAAAAGAGAGTTTGCAAAACAAGGAAAGTCCGTCGCCAAAAAATGGTATTCCGTTTACGCTGGGAATGGCGGCCGTTGTTATCCTGGAGCAATACATGAACAAAGAAACGGGAGGAGATAAGGCGGCTTGAAGTGTCGTTGCCGGTATTGGGCCGCAAGCAACAGGAGCGTATGATCAAGTTGTTTTGTTTCCGCCCTTGTGCTAAGCCTTGCAGGCTCCCGGGATAAACGGATGCGCATCGCTTGAGTCAAAGGAGCCGCTCTTGAACAGGATCACGCGGCGGGGAAAAACGTTCGCCGCCTTCATCTGCGCCTTGTTGTTTCTGGCCGCCCTGGTCTCCTGCGAGCCCACAGCCCAGGAAGACGCGACGGAAAAGGTCTCGCCCGGTGTCAGCCCGGGCGCCGTTCTCATCGGCTCCTCTCTGGCCCTGTCCGGCCACGCCAGCTACCTGGGCAGACAGACGCTGTTCGGCGCCATGTCCTATATCCGGCACATCAATGAAACCGGCGGGGTGCACGGCCGCAAGATCGAGGTGATCGCCGAGGACGACGGCTACGATCCGCCCAAATGCGTGGCCAACACCCAAAAGCTCATCGTGGAGGACAAGGTCTTCGCCCTGTTCTGCTATGTGGGCACGCCGACCACGGTCAAGATCATCCCCCTCGTGGAGGAGGCCAGGATCCCGCTTGTGGGCAGTTTCACGGGGGCCAATGCCCTGCGCGAGCCGTTTCACCGTTACATCATCAACATCAGGGCTTCCTATTACCAGGAAACCGCCGCCGCCGTGACCCATCTGGTCAAGGATCTGGGACTCAAACGCATCGCGGTCTTCTATCAGTACGACGCCTACGGGTTCGACGGCCTGAAGGGCGCGGAGCTGGCGCTCAAGGAATACGGCCTGGCGCCTGTGGCCCGGGGCACCTATGTGCGCGGCACCATGGACGTGGAGGAGGGGCTGAACAGGATTCTGGAAGCCAAGCCCGAGGCCGTCATCATGATCGGCACCTCGGCCCCCTGCGCCAAGCTCATCCGGCTGACCGAAGAGCGCGACTCCCATCCGCCGGTCTTCTACGCCGTATCCTTCGTGGGCGCCGATGAGATCGCCAGGATTCTCGGCTCCTCCCATCCGGCCAAGCTCATCATGTCCCAGGTGGTCCCCCCGCCCGACCTGCCCGAAACCAGGACCCTGCTGTGGGGCGTGGTGGAATATTCCGAGCTGCTCAAACGCTACTATCCCGAGGAACGCCCCAATACCGTGGGCCTCGAGGGCTATATCAACGCCAAGGTCCTGGTCGAAGGGCTCAAGCGAGCGGGGCCGGAGCTCACCAGGGAACGCTTCATCGACGCCATCGAATCCATCAACAATTATTCCGTGGGGATCGCCAACACCATTTCCTTCGGCTCGAATCTGCATCAGGGGCTCGAGCGGGTGTACTTCACCGTGCTCGAGGACGGGCGATTCATCCTGATCACGGACTGGGACAAGATCAAATCCGGGGTGAACCATCTTCCTCCTGGGGCGGACGCGGAAGCGGCGTCCGGAAAAGCGTCCGGGGGAACGCCCGGGGCGTCGCGTGGCGAAACGCTCGGCGCCGTGTTGACCCCTCCGGCGCAATCGCCCCCGGAGCGCGAACCCAACGGCAAGACGGCCGTTCCGAAGGCGGGCGGCTAAACCGTGTTCGAATCCCTGTTGCGTTCGTTCAGGCAATCGAGCCTGAAAATAAAGATCTTCGGCAGCACCTTGGCCGTGGTGCTCCTCATCAGCGTGGCCATCGCCATGCTGGCCCGCTGGATTCTCATTTCGAGCCTGACCCGGGAGCTGGAAATGCGCGGCATCGCCATCGCACAGAGCATAGCCGAGCGGGGCAGCGGCTACATTCTCGACCAGAACAAGGCCGATCTGGTGAGCCTGGCCTTCGACGCGGCCCAGCTCGGCGAACGCAAGGTGCTCATCTCCTACATCTTCGTCGTGGACAACGACGGGGACATCCTGGCCCACACCTTCATCCATCCCTTCCCCGCCTCCCTGCTCGACCAGAATCCCCTGCCCCAGGGCGTGGAGCACAGCATCAAGCTCATCAATGTGGAGGGCGAGGAGGCCTATGACATCGCGGTCCCGGTCAAGGAGGGCATTTACACCCTGGGCGCGGTCCACGTGGGCCTCAACAAGCGCCACATCGACAATCTGGTGGGCAAGCTGCGGTTCATGTTCCTCGGCTTCATCTCCGCCATCGTGGTCATCATCTTTCTCATCACGTTTCGCATTTCCAACTACATCACCCAGCCCATCTCGCGCCTGACCAGGATTTCCGACGAGATCAGCCGGGGCAACCTGGATTTCACCATGCATCTGGACAGCCGGGGCGACGGCTGGGACCCCAAGCGCTGTCCCGCCTACAGCAACACAGACCTTCCCTGCTGGCATTTCGACCAGACCGCCATGGACGATCCCGGGGCCTCATCGGAGAATCTGCGCACCTGCAAGGAGTGCCTGTTCTATAAAAAGCGCATGGGCGACGAGGTGGACCAACTGGCGGATTCCTTCAACAACATGATCTGGAGCATCAAGCAGATCGGAAGAGCGTCGTGTAGGGAAAGAGTGTAGATCTCGGTGGTC
>CALGYO010000142.1 GCA_937934715.1 uncultured Desulfovibrionaceae bacterium | reverse complement strand
TCCTGGTTCTGTGCATGGTCGTTCTTGGGGGCCTCGGCAACATCAACGGCGCGCTCATGGGCGCGGTCATCCTCATCGCCCTGGGCGAAGTGCTGCGCGTGATCCTGCCCGAGCTCGGGCTGCCGGCGGAAACGCGATTTTTGGCCTACGGACTCATCATGGTGCTCATCATGCGCTACAAGCCCTCGGGATTTTTTACCCAGGTCTCGGAATCCACAATGAAGAACAAGATGATTATCGAATTGCGCGAAAAGCTTGAAGCGCGCCGGGCGGGGTAGGGCCATGGAAGCGCTGCTCACCGTCGACGGCGTCGGCAAACGGTTTGGCGGACTCATGGCCCTGACCGACGTGTCCTTCACCGTGGTCAAGGGCCACATCCTGGGGCTTATCGGCCCCAACGGCGCGGGCAAGACCACCATGTTCAACTGCGTGGCCGGCATCTACAAGCCCACGGACGGCGCCATCGTCTTTTCCGGAACGGGCGCGCCCGTCAAGGTCAACGGCTTCAAGCCGGAGAAGATGACCGAACTCGGGGTGGCCCGCACCTTCCAGAACATCCGCCTGTTCTCGTCGCTCACCGTGCTGGACAACGTGCGCATCGGCCGGCACTGCCGCACCCAGGCCAATTTTTTCGGCGCGGTCCTTCGGACCAAGTCCCAGAAGGCCGAGGAGCGGCGCATCATCGACCAGTCCATGGAGTTCCTGGATTTCGTGGGGCTGGGGGAAAAAGCCTTGTTCCCGGCGAGCAGCCTGGCCTACGGCGCCCAGCGCCGCCTGGAAATCGCCCGAGCCATGGCCACCGAGCCCAAGCTCCTTCTCCTGGACGAGCCCGCGGCGGGCATGAACCCCAGGGAGACCGAGGATCTGGTCGATCTGATCTACGCCATCATGGAGCGCGGGGTCACGGTGGTGCTCATCGAGCACGACATGAAGCTCGTCATGCGCATCTGCGAGAATCTCGTGGTGCTGGATCACGGCGTGAAGATCGCCGAAGGCGGGCCCGAGGAAATCAAAAACAATCCCAAGGTCATCGAAGCCTACCTTGGCAAGGGCGCCGCCAATGCTTGAACTCAAAGATATTCACACCTATTACGGCAACATCCACGCCCTGAAAGGCATAAGCCTCACCATCGAGAAGGGGGAAATCCTCTGTCTCATCGGCGCCAACGGCGCGGGCAAGTCCACCACGCTCATGAGCATAAGCGGAGTGACTCCTCCGCGTTCCGGCTCCGTGGTCTTCAATGGCGAGGAGATCACCCGCCAGACCACCGAACGCATCGTGTCCCTGGGCATCACCCAGGTGCCCGAGGGCCGCATGATCTTCCCCCAGCTCACCGTGCGGGAAAATCTCATGATGGGGGCCTATTTGCGCCGGGACAAGGACGGGATCGCCAGGGACGTGGACCATGTCTATGGGCTCTTCCCGGTGCTGCGCGAACGCGTCGGCCAGATGGGCGGCACCCTGTCCGGCGGCGAGCAACAGATGCTTGCAATCGGCCGCGCTCTCATGGCAAGACCGTCCTTGCTGCTTCTCGACGAGCCTTCCCTGGGACTCGCGCCCCTGGTGGTCGAGAACATTTTTGAAATCATCCAACAAATCAACCAGGGCGGGACCACGGTCCTTCTGGTTGAACAAAACGCCCAGATGGCCTTGCAGATTTCCCACCGGGGATATGTCCTCGAAACCGGGAAGGTCACCCTGCAAGGTTCGGCCAAGGATCTTCTCAACGACCCGAAAGTACGCTCGGCCTATCTCGGCCTGGATTAACGCCCATACGGCGTGAAGACCTATTTGGAGACGCAGATGGATAAGATTCAGGGACTGGCGCTCACTTTCGACGACGTCTTGCTCCTGCCCGCCTATTCCGAGACGTTGCCGGATCAGGCGGACGTCTCCTCCATGCTCACCCCGACCATCAAGCTCAACATTCCCCTGCTAAGCGCCGCCATGGACACGGTCACCGAGTCCAAGATGGCCATCTCGCTCGCCCGCAACGGCGGCGTGGGCGTCATCCACAAGAACATGTCCATTGAGCGGCAGAAGCTCGAAGTGGAGCGGGTGAAAAAGTCCGAAAGCGGCATGATCACCGCCCCCGTCACCGTGTACCCGGAAATGACCGTGGCCAAGGCCCTGGAAGTCATGGCCGAATACAGCATCTCCGGGTTGCCCGTGGTTTCCGGCGACCAGCTCGTGGGCATCGTCACCAACCGCGACGTGCGCTTCGTCAAAGACTCCGTGACCACCGTGGGCGACGTCATGACCAAGGAACGCCTGGTCACGGTGCCGGTGGGCACCACCCTGGAGGAAGCCAAGCGCCATCTGCACGAAAACCGGATCGAAAAGCTTCTGGTGGTGGACAAGGACAACAAGCTGGCCGGACTCATCACCATCAAGGACATCGAGAAGATCCGCAAATATCCGAACGCCTGCAAGGACGACATGGGACGGCTCAGAGTGGGCGCGGCCATCGGCGTGGGCGCCGACCGGGACGGCCGGGCCGAGGCTCTGCTCGCCGCCGGAGCGGATTTTCTGGTCCTCGATTCGGCCCACGGTCATTCCGTGAACATCATCCGGGCCGTTTCCGCCATCAAGTCGGCCTTCCCCAACAGCCAGCTGGTGGCGGGCAACGTGGCCACCTACGAGGGCGCCAAGGCCCTCATCGACGCGGGCGCGGACACGGTCAAGGTGGGCATCGGCCCCGGCTCCATCTGCACCACCCGCGTGGTGGCCGGCGTAGGCGTCCCCCAGATCACCGCCATCCTGGAGACGGTCAAGGCCTGCCGGGAAAAGGACCGCCGGCTCATCGCCGACGGCGGCGTGAAATTCTCCGGCGACATCGTCAAGGCCATCGCGGCCGGCGCGGACACGGTCATGATGGGCGGCCTTTTCGCGGGGACCGAGGAAAGCCCCGGGGAAACCATCCTCTACCAGGGCCGCACCTACAAGATCTACCGGGGCATGGGCTCCATCGACGCCATGCGCGACGGCAGCTCGGACCGTTATTTCCAGGAAAAATCCCGCAAGCTCGTTCCCGAGGGCATCGTGGGACGCGTTCCCTTCAAGGGACCGGTGGTGGACAGCATTCATCAGCTCGTGGGCGGCCTGCGTTCCGGCATGGGCTATGTGGGCTGCGCCGACATCGCCGAGCTGCAAACCAAAACCCGGTTCGTCCGGATATCAGGCGCGGGCCTCAAGGAGAGCCACGTCCACGACGTGATCATCACCAAGGAAGCTCCCAACTACCGCGTGGAAAATTTTTAGTCATGGAACACATCGATAAAGTCGTCATTCTGGACTTCGGGTCCCAGTTCACCCAGCTCATCGCCAGGCGTGTGCGCGAGGCCGGGGTTTATTCCGAAATTCATCCGTACTGCATCAAGCCCGAGGAGCTGAAGGCTTTAAATCCCCAGGCGCTCATTCTCTCGGGCGGGCCGTCCAGCGTGCTCGGCCCCGAGGCGCCGCTCATCGATCCGGACATCCTGGAGTGGGGCCTGCCCGTGCTCGGCATCTGCTACGGCATGCAGTTCATGTCCCACGTGTTGCCCGGAGGCCGCGTGGCCGCCAGCACGGACCGGGAATACGGCCGGGCCGAGTTCACACCGGCCGGGGACTGCCTCCTGTGGGACGGCCTGTCCCGGGAGCGCCCCCTGACCGTGTGGATGTCCCACGGCGACCGGGTGCTGGCCCCGCCCAAGGGCTTCGAGGTGGCGGGCGAGACCGCCACGGTGGACGTGGCCGCCATGTGCAATCCCGAAAAGCGGGCCTACGCCCTGCAGTTCCATCCCGAGGTGGCCCACACGGAAAACGGCTCCCTCATCCTGCACAATTTCCTCTTCAAGGTGGCGGGACTGACCCCGGGCTGGACCATGTCCTCCTTCGTGGAAACGCAGATCGCCCAGATCCGCGAACAGGTGGGCGACAACGAGGTGGTCTGCGCGCTGTCCGGCGGAGTGGATTCCACTGTGGTGGCCGTGCTCCTGCACAAGGCCATCGGCAAGAAACTGCACTGTTTTTTCGTGGACAACGGTCTCATGCGCCTGAACGAGGGCGAGGAGGTGGTTGCCTTCCTGCGCGAGCATTTCGACCTGAACCTGCACCATGTGAAAGCTCAGGATCTGTTCCTCGGTCGACTCGCTGGCGTGGAGGATCCGGAGAAAAAACGTAAAATCATCGGCAACCTCTTCATCGAGGTCTTCGAAAAGGAGGCCAAGGCCCTTTCCGGCGTGGAATATCTGGCCCAGGGCACGCTGTATCCGGATGTGATCGAATCGGTCTCTTTCAAGGGCCCCTCGGCCGTCATCAAGAGCCACCACAACGTGGGCGGACTGCCGGACGTCATGCGGCTCAAACTCATCGAGCCCCTGCGCGAACTCTTCAAGGACGAGGTGCGCAAGGTGGCCGTGGAGCTCGGCTTGCCGGATTCCATCATCTGGCGGCATCCCTTCCCCGGTCCCGGGCTTGCCATCCGCATCATCGGCGAAGTCACCGAGGAGCGGCTGGAAATCCTGCGCCGGGCGGACAAGATCGTGCAGAACGAGCTTCTGGCGGCGGACTGGTACCGCAAGGTCTGGCAAGGGTTCGCTGTGCTTTTGCCGCTCAAGACCGTGGGCGTCATGGGCGACGACCGCACCTACGAGAACGTATGCGCCATCCGGGTGGTGGACAGCATCGACGCCATGACGGCGGACTGGTCCAGAGTGCCGAGCGAAATCCTGGCGTCCATGTCCAACCGCATCATCAACGAAGTCAAAGGCGTAAACAGGGTGGTGTTCGACATTTCCTCCAAACCGCCGAGCACCATCGAATGGGAATAACCTCCTTGGACGGCGCAGGCCGTTCCGGTAACGAGGCGACAATATGTTTGGCATAGGCTCCACTGAGCTTCTCGTCATCCTGGTGGTGGCTTTGATCGTCATCGGACCGTCAAAGCTTCCCGATATCATGCGCACCTTGGGCAAGGGCATGGCGGAGTTCCGTCGCGTCAGCACGGACGTGAAGTCCACGCTGGACGCGGAAGTGCGCCGGGCGGACGACGATATCCGCAAGCGCGAGGAAGAGGACGCGAGAAAGCGCGAAGAGGAAAAAAAGCAGGTCAAGGCGGCGGAGGAATCCGCTTCCGCGACTTCCACGACCATCGAAGCCAAGGCCGAGCCGGCCAAGGACGAAAAGACCGCCTAGCGCGACGTTCCGGATAGAATACGAGGGTATTTTTAAGGAAACGGAAGCGATGAACACGCGCCGCCGCTCTTCGCCGTGACGCATCGGCGGAACGGGGGGCGGGACGGGGGGCGGGATCGGCGGCCCGGCGCGCGGCCAAAGGGAAAGCGGGGCGGATATGCAAAGAAAAGCGTCGGTTTCCCGGCAAACCAAGGAAACCTCGGTTCGCATCGAACTCGATCTCGACGGCAAGGGCGAAACCTCCATCGCCACGGGAGTCGGCTTCGCGGATCACATGCTGACTCTTCTGGCTTTTTGGGCCGGTTTCGACCTGACCGTCTCCTGCCAGGGCGACCTTCACGTGGACGCCCATCATACCCTGGAAGACGTGGGACTCTGCCTGGGACAGGCCCTTTTGGAGGCCGCCGGGCCGAAAACCGGTATCGAGCGCATGGGCTCGGCCCGGGCGCCCATGGATGAATCCCTGGTGGCCGTGGATTTGGACCTTTCGGGCCGTCCGTATTTCGTCTATCTTGAAGACGCGTTGCCCCCGGTCATCGCGGGGGAGGAAAAGGACGTCTGGCGTGAATTGCTCAAATCATTCGCCTTTTCCGGGAAGCTGAACCTGCATGTTCGCTTCCTGTACGGGCAAAACGGACATCATCTGCTTGAGGCGGCGTTCAAGGCCCTGGGGCTCGCTCTGCGCCGAGCCCTGGCTGTAGGAAGAACCGGCGCGCCAAGTACCAAAGGGAGCCTGGATTCATGAAAAATTCGCATCGTGCACGCTATCTGGCCGCGTTGTGCATCCTGGTCCTCATCCTCGGCGTCTCGTGCAAACGCCGCGCGTCCCAGGACGCCGGCGCCTCGTGTCCGCCCGCGGAAATCCAGTTCGCCGTGGCCCCGTTCACCAATCCCTCGGCCGACTACCAGCTGCTCGCCGGCTATCTGCCCGACGACGCGAACAAGGTTCCGGTGGGCGAGCTGTCCCGGCTCGATGCCCTCCTGGCCGACGCCATGGCCTCCGAGTGCAACGTCACCGT
>CALGYO010000141.1 GCA_937934715.1 uncultured Desulfovibrionaceae bacterium | reverse complement strand
TTCCCCGAGGACTTCATCCTGTTCGTGGACGAATCCCACATCAGCATTCCGCAGATCGGGGGCATGTTCAAGGGGGACCGCTCGCGCAAGTCCACCCTGGTGGATTACGGCTTCCGGCTGCCCTCGGCCCTGGACAACCGGCCGCTCAATTTCGAGGAATTCCTGAAGCGCATCGGCCAGGCCGTGTTCGTGTCCGCCACGCCCGGGAAATGGGAGCTGGACCGCTCGGAAGGGGTGGTGGTGGAGCAGATCATCCGTCCCACCGGTCTGCTTGATCCCCAGATCGAGGTACGAGGCTCCAAGGGGCAGGTGGACGACCTCTTGGCCGAATGCGCCAAACGCCGGGACAGGGACGAGCGCGTGCTCGTGACCACGCTCACCAAGCGCATGGCCGAGGACCTGACCGCCTACATGAACAACATGGGCGTGCGCGCCCGGTACCTGCATTCGGACATCGACACCCTGGAACGGATGGCCATCATCAAATCCCTGCGCGCCGGGGATTTCGACGTCCTTGTGGGTATCAACCTCCTGCGCGAGGGCCTGGACATCCCCGAGGTCTCCCTGGTGGCGATCCTGGACGCGGACAAGGAGGGCTTTTTACGCTCCAGCCGGTCCCTGATCCAGACCTTCGGCCGGGCCGCGCGCAACGCCGACGGCCGGGTGATCCTCTACGCCGACCAGATGACCGGCTCCATGCGCGACGCTATGGGCGAGACCGCCAGGCGCCGGGAAATCCAGGAAGCCTATAACCTGGAGCATGGGATCACGCCCCAGACCATCCGCAAGGGGCTGGAAAACGCCCTGGATTCCCTGTACGGCAACGCGGATGAGGGCGGCTCCGGGGGCTGGTACGCCCCGGGCGGCGAGGCTTCCGCCAACTCCAGGCGGGACGCGGTCATGGAGGAGGGCGCCGCCTACGGCGAGTCGCCCAAGGATTTGGAAAAACAGATGAAAAAGCTGGAGCGGGAGATGCGCGCGGCGGCCAAGGAATTGGAATTCGAAAAGGCGGCCGCGTTGCGCGACCGTCTGGCCGCCTTGCGGGAACGCAAGCTCCTTCTGGGGTAGGGATGAATCCGGCCAAGGTTCACGGTAAAATCATCCGCATGCGCAACCGGTTCGGGATGTTCTTTTCCCTGATCGTGAGCAGCGTCCTGCTCCTGGCGGTATTCGCCCTGGGCATCCTCGGCTACATGCACGTGGAGGGCTGGACCTTTTTCGACAGCCTGTACCAGGTCATCATCACCCTTTCCACGGTGGGCTTCCAGGAAGTCAACCCCATGACCGCCGAAGGCCGGGTCCTGACCATGGTTCTCATCGTGGGCGGCGTGGGCGGCTTCGCCTATCTCATCGGCTCGTTCACCCAGGTGCTCATCGAGGGACGCATTCAACAGATATGGGAGAAACGCAGGGTGCAAAAAACCATCGACAGACTGCAAAACCACATCATCATTTGCGGGTTCGGCCGCATCGGCAGCGTGGTGGCCCGGGAAATCATCCGGGAAGGGCACGCCGTGGTGGTCATCGAGTCCAAGGAGGAGGTGGTCAGGGAGCTTGAGGAGAAGGGCATCCTGCACATCGCGGGAGACGCCACGGCCGACGAGACCCTGCTCGCAGCCGGTCTGCATCGGGCCAAGTCCCTGGTCACGGCCCTGCACCAGGAGGCGGCCAACGTCTACGTCACCCTGACCGCGCGGCAGCTCAACCACACGGTGGCCATCGTGGCCCGGGCCGACCATCCCTCCCACATCGCCCGGCTGGAACGGGCGGGCGCCGACCAGGTGCTCATTCCCCATCTCTACGGCGGGGTGCGCATGGCCCAGTCCGTGCTGCGGCCCACGGTGACCAACTTCCTGGACATGGCCGCCCGGGGCGGGTCCGTGGACCTGCAAATGGAGGAGCTTCTGGTCAGGGCCGATTCCGAAATCGTCAACAAGAACCTGATCGAGGCGGAAATCCGGCCGCGCTTCAACCTCATCGTCATCGGCATCAAAAAGGCCTCGGGGGACATGATCTTCAATCCCCAGCCCCAGAGCGTGCTCGAAGCGGACGACACCATGATTCTGGTTGGCAAGAAGGAAAACCTGGACCATTTGCGGGAGATTCTTTGAAGGCGGGATGCGAACCGGCGGTGGTCATCCTGCACTACGGAAGCGCCGCGACCACCCGGCGCCTGCATGAGCAGCTTCTCGCGGGCGATCCCGCGTTCGCCCAACGCGTTTTCGTTCTGGACAACCATGCTCCCGAAGTCTATCCCGGCGCCTGGCTGCGCACGGATGCGAATCTTTTCTGGGCAGGGGCTTTTGAACTGGCCGCCCGGCTCACGGCGGAAATGGGCGCGAGCCATCTGTGGTTCATGAACAACGACATCCTGTTCCTGACCAAGCCCCCGCATCTGGGGAGGGCCTTCGCGCGGCTGGCCAAGCTGGAGGGGTTTCTCGGGATGATCGGACTCTATTCCCCTGCTGTGGACAAGAATCCCTACCACCCGCAAATGGTCGCCGATCCTTCCCTGCAATACCGCACGGTCCGGCTGGCGGACGGGGTTGCGCCCCTGATGAATCTTGCGGCCTTGAAGGAGATCGGCGGTCTGGACTGCGCGGACAATCCGCGAGGCTACGGGGTGGATCTGGCCCTTTCCTGGCGCTTGCGCCAGGCGGGCTGGAACATCGTCGTCGACCATCAAGCGATCATCCGGCATAGATATCATAGTTCCGCCCGGGCGACGGAAGGCTTCCTGGAACAGGCCGCCCGGGACGAGGAGGCCTATCTGCGAAAGCGCCTGGGGCCGGACCACCGGGCGCTCGTCGAAGCGGCCAAGAAGGATTATCGGGACAGCGCGGTTTTCGGACCGCCGGACAGGGAGACGCGGGCATGAGCCTTTCCGGAAACGGGCTTGCGGCGCGCGCGGCGAAACTGCGCGAGACGCTGGAATATCATAATTACCGGTATTACGTCCTGGACGACCCGGAGCTCGACGACGCGCAATACGACGCGCTGTTCCGGGAGCTGGCCGCCATTGAAGCCGCGCATCCCGAGCTGGACGATCCCAATTCTCCCACCCATCGCGTGGGCGGCGCCGCGGCCGAGGGCTTCGTCTCCGGCGAACACCGCCAGCGCATGTACAGCCTGGACAATGCCATGGGCGAGGAGGATTTCACCGCGTTCCTGGACAGGGTCAGGCGCAAGGAGCCGGATGCGCCGCTCACGTTCTGGATCGACCCCAAATTCGACGGGCTGGCCCTGGAGGCCGTCTTCGAGAACGGCCGGTTCGTCCGGGCGCTGACGCGCGGCGACGGGATCACGGGCGAGGACGTGACCGCCAACGTGCGCACCGTGAAGAACATGCCCATGGACCTCGGCGTCCACGCCGCGCGGTCCGGGGTTCCCGTTCCGGCGCTTCTGGAGGTGCGCGGCGAGGTCATCCTGACGCGGCAGGAATTCTTTGAGCTGAACGAACGCCAGCGCGAGGAGGGGGCGAAAGCCTTCGCCAATCCCCGCAACGCGGCGGCCGGGTCCCTGCGCCAACTGGACGCCTCGGTCACGGCCAGGCGTCCCCTGCGGTTTTACGCCTACGGCGCGGGAACCCTCGAGTGGGCCGGAAACAGCCCGGGCTGGCGGACGCAGCAGGCGGTCATGCGCGGTCTGGGAGGACTGGGCTTCCAGGTTTCGGAGCTGGGACGGACCGGCTCCCCCAAGGAAGTCATGGCCTATTACCAGGAACTGGGCGTCCGGCGTCCTGATCTGCCCTACGAAATCGACGGGGTGGTGGCCAAGCTCGACGATCTGTCCCTGCAGGAGGCCCTCGGCTTCACGGACCGGGCGCCGCGCTGGGCCATCGCCCTCAAATTTCCGGCCCACCAGGCCGAAACCACGCTTGAAGCCATCGACATCCAGGTGGGGCGCACGGGCGTTTTGACCCCGGTGGCCAAACTTGCGCCGGTTTCGCTGGCGGGCGTGACCGTTTCCCGGGCCACCCTGCACAACGAGGACGAGATCCGGGCCAAGGATTTGCGTGTGGGCTGCAAGGTGGTGGTCCAGCGGGCCGGGGACGTCATCCCCGAGGTAGTCCGGGCCATCGAGGATGAAAACCACGCCGCTCTTCCCCAATTTCCGTTTCCCAAAGAATGTCCGGTCTGCGGCAGCCCGGCCGTGCGCGAGGAAGGGGAGGCGGCCTGGCGCTGCGTCAATCTGACCTGCCCGGCCGTGCGGCTGCAACGCATCGTCTATTTCGTCTCCAAGGCCGGGCTGGACGTGGAGGGCGTGGGGAAAAAATGGATCGAGCGTCTGGTGACCGAGGGGACGCCCACGGGAAAGAAGGTGGAGACCCCGGCGGACCTGTTCGACATCACGGCGCAGGACCTCATCCCCATGGACGGCATGCAGGAGAAATCGGCCGCCAATTTCACGGCGGCCTTTGAAAAGGCCAAGAAGGCCCCTCTGGCGAACCTGATCCGCGCCCTGGGCGTGCGCCACGTGGGGGCGCGCACGGCCAAGACCCTGGCCGGGCATTTCCCGGACCTGGACGCCCTGGGCCAGGCGGACGCGGAAACCCTGACCGGCCTGCCGGATATAGGCCCCGAAGTCTCGGCCTCCATTCGCGAATTTTTTGATAATGAAAAGAACCGGCAACTCCTGCAAAGCCTCAAGGAAAAAGGCCTGTGGCCGCGCCATGCGGTGAAGCGGCCGGAGGCATCCGCAGGCGGCCCCCTGGCCGGAAAGCGCATGCTCTTCACCGGCGCGCTTCCGGGCGTGACCCGGGAAGAGGCGCAGGCTCTGGCCGAGGCGGCGGGCGCCAGGGTCGTGTCCTCGGTCTCCAAAAAGCTCGACTATCTGGTGGCCGGGGAGGCGCCCGGCTCCAAGCTGGACAAGGCAAGGGCGCTCGGCGTGACCGTGCTCGACTACGCCGGATTCGTAGCCTTGCTCGGCCGGGAAACCGGCCCCAGGATGGAGCAGGGGAGCCTCATGGGGTGAGCGCGCGCGGGCCGCGCTCCGGCCGCGCTCCGGCCGTACATCCGGCCGTACGTCCGGCCGTACGTCCGGCCGAACATCCGGCTGCGCTCCGGCCGCGCTCAGGATTTGCCAATTTCGTGAAAGCCGCGGCGGCGGTTGGACCATGCGGGGCCAAATCGCTTGCCGCCCGGGCTGGAATCGCATATGCATCTTCCGGCCAAAGCCTATTCAAAACGCCTAACCCACCAAGATCGCCATGCCCAAACGCACTGATTTGAAGAAGATCATGATCATCGGCTCCGGGCCCATCGTCATCGGACAGGCCTGCGAATTCGACTATTCCGGCTCCCAGGCCGCCAAAGCCCTCCGCGAGGAAGGGTACGAGGTGGTCCTGGTCAACTCCAACCCGGCCACCATCATGACCGATCCGGAGCTGGCCAACCGCACCTATATCGAACCCATCGAGCCGGAAACCGTGGCCCGCATCATCGAACGCGAGCGCCCGGACGCGCTTTTGCCCACCCTGGGCGGCCAGACCGGACTCAACACCGCCGTGGCCGTGGCCGAAATGGGCGTTCTGGACAAATTCAACGTCGAACTCATCGGCGCCTCGCTGCCGGTCATCCAGAAGGCCGAAAGCCGCCAGGAATTTCGCGCGGCCATGGAAAAGATCGGCCTCAAGGTCCCCAAAAGCGGCATCTGCCGGACCATGGACGACGTGCGCGAGTGGGGAGGCAAGATTCCCTTCCCCATCATCATCCGCCCGGCCTTCACCCTGGGCGGCACGGGCGGCGGCGTGGCCTACAACATGGAGGATCTGGAGGAGATCGCGGCTCGCGGACTTGCGGCCAGCCTCAAAAGCGAGGTCATGCTCGAGGAGTCCGTGCTCGGCTGGAAGGAATTCGAGCTGGAGGTCATGCGGGACAAGAAAGACAACTGCGTGGTCATCTGCTCCATCGAGAACATCGATCCCATGGGCGTGCACACCGGCGACTCCATCACCGTGGCCCCGGCCCAGACCCTGACGGACCAGGAATACCAGGTCATGCGCGACGCTTCGCTGGCCATCATGCGCGAGATCGGGGTGGAAACCGGCGGTTCCAACGTGCAGTTCGCCATCAACCCCGCCAACGGCGACATGATCGTCATCGAGATGAATCCCCGGGTGTCGCGCTCCTCGGCCCTGGCTTCCAAGGCCACGGGCTTCCCCATCGCCAAGATCGCGGCCAAGCTGGCCGTGGGCTA
>CALGYO010000140.1 GCA_937934715.1 uncultured Desulfovibrionaceae bacterium | reverse complement strand
TCTCGAGGGCGTGGTGGGCGCGGCCTTCGCGGTGGAAGGCGACCCGGTCAAGGCGGCGGAGCTCATCGACGCCCGGGTCCGGGCCAAGCGCCAGGCTCTGGGGCTGACGCCGTAACGTCCGGGAAACCGCCCGATCCGAAGACGAAGGCCCGGGAACGCCGCCTGCGCGCGGCGTTCCCGGGCCATGAAATTTAAGGCCGTCCGATGAGGGCGGTTATTCCTTTCTGGTCATCCAGTCGTGCACGGCCTGGCGGGCGGCGGCCGCCGCCAGGGTGGCGCAGTGCTTGTCGTGGTCGGGCAGATCGCCCAGCAGGGAGAGGATGCGGCGGGGGTCGATGTCCGCCGCCTCGTCGAGGGAGGCCCCCCGGCACAAATCAGCGGCCAGGGACCCGCAAACCATGCTCGAACCGCAGCCGTCCGTGAAAAAACTCGCGTCCGTGACGCGGCCGTTTTCCACCAGAAGAAACATTTCGATGGTGTCGCCGCAGGAGCCGGTGACCTTGCCGCTGCAGGAGGGATTCTCCATGCGGGCGAAATTGACGCCTTCGCGCCAGCGCCTGTAGCCGTCGGCGCCGTAGCGCCTGAGGGCCTCGTCGTCCATGCGGTCCTGCAGACCGTCCAGAAAGGCGTCCAGTCCGTCCTTGGCCGGGGCGTTTTCCGCCGCCATTGGCGCTCCTTTGCTTGGGCCTCAGTTCAGCTTGTCGGTGGGCGCCTCGGGTTCGCGTTCTCCCGGGACGCTTTTGCAGGCTGAGAGGCAGTCCTTGGCGCATTCGGGCGCCCTGGGAGCGAGAAAGGCGTCCAGGGCGTTTTCCAGGTCGCGCCGAAAGGCGTGGCAGACCTCCTCCTCGAGCAACTGGTCGAAGAAGACCTTCACGCCGTGGGCGAACATATGGACCTTGCCCTCCTTGGTCAACCGTCCGAGGTAGGCCGTGTGCTTGAACGGCGCGTCCATGTAGGCCAGAAAAGGCTTCACGCCCTTGTTCCGGCAGATGACGCGGATCTGGTATTCCCCCGCGTTGAAGACCGCCTCGGCGATGTTTGCCCGGCCCTTGAGCCGGGGTTTCATCTCCAGGGCGTTTTTGGCCATGGAATTGAGCAGGCAGCTTACGTTGACGTAGAAGGCGAGAAGGTCCCGGCGGTAGAGGTCTTCGTTTCCGAGAATGTCCGCTGTTTCCCTGAATTCCATGCGGGGCTCCTTGGTCCTTATGTCTCGCGTCCCCGCCCCGGGCGGATGGGGCGGGGACGCAAGCGGTATGGAAGCCTTTAATGGCTAAAGGCCGACTTCGCGCAGATCGTCGCCCAGATACTCGCGTTCGTTTTCGCCGAGCATGCCCATGGACAGGCAGATGAGCGTCCACAGGTGGGTGACCTGGTAGTTCGCGCCGAAATGGTGCGACAGGTCGTGGATCTGCGAATGGCAGTTGTGGCAGGGGGCGATGCAGTAGGTCGCGCCCGTGTCCACGATCTGCTTGTTTTTCAGGGCGCCGTAGGCGCGCCGCGCTTCGGGGAAGCCGGACTGCAGGAATCCGCCGCCTCCGCCGCAGCAGTAG
The DNA here is from genome assembly GCA_937934715.1 of uncultured Desulfovibrionaceae bacterium. GTDB lineage: Bacteria > Desulfobacterota > Desulfovibrionia > Desulfovibrionales > Desulfovibrionaceae > CALGYO01. Next base: position 14,329 of record CALGYO010000140.1, on the reverse strand, counting down.
TTGTTCGACTTATTGGGATGCATGTCGATGAAGTTCTCTTCGCCGACCACGGCCTTCACCACGAAGCGCAGGTCCTCGGCCACCGGGTCGCCGTAGGTCTTGCGCACCAGCTGGCAGGGGTCCTGCACCGTGAATTTGACCTTGAGATCCTTGTTCCAGTCGGATGTGACCGGCAGCTTGCCTTCGCGAATCCAGCGGGCGTAAAGGCGGATGATGCTTTCGATCTCGAACTTCGGGGTGATGTTGAACTTTTGCAGTCCGGCCCGGACCGCGTAGAGCTCGTGGCCTCACTCCGTGTTCAGCCAGTACTTGCAGCCAAGGTCCTCCACGGCCTTGACCTTGTTCCTGACGATTCTCTCCCAGGCCTCGTCGTCGGCCGCGAACATGCAGTAGTTCTCGGCGGCCCAGCCGAGGGTCCCGTAGGTCCAGTCGGCGCCCACGTGGTTCAGGATCTTCCACAAGGGAACCATTTCATCCGGCTCGGTCACCGGCTCGCGGGAGTTCTGGTTCAGGAAATACATGGCGCCGTGCTTGTTGACCGGCGCGGTCAGGTTTTCCTGTCCCGGCTGGGACTCGCGCACTTCCTCCAGAACGTCGCCCACAACGAACTCGAAGTCCTCGGAGCTCGCGCCCATGGCGCTGTTGCCCTCGGTGCGCAGCGCCTGGTCGCAGGAGCCGATGATGCCTTTGGGGCGCTTGTCGCGCGGCCAGGCCTGGCGGGCGTAGTAGACGAGCTGCGGGATATTGATGTTCATGGGGCAGGCGTAGGAACAGCGCTGACACATGGAGCACATCCACACCCAGGGCGTGGTGGTGACTTCCTCGTCCATTCCCATGGCGGCCATGCGCAAAAAGAGCCTGGGGTCCATGCCCTCAAGCCCGGAAGCGGGACAGCCCGCCGCGCAGGTCCCGCACGTGTAGCACAGGTTGAGATTGCCCCCTTCGGGCAATATCTCCTTGACCTTGTCCATGAAGAAGGATTTCCGCCCTTCTCCGATGACGATTGCGGCCTCAGCCATGCGATCCTCCTTGTTCCTTTACTCGGCCGGGAACCCGGCCTTGGGCGCTGCGGATTTCCGGTCGCGCCGCCGCTGGTACGGGACAAAGAGCAAAAACCTTGCCGAAACCTCCTCTCGGAATATCTCTATGGATTTCCTTCGATTGGATCAACGAAGAAAATGGAACGGGGCGTTGCGACGTTGCGGCGTTGCAGCGATATGTTGCGTTATGTTGCAAGTTCGCAACATGATTCGGTCACAGGCCGTGCTTTTTCATCCTGCGCCAGACCGTGGTGCGGTTGATCCCCATGGCCTGGGCGGCTTTGCCCACGTTCCAGCCGTTCGCTTCAAGCGTCTCCAGAAGATACTCGCGTTCGCGCTGGGCCATGGGCCGGGGCGCCTGATCCAGGGCTTTTTGCGCGGGCGCGATCAGGGATTCGGGCAGGTGCTCCAGAAGGATTTCCGGACCCTGGCACAGGATGACCGCGTGCTCCAGGATGTGAAGCAATTCGCGCACGTTGCCCGGGTATTCGTAGCTGAAGAGCAGCCGGGCGGCCTCCGGAGTCAGTCCCTGGATGGCCTTGCCGTGGCGTCTGGCCAGAAGGCCCAGGAAATGGTCCGCCAGCAGGGCAATGTCGCCGCGACGGTTGCGCAGGGGAGGGAGGCGGATTTCCAGAACCCGCAGCCGGTAGTAGAGGTCGCCGCGAAAGGCGCCCGTGGCGGCGGCTTCGGCCAGGTCGCGGTTGGTGGCCGCGATGATGCGCACGTCGGTTTCCTGGGGCGAGGACGCCCCCAGTGGATAGTAGCGCTTGTCCTCGATGGCCTGGAGGAGCTTGGCCTGGATGCCCAGGGGCAGCTCCCCGGCCTCGTCGAGAAAGAGCGTGCCCCCGTGGGCCAGGCGGAACATGCCGGGCTTGTCCTTTTTGGCGTCGGTGAAGGCGCCCTTCTTGTAGCCGAAAAGCTCCGATTCCAGGAGATGCTCGGGCAGGGCGGCGCAGTTCACCTTGATGAAGGGGCCGCTTTTCCGGCCGCTCAGGTCATGGGCCGAGCGGGCCAGAAGGTCCTTGCCCGTGCCGGTTTCCCCGAGAATCAAGAGGGCCGCGCCCGAAGGGGCCGCCACGCGCAGCATGTCGAAGATCTTGAGCATCCCCTCGTCGCGGCTTAGGCAGTCGCCCAGGGCGTAGGCGTTTTTCAGCTCCTTTTCCAGGGAGAGCTTTTCGCTCACGTCCAGAAGGGATTCCACCCCGCCGATGACCCGGCCCTCGGCGTCGCGCAGGGCGGCGGCGGTGATCTCCACGGGCGCGGGGCGGTTGTGCTTGTCGAGCAGGGTCAGCCGGGCCTTGTGGATGTCGTGGCCTGTGCGGATGGCCTTTTGCAGGTAGCATTTCTCGTTGCAGAAGCGGGTGTAGAAAATGTCGTAGCATTTGGCGCCGAGGGCCTCCTCCCGGGTGAAGCCCGTGAGCCGCTCGGCCTCGGCGTTGAACGAGGTGATGTTCCAGTCCGTGTCCACGGTGAAGATGCCCACGGCCACGCTGTCGAGGATCTTGCGCATGTCGGGCGGGGAGGGCTTGCTTTTTTTGGGCATGGCCGTGGCGGCTCCGGCGGACTTTTCCGGGTTCATGATCATGTTGTGCCTAACAGGATCGGTTCGCACAATCCAGCCGAAAGGGAAAGTCCGGTAGTTTTGAAAATAATTTCAAAAAAACCTTGACGGATCGAAGGCCGGGTCCTACTTGTGTTTTGAAAATAATTTCAAAAAGGGACGCCCATGGGACGACCGAGAAAATGCCGCTTCGTGGAAAGAATGCCCCCCTCCGGGTTCTACAAGCCCCAGGGCACGCCCCTTGCCGCGCTCAAAGGGCTGGTTTTGCCGGTGGAGGGGCTGGAAGCCATGCGTCTGGTGGACGCCGATGGTCTGTCCCAGGAGGAGGCGGCCGGCCGCATGGACGTGTCCACGCCCACCCTGTCCCGCATCCTGGCCGAGGCCCGGCGCACGGTGGCCAGGGCGCTCAGCGAAGGCATGGCCCTTCGCATCGAGGGCGGGGATTTCGCGCTTCGCGAGGCCGGAAATCCGGCCGGGCCGGAAGAGGGCGAGACGATCCACGCGCCCTGCGAGGGCGGCGTCCGGGAGATGGGCCTTCGCGGCCCCGGCTGCGGCAAGGGGCGCGGACGCTGCGCCCGCAAGGCCCGCCGGGAGGGCGGGGCGCAATGAGCCGCGTCCGGAACGTTTTTATCTCGATGATCGCGCCGTCCCCGGGAACGATCCGGGACGGCTTTCATGCGCCGCGTCAGCGGCGCCTGGGGCCGGGGCCGCAGGGCGCCCGGCTGGACGGGAAACAAGGAGGCGACGTGATGCAACGACGCAATATGAAGGGTTTCGGAAGGAAAAGCGGAAGAGACGCGGGCTTTGCGAACACGAGCTTCACAAATACGGGCTCCGTGAACGCGCGCTTCACAAATGCGGACTTCGCGAATGCGGGCTTCGCGAACGCGGGCTTCGCGAACGCGGGCTTCGCGAACGCGGGCTTTGCGAAAACGGGCGCCGGACGTCCGGGTTTGGGGCGCGGGCCCTGCGGCATGGGCCGGGCTTGCCGGCGCGGCGGGTATGTCCGGTCCGGAGATTTTGGAGGTCTTGCTGGTTTTGGCGGCCAAGACCGGGGCATGGGCCGGGGATATTTCGCGGATGACGCCCCTGTTTCCGAAGAACAGGCCGTCACGCCCGTTCAAGACGGCCAGTCCGCCCCCCTCGCTCCCCAGGACGCCCCGGTCCAGGGCCAGGGCGCCGGATACGGGCAAGGCTTTGGGCGCGGCATGGGGCAAAATCAAGGCATGGGCCAGGGCATGGGCCAGGGACTCGGCCATGGCATGGACCAGGGGCGCGGCCATGGCATGGGCCAAGGTCAGGGCCAAGGTCAGGGCCGGGGCCAGGGTTGCGGCCGGGGATGCGGTCGCGGTCAGGGCAGAGGCCGGGGCCGCGGATAGAGGAGCTTCCTCCCCCCTCAAGCCGTACGCTTCCGGAGCGGGCGGGTCCCTCGCACCCCGCCCGCGCCCGGATGCGGGGGGCATAGGCCTCCCTGGACCTTGAATCGGCCGGGTTTAGCCCGCGCCAGAATGCGGGGGGCATAAGCCTCCCTCTACCTTGGTCCGGCCGCTTCTCGCCCGCGCCAGAATGCGGGGGCATAAGCCTCCCTCTGCCTTGCCCCGGCCGGTTCTCGCCCGCGCCAGAATGCGGGGGTGACCGGTCTCTCCCGGCCTTGGCGCGGCCGGGTTTCGCCTGCGCCCGGATGCGGCGGCCGTGGGAGTTTGCGCAAAACGCGGTTGCCGATTGACAGGGAGGCGGTCGCGGGAATAAACGCTCATTTGAGCAAAACACCGGAGCAGGCCATGCCACGACCCCGGAAATGCCGGCGTATCGAACGCTCGCCCAAGGTGGACTATTTCAAGCCCCGGGGCGTTCCCATGACCGACCTCGCCGAGGTTTATCTGACCTGCGAGGGGCTGGAGGCCCTGCGCCTTTCCGACCTCGAAGGACTGGGCGCCGCCGAGGCGGCCTCGCGCATGGAGGTCTCGCGCCACACCTTCGGCCGCATCCTGGCCGAAGCCAGGCGGGCCGTGGCCGGAGCTCTCGTGGAGGGCCAGGCTCTTCGCATCGAGGGCGGCCAGTACGACATCAAGGGCCAGCCCTGTCCCGGTGAACGGCGTTTCACGCCAAAGGAGTACGGCATGACCAAGATTGCGGTAACCAGCGAAGGCCCGGCCTTGAGTGATCAGGTGGACCCCAGATTCGGCCGGGCCGGAGGGTTCGTGGTCGTGGATCTGGCCAGCGGCGAGTCCGTTTACGTGGATAACGGGGCTTCCCAGGCCATGGCCCACGGCGCGGGCATCCAGGCCGCCGAGCGCATCGCCTCCTCGGGCGCCCAGGTCCTTCTCACCGGTTATGTGGGCCCCAAGGCCTTCGCGGCCCTGACCGCCGCCGGGATCAAGATCGGCCAGGACGTGGACGGCATGACCGTGGGCGAGGCCGTGGCCAAATTCAAGGCCGGCGAGGTCAAGATCGCCGACGGGCCAAACAAGTAGGCGTGACGAACATGATCGTATCGATCGCAAGCGGCAAGGGCGGCGCGGGCAAGACCACGGTTTCGGCCGCCCTGGCCGCCGTCTGGGACGGCCCCCTGGCCGCCGTGGATCTGGACGTGGAAGAGCCCAACCTGCACCTCTTCCTGCATCCCGAAATCGCCTCCGAAACCCCGGCCTATCTGGAAATCCCCGTCATCGACGAGGAGAAATGCGACCTGTGCCGGGCCTGCGTGGACCTTTGCCGCTTCAAGGCCCTGGCCATGTTCGGGGATACGCTCATGCCCTTTCCGGACATGTGCCACGGCTGCGGCGGCTGCATGGCCATTTGCCCGCAAAAGGCCATCTCGCCCGGCAAGCGCGAACTCGGAACGGTCCTTCGGGGCCTGATCCGGGACAGCGGCGGGGCGGGCCGGAGCATCGGCTACCTGGCCGGACGGCTGCGGGTGGGCGAGGCCATGAGCCCGCCGCTCATGCGCCAGGTCAAGGAGGAGCTGACCAGGCTTCTCGAAACGGCTCCCATGGACGCCGTGCTGGACGCTCCGCCCGGGGTGAGCTGCCCGGCCGTCTGCGCGGTCATGGACAGCGAATTCATCCTGCTCGTCACCGAGCCCACCCCCTTCGGGCTGCACGATTTTTCCCTGGCCTTCGAGGCCTTTGCGCCGCTCAAAAAACCCATGGGCGCCGTCATCAACCGGGCCGGGATCGGCGATGCGCCGGTGGCGGAGTTTTGCCGGGACAACGGCCTGCCCGTCCTGGCGGAGATTCCCTACGACCGCGCCGTGGCCGAGGGCTATGCGCGCGGACGAACCGCCGTGGAGGCGAACCCCGCCCTGGGGCCGGTCTTCGCGGGCGTCATTTCGGCCATGCGGGCTGCGGTGGCCAAAATGGCCGCCAAGGAGGCCCCATGCGCGAGATAGTGGTCGTAAGCGGCAAAGGGGGCGCCGGAAAGACCTCCCTGACCGGGGCCTTCGCCGCCCTGGCCGAAAAGGCCGTCCTTTGCGACCTGGACGTGGACGCCCCGGACCTGCACATCCTGTTGCGCCCCAAAAAACGCTTCACCGAGGACTTCGTCTCGGGCTTCGAGGCGCATATCGTTCCCGAGGCCTGCGTGGGCTGCGGCGTGTGCGCGGACATGTGCCGGTACGGCGCCATCGTGTTCGCCGATGGCGGCCGCTTCGCCGTCTCCCCCCTGCGGTGCGAGGGCTGCGGCGTGTGCGAGGCCTTTTGTTCGGAAAAGGCCGCCCGCATGATCCCAAGGCATTGCGGGGAATGGTACGTGAGCGATTCCCGGTTCGGAACCATGGTCCACGCCCGGCTTTTCCCGGGCTCGGAAAATTCCGGCAAGCTGGTCAGCTTGCTGAAACGCCAGGCCAAGGAGATCGCGGAGAAGGAAGGGGCCTCGCTTGTCCTCAGCGACGGCGCGCCGGGCATCGGCTGCCCGGTCATCAGCTCCCTGTCCGGGGTGAGCCTGGCCGTGGCCGTGACCGAGCCCACCCCGTCCGGGATCCACGATCTGGAGCGCGTGCTCGGACTGTGCGCCCATTTCAGGATCCCGGCGGCCGTTGTGATCAACAAATGGGACCTCAACCCGGAAGCGTCGCAGGCCATCGAGGAGATGGCCCGGGCGCGCGGCCATCTGGCCGCCGGACGGCTTCCCTTCGATCCCCTGGTGACGAGGACCATGGCCATGGGCCAGGTCCTCCCGGAGGCCCCGCCCTGTCCGTTCACGGACGAGGTCGCGGCCATCTGGAAACGCATTGAGGAGTACGCCGGAGCTCTCCGGCGCGAAAAAGCATAGGAGAAACACATCATGGAACGTTTTCTTGTTGCCGTGCCCTCGGAGAATCCCGGCGGCCTCGACGCGCAGATCGGCGCCCATTTCGGGCATTGCGACCTCTACACCCTGGCCGAAGTGGAAGATGGCCAGGTGGTGGCCGTGCGCACCCTGCCCAACGTGCCCCACATGCAGGGCGGCTGCATGGCCCCGGTCAATCATCTGGCCCAGAACGGCGTCACGGCTCTGATCGCGGGCGGCATGGGCATGCGGCCGCTCATGGGTTTCAACCAGGTGGGCATCAAGGTCTTCTACGGCGCCGGGGCGCCCAGCGTGGGCGCGGCGGTGGCGGCCTTTGTCCAGGGCCGTTTGCAGCCCTTTTCCACGGAATTCACCTGCGGCGGCGGGGGCGGACAATAAACGCCGATACGCCGGGCGACGGGCTCTCGCTTTGATGAGCGGCGGCGCCCGGCGCTTGCGGCCGGAAACGGCGCCGTGTCCTTGACATCCGCCCCCGCGACAGCGGGGACGCGCGCGTTCGGGCGTCCGGCGCGGCGCCTCCAAGGAGAATCCATCATGCCCATCTTCGACATCATCTGTCCGGATTGCGGTTTTGAGGGCGAAATCATAACAGGAGCGGGAGGCGAGACGGTCTGTCCGTCCTGCGGATCGTTCAAGGCGAAAAAATGCATGTCCGCCACAAGCTCCCTGACGGGCAAGCCGGGCATGGGACTGCCGGGTCCCGGCGATACCGGATGTTGCGGCTCGTCGCCGGGACATGCGGGCTGCGCGGGACCGGGGACGTGCTGCGGGAAAAACCACGGTTAGTCCGCCGCGAGGCGGCGGAGCAAGGAGGCTCGTTTCATGCGCATTCTCATCGCGAGTTCCCGTCCCGAGGCGCTCGATGATTTCGCGTCCATGCTCTCGGCCACGGGCGCCAAAACGGAAACCGTCGCAAGCGGCGCGGCCGCCCTGGAATCGGTCAAGGCCGAGGCCCCCACGCTGGTGGTCATCGACGCGGTCCTGCCCGACTACGAGCCCTTGAAGCTCGCCTCGGCGCTGCTCACGGTGAACGCCTTCATCAACACGGCCGTGGTCAGCTCCATGAGCGAGGAGGCGTTTCACGAGGCTTCGGAAGGGCTCGGCATCCTGACCAGCCTGCCCGATCCTCCGGGCGTGGGCGACGCCTCGGCCCTGTTCGGCAAGCTCAAGCGCCTGGGCGCGGCTTAGCTAGGCCGCGCCCCAGCCCCGTTTTTCACGCAGCATGTAAAGCGCCTCCCGGATTTCCGTCAGGGGGACGCTGACCTTGTTTTCTTCCTTGAGCAGGCGGCGGATGGCCTCGGGGTCCTCGGGAAGGTTTTCGATCTTGCCGAACAGCGAGACCAGGCTCTCGATCACCGACCAGGGGTAGAGGACCCAGCGCCATTTGACGATGCGTCGGGCGACGTAGTCCGGCCGGAAGGTCGCGGCCGCCTTGTGGTGCAGGACGCCCACCCTGACCTCGGCGGGCTTGCCGTGGGACAGGACGTAGTCCTTGGCCGCCGCAAGGGTGACGCCGGTGTCGTTCACATCGTCCACGATGAGAACCCGCTTGCCCGAAACGTCCTGCTGCAAGGCGTGGACGACCCGGGCCTCCTTGGCGTGATCCACCCCGTGGTAGCGGGTGAGCCTGATGGAGAGCAGCTCGGGTCTGCCCAGCCAGTCCGAGACGATCCTGGCCGTCGGCCAGCCACCCCTGGCCACGCCCACCACCACCTCGGGATCGAAGCCCGAGGCGCGCACGGCGTCCGCCAGCTTTCGCGACAACGCGTTGGCCGCGTTCCAGCTTACGTATTCGCAGGGAATGGGAGCGGGCATGGAGGCCTCCTTGAGGGGGTTGAGGCCAAGCCTGCTAGCATGTTTTTTCCCGGGATGAAACCGCCGGGCCGGGCATGTTCCGGATGCGCCTTTTCCCGGAGGGGGATCGTTCCCGGATAGGCGCGCGGCCGGGGCGCGGATGCGATCCGGCCTTTGGCCCGGGCGTTACGGGCGAGCCGAATTCCCTGGATCTTCCCCGTCTCGGGACGCGCCGGATGCGGAGGTCGTCCGTTCGCGGGATTCCCGCTCCAGGAAATGGAACATGACCATGAGCCCCGGGAAGACCGACAGGGAAAAGAGCGCGTTCCAGGGCTTCCATCCGGCCAGAACATCCCGCTGCATGACCGGGGAGGTGATCACGAAAAACAGCGTGGCCAGGGCGGCCAGGGCGCAGCCCCCAAGCAGGGTCTGGATGGCCGGATAGGGGGGGATTCTGTCCCTGCGCAGCCACAGAAACAGCCCCAGGACGTTGACCGCGCCGAAGGCGGTGGCGATCAAAAGGGCGCCCACGGCGTCTTTTTTCAGAAACAGCAGGATGGCCAAAGGCGCGAGCCAGCAGGTTGCGCCGAGCTGGGCGCCGATCCATCCGGCCGCGTTCCATTGGAACCGGCCCGGGCCGCGCATGGGGTTCATGGCATTTCCTCCTATCAGAGGAGGAAAGCAAGAAACAGGCCTTTCGTGAAGCCTCCGCAACAGGGCGTCAGGCAAAGATTTTTTCCGAGCGGCGCGAAGCGGACCGGTGGGATGGGCCGCGACGCGTTGAAATATCGTCAAAAAACCGTTTATTCGGCTGGGACGCGGGGCAAGGACGCGCGCCGGAAAACAAAGAGGACCAGGGCGGCCGCGGCGCCCAGCGTGTCGGCGAGCATGTCCTTTTGAGCGTCCCAGACGTCCCCCTGGCTGCCGAGAAATTCCACGCCCGCGTCGCCGCCTTCCATCACCGCGTACATCCATTCGATGATCTCATAGCCGCAGGCCACGGCCATGATGGAAAAAAGGGCGAAGAGGAACGTCACCGCGGGGTAGGCCAGCCGCTTGCGCCAGAGGAGCTCCGCCACGGGATAGGCGTAGAATCCCACGGAGAAATGGGCCATCCGGTCGAAATGATTTCTGGAGAAGCCGAAGAGCTCGCTCAGAAAACCGAACGGGACGTTGGCGAACGTGTAGTGCCCGCCGATCGTGTGCAGGAACAGCCAGACCGCCATGAGGAAGTAGGCGAGGTTGGAAAAGACGAAAATCCGGGAGGTGAGGGCCAGGATGAGAAAGACGGCCATGACCGGGATGTTTTCCGCCCACCAGACTTCGCGCGAGACCGGCGCGACGGCCAGGGCGGCCCAGAAGACGATGAAAAGAGCGGCCAAAAGGACGGGGAAACGCGTCATGAAAGCCCTCCCAACGTTTCCTCCGGGATAGGCGGCGGGGCCCTGCGCGTCAAGACGGGGGCGAGGCCCTTGACCCCAGGGCTCTGGCCTGGTACAGGCCCGCCCTCTTCACCTTCCGCGGATTAGGGGGCGGCCCATGAGCGACGTTCGCGACTTCATTTTGGGATTCAAGACGTTCCAGGAAGAATACTTCAAACATGACAGGTCGTTGTTCGATGAACTCCAGGCCGGACAAAAGCCCAAGGCCCTGGTCATCGCCTGTTGCGACTCGCGCACCGACCCCTTCCCGCTCATGCGCTGCGATCCGGGCGACATCTTCGTGGTGCGCAACATCGCCAACATCGCGCCGCCCTACCAGCCTGACCAGACCCACCACGGCGTGAGCGCGGCCCTGGAGTACGCGGTGAAGACGCTGAACGTCCCGGACATCATCATTCTGGGGCACAGCTCCTGCGGCGGCATCCACGCCCTCATCGAAGGCGAGGACGAGGGCGGGACGGAGTTCGTGGGCCGCTGGATATCCATTCTGGACAAGGCCAAGCGCCGGGCCCTGTCCAAATTCGGCAAGGACAACGAGCGGGTCTACCGGGCCTGCGAGATGGCCGGGATTTTGACCTCGCTGGAAAATCTCATGACCTTCCCCTTCGTGGCCGAGCGGGTGCGTGAGGGAACGCTTCGCATCCATGGTTGGTATTTCGACATGAAGGCGGGCAAGCTTTTGAGCTATCTGTCCCAGACCGGAACCTTCGAGGAGCTTTCGCCCCTTTGCCCGTATTCGGAAGATGACGGGTAGGCCGCCCGATTTTCCTTCACAAGAGGGCTGATCCATCGTATCGGGGAGGCGTTGAACATACGCTTTTCAAAGACAATTCGGCAATGTCCGGCCTGAAAGCCGGACCGTCAAGGAGAGGATATGAGTCTGGAAGTGCTGCTCGTCGATGATGAGGAAAAAATCGGCGAGCTTGTGGCCAAACGTCTTGAAAGCCGGGGTTACCGCCCCTACCGCACCCAGCACGGCAAGGAGGCGCTCGCCATCGCCACCGAGAAGCTTGGGATCGCCGTGGCGGTGTTGGACATGCGCATGCCCGGCATGGATGGCCTGGAACTGATGCACAAATTGCGCGAACTGCGTCCGGATCTGGAATTCATCGTCGCCTCGGCCTACGGCACGCCCCTTTGCCGCATGGAGTGCAAGCGCTGGGGCGCCTTCGCCTTTCTCGACAAGCCCGTCGACCTGGACAAGCTTGTCGCGACCATCGAGGAAGCGGCCAAGGCCCGGGAAAACCGGTTGGCCAAAAACGCCTGATCGCGCCTGGCCTGGCAATGCGCCGGACGTCGCCCAAGGCCCCGCGCAACGTCTTGAGGCTCCATGAAACCGTATGACGTCATCATCCTGGGCGCGGGGGCTTCGGGGCTGTGGTGCGCCATCCGCGCAGCCGGACGGGGCAAGCGCGTGGCCTTGTTGGACGCTGCGCCCGCGCCAGGAGCCAAGGTGCGTATTTCCGGCGGCGGCCGCTGCAATTTCACCAACCTCGGCGCCCGTGCCTCGGACTACGTCTGCGGCAACCCCCATTTCGTCAAATCCGCTCTGGCCCGGCATCCCCCCCAGGACTTCCTGGCGTTTCTTACGGGCTCCGGCCTTGGCTATCTGGAAGAGGGCGGACCGGGACGGCTGTTTTGCCGGGAGGGGGCCAAGGCGGTTTCCCTGGCCCTGGAAAACGCGGCCAAAAGCCTTGGCGTCGCGTTCTTCCTGAACGCCCCGGTCGCCGGTCTCGCGCGCGAGGGGGACGTTTGGCGGGCGGACGCCGGGGGCAAGGCCTTCTACGCCGGGAAGGCGGTCGTCGCTCTGGGCGGTCCGGCCTGGCCCCAGGCCGGGGCCACGGACATGGGCCTTCGCATCGCGAGTTCCTTCGATCTTCCGGTCCGGCCGGCGCGGCCCGGACTGGTCCCCCTGACCGCGACCGGACCGCTTTTGACCATGTGCCGGGAGCTTACCGGCGTTTCCCTGCCCGTGCTTCTTCGCGGCCGGGGCGAGGCGGCGGGGGAGCTGCTTTTCACCCACCGGGGCGTGTCCGGTCCGGCCGTCCTGCAGGCCTCGCTGTTCTGGCGCAGGGGCGACGAGCTGGCCATCGATTTCCTGCCCGGCGCGGACCCGCTGGAGGCGCTCGCCGCCTGGCCCCGGCTTACCGTGAAAAACGCCCTGGCCAGGATTCTGCCCAAGCGTCTGGCCGGGATTTTGTGCGACGGCGCGGGCCTCGCCGGGAGCGTGGCCGAGACCCCGAAGAAGCGTTTGCGGGAGCTGGCCGCCCGCATTTCCGCCTTTCCCTTCGCCCCTTCGGGCACGGAGGGCTTCAAGAAGGCGGAAACCACCATCGGCGGGGTGGACGTGACCGGGATTTCCTCCAAGACCATGGAGGCCAAGACCGTCCCGGGGCTGTATTTCACCGGCGAGGTCCTGGACGTGGCCGGGAGTCTGGGCGGCTTCAATCTCCAATGGGCCTGGTCCTCGGGCGCGGCGGCCGGGGAAGACATCTAGTTTCGTCTTCCGCCCCACGTTGCGGACCCTGACGAATCGCCTTCCTCCATCTGTTTCGGAGGGAACATCCTTCTCCCTGGCCGGTGAATCGCGTTTTCCTCCGCCAGCGGGATCTTCCCGGGGCTGCGCAAAACGATTTTGCGCAGGGCCGGTCGGGCCGGGCTGGGGGGGGAGCGGTCGACGGCGCCTCCCCAAATACGACGCCGCCAGCCGTTTCACGCTCAGCCCCGGCCATAGGACGGGAAAACTCTGCTCTGATCGGGAAGCGGCCGAGGATGCGATGTCCGCAAACCGTTCGCCCCTGCTTTTTTTCGCGCCGAACAACCCGCATTTCCTCATCTCTTTTCCATAGCGCGCATTATTTCCTTCCCGGGGCGCCCTTAACGGCTTCACAGAACGGTATTTTGGGAGTATGCGGCATCTTTGCCCCGGAAGATTGATCGATATTCGTTTGTATGATGGACCACGGGGCGTTTGATCGGATCAGGAGCGTATCATGGCTTTGCATTTGTTGCTTGCCGAGGACGAGGACATCGCCGCCGAAAATCTGGCGTACCTTTTGGAAAAACGGTTCAAGGACCGGGACCTCCACGTGCACCTGGCCAGAAACGGCAAGGAAGCGCTTGCCCTGGCGGACGAGAATCCGGGCATCAGCGTGGCCGTTCTGGACGTGCGCATGCCGGGCATGGACGGCATAGAGCTGACTCACCGGCTGCGTCAGTCCCGGCCGGATGTGGAGTGCATCATGCTTTCGGGCTATGACGCGCCCATATGCCGCATGGAATGCCGCCGTTGGGGCGCCCGGGCCTTTCTGGCCAAACCCGCCGAGATCGACGCGTTGGCCGGGGCTATCGAGGACGCGCTCGTGGCCAGGGCTCTCCAGCCGGTTTGCCGGGCCGAGGGTCGCCCGGCCTGATAGCGTAAGACGCCTGCCGGGGCGCGTCGTCGCTCCCGGCGGGGATCGCGGCGCGGCGCGTCCGGCTGAATCGCCGGATGGGCCGCAATCCTTTCTCGCGCCCGCATGCAGACTGGGGCGCGTTCGCGTTTTCGCCTCCCCCTCATCCGCCGGATTTCAGCCAGCCCCCTGGCGGGCGTTCCACCGCTTCCGCCGCCTTGTGAAAAACTTGACATGGCCGGCGCTTGCGATACTCAGAGCTTTTGGCGCGAGAAATCGCGTCTTTCCAGAAGGATGGATGTACCGATGTCCCGAAGCGACCAGGCGCTTAACCAACGCGTGCTTTTCGACCCCCAGGACCACGAGCTGTTGCGCATCGTGGACGACGTCTTGACCAGAGGCCGGTATACCGGATTCAAGCGTCTTCTCGCCCCCTATCTGCATCCTCACGGCATCAAGGAGCTGGCCGCTCCGCGCGGTCTGCGCATCGCCTACGCCGTCGTCCACCTTCTGGGCTCCCTGGAGACAGGCAAGGCCAAGGACCGGCTGGAGGCCCTGCGCTCCCTGCGCGACGAGGCCATCCTGGCCGCGGAGAGCCCCTTTCGCCGCAACACGGCCCGGGCGCTTTTGCAGATCATGAAGGATCTCGTCCGGCAAAAGGGCGACGACCGGGCGCGCCTCGAGCTCGCCCGGAATTTCCGCGTGGCCGCCACGGGAAAGCAGCGCTTCATACGGGCCCAGCTGCGCAAATATCACCTGCTGGAAATGCCCGAGGAGTGGAACCAGATCGCCTTTGACGACCACGTCCAC
>CALGYO010000139.1 GCA_937934715.1 uncultured Desulfovibrionaceae bacterium | reverse complement strand
CAGCATCGTCCGCATGCAACAGCCCGGACCAGTAGACCACGGTCTTGGCGGCCGGGCTTTCGCTGCGGATGAATTTGGACAGATCCAGCCCGTCGCCGCCGCCGGCCAGGGCCTTGCCCATGAGCGGCGCCACCTCGGGAAGGAGCAGGGCGAAGGTGTCGTAGGTCTCCACGGTCAGGGCGCGCTTGGCGTAGAAGGCTCCGAAAGGATCGGGGGTCTTCTGGGCGATGAGCTGCAAGATGCCCTCGTCGACCATGGCGATGGTCACGTCCGCGCCCGGATCGACGGTCGCCTCCACGGTCAGGGGCGAAAGCGGCCCCATTTCGGCCGGAGCGTTTATGGACACCGGCATGCGGCCGGCCTCCCGGTCCACGTAGAGCGGCGCCGCGCCGAAGGCCCGGGAGGGCTCGCCGGGAGCGGCGTCCTCGGCCTTGCGCAGAAGCGTGACCGTCACATAAACGTTGGGCATGTACTCGGCCTTGATGGGCACGAGGATTTCGCCGGTGTTGCCCGGCAGATCGATGATCTGGACGTCCTTGACCGAGCCGTTTTCCACCGTGGCCAGGATGCGGCCCGCAAAGGGCGCGCGCACCTGGAACCTCGCGGTCTCCCCGGCCACATAGCTCTCCTTGTCCGCCGCAAGCTCCACCCGGGCCGGGTTGTCCATGGCCCAGGGGGAATAGCCGAAGCCGCCCGCGTAGAATTCCACCTGGGACGAGGCGCCCGTGGCCTTGTCCAGGGCCACCACCCGATAGCTGCCGTAGGTGGGCGGGGTGAAGGCGACTTCGCTTTTTTGCGTTCCCGCCTTGATGGTCTTGACATCGAGCAGCTTGGGATCGCGCACGGACTCGTAGTTGAAGGACCCGTCAGGAGTCCGTTTCAGCACGGTCTGCCAGTTGTCCTTGTAGAAGGACAGGGCCGTTTCACCCGAGGGGACGAGCTTTCCTTCGGGGGAGACGGCGGCGAAGGCGATGGTCACGGGCTTGCCGGGGTCCACGCCCGCCCGGGAGAGGTTTTTGAGGCCAGGATAAGAGGGATAGGCGTGAACCGGAATCTTGACCATGCCGGTCACGCCCCGTCCGCCGCCCTCGCGCACCCGGGCCGTGACCACGGCCTCCAGGGCCGCCGGAGGCCGCAAGCCGTCCGGCAGGGTCAGATCCAGGGACAGCTCGCCGTTCTCGCTCAGATTCCCCTCCTCCTCGAAGAAATCCAGGTCCTCGAAAGAGCGTTCCGGGTCGCCGAAGGAATAGTCCTCGAATCCCTTGGGGGCGAACGGCGCCTTGACCAGCCGGGCCCTGGCCTCCACGTCGAGACCGGAGGCGGGCGGGCCGAAGAGGTAGCGGCTCGTCACCGTGACGGGCAGGGTCTCGCCCGGCATGGCCATGGTCTTGTCCGAACCGAGCTTCACGTTGATGCGGTCCGGAACGAAATCCTCCACCTGGAACCGGTATTCGCCGATGACGTTTTCCCCGGCCAGAAGCTCCAGCTGATAGGGGCCGGTCACCAGGTAGTCCGGCAGGGCCAGGGAGAAGGGGACCATGCCGCGATCGTCCGACGTGACCGTGCGCTCGTAGATCTGTTTCCCGCGCGGGTCCTTCTGGCGCAGGGTGAGCGGCATGGAGGGCGGCGCGGCCAGGCTGGCGTCTCGCACCATGGCCATGCCCTCCAGGGTCTCGCCCGGCCGGTAGATGTCCCGTTCGCCGTACATGAAGGCCGCGTATCCCGCTCCGGAGAGGATTTCCCCGCCCACGTCCAGGCCCGTGGTTTCCACGCGGAACCGGTCGAAGAGCAGGAAGGAGAAGTCCGAACCCTTTTCCACGGTGATGAGGAAGGGCCGGTTCTTATCCATGTCCGCAGGCGATATCCTGGCCCTGAAAAGCCCCGAGCCGTCCGTGAGACCCTTGGCGATCTCCTGGTTCTGGTAGCTCAGAACGGTCACCGTGGCGCTGGGCTGGGGATCGAGGGTTTTCAACGAGGCGCAGAAGATCAGGATTTCATTCGACCCTTTTTTGGCCACAAGTCCGAGGTCCGTGATGAGCACCCAGCGCTGGAAGCCCTCCCACTGGCCGGGAACCACGGCGGCCACGCGGTAGAGCCCCGGGGTTTCGGAGCTGATGACGCCGCCGAGGTCGAAGGGCGTGGTTTGCTTGGCGTTGAGGCGCATGGGCAAGGAAAGCCGTTTGGAAAAAATCCGGTCGCCCAGGTTCTGGTTCAGGTAATCGTTGTAAAACACGTCGTTGAACACGGAATAATCAAAGTTGAACAGCGAAAAGAGGTTGTTGCGGTAGACCCGGTCCACCATGATGTTGGCCGCTTCCGTGTTGACGCTGGTCAGGGCCAGATTCCTGTAGCCGTCCCGGGAGAGAAACATGCCCTGGTCGCGGAAATTCACGGCCGGGGCGAGGTCCGGGACGAAAACCCGGCTTTCGAAGGTTTCGGGCAGACTGGAGCCGTCCGCGCCCTTGGCGCCCTTGGCCAGGGTCACGAGATACTCGTCGCCCGGGATGAAGTCGCCGGTGAGCAGCAGGCGTTCCCCGTCGGGCAGGGCGGTGAAGGCGATGTCCGGGGAGACGGAGATGCTTGAGGGAATCGAGGACGCGTCCAGCGGGGCCGAGGTTTCCAGGATGATGGCGTTGCCGTCCCCGTAGTTTTCGGCCGAGGCCTTGAGCACGCGCAGATTGGGATCGAGAACCACGCCGACCGAGACCGAGCGGCCGCTTGCGAGCTTTGCGCCGCCCTCTTCCGGGGAAAGCCCGGGCAGGACGGAGATGACGATGTCGCGCGGTGTGGTTTCCCGTGGGATCTCGTTGGTCTCGAAGTCGATGTATTTCGAGGCCGAGGAGGTGGTGAAATAAAAGGGCAGGGGGTCGTCTTGGGGCCGCGCCGGGTCGGCCGCCTTCATGAAATCCATGAGCGCGGCCGGGTCCACGGGCTGGTTGAAGACGATTGTTCCCCGGATGCTGGCTTTGGAGGGATCATAGGGCTGGGTCACGGCGCTTGCCGTGATGGAGGTCACGTCGAAGGCGCCCCAGGAGACGTCGAATCCGAGCTTGCCCGCAAGCGCCGGAGCGCCGGGGAGGTTGTCCGGCAGCACGGTCACGGCGTAGCGCTGGCCCTGCAAAAAGGCGTTGGTCGCATCGAAGCGGGCCATGAACTTGTTTTGCCAGGTCCAGGCGCCGGGAACGGGCGGGGTGATGAGCGCGGGCGCCTTGGCCGCCGCCTTTCCGGGCGTCGCGCCGGGGAGGGGCTGGTCGAAAACGAGAAGCAGGGAGCGGCCCTGCCCCGGCTCCAGAAAGACGCCCGCCACGCCGGGCTGTTCCCCTTTCGCGGTCCCGGCGGATTGCGCCTCGGGTTCGGCCTTGGGCGCCGGGGATGCGGCGGGGGCTTCCGTTTTGGCGGGCGCGGCTATTTCCTCGCCGCCGGCGGGGCCGGTTCCCGCATCCGGCGAGGGGCGGGAGAAAAGAACGGCGAATTGGGCGATAACGACAAGACTGAGGACGAGGATGACGATGTTCTTCGCTTTATTGCGCCGCAAGAGCGCCTGCTGGTCGTTCATAATGCCTCCCTATCCTAAGATCATTATCCGCGCGGCTTCTTTTTTCAACTGAAAGTTGGCGGACGTAACAAGGCGCGGGGCTTGCGGATTTTGCGGCAAGCGTCTGGGGATGCGCTTGGGCGCGGGGTTTGTCAAACCCCGAATGAATTGATAGACCCTTGAAACCCTGACAAATCTTCGGAGGACGCCCCATGCGGACGCGCAATGCTTTTGTCATCCTGACGGCTTTTCTCGTGAGTTTTTTCCTTGTCCAGTCCGAGGGCGCCCGCGCCCAGATCGTTCCGGCCGCTCCGGCGCCGGCCGCCAAGCGCGTGGAGCTCTACGGCGTATTCAACAAGTCCGCGCAAGGCGCGGTCACCTTCACGGCCTATCATGAGCCGGACGTGATCTACGACCCCTTGACCGTCTCGGCGGACCCGACCGATTACATCGGCATCCTGGTGAAGATCACGGGTCTGGTTACGGACTCCTTCATCCGGGGCGACCGGGTGATCAAGACCCTTAATCTGGAAAAGATTACGCCCATGGATCAGGAATACGGCAACACCCGGGTGTTCACCGCGCCCTTCTACGGGACCCCGGGAAGCGATCCCGTGGAAATTCACATCTATGAGCAGCATACCTGCTTCCTGTACGACAACTACGCCGTGCAGCAGACCATCTCCGACTACTCCGAAGGCATGAATCTGGCCGTCATCCCCAGAAGTCCCTCCGACGATCCCGCCGCCTTGTGCGAAAACATGAAGGCCGCGCCCTACATGCTCATTCCCAACGAGGGGGCGGACCATTTCTACGGCCTGTCCGGGGACCGGCTCTTCGTGGACGACGGAGAAGGACCGCCTCCCCACGCCCTGGTGGTCTATGACCTGACCACGAAAAAAGCCGCCTTCACCGCGCCGTTTTTTCCGCCGCTCGAGCTGGCCAAGAATCGCTATCTCGAATTTTCAGCCCTGGGCGGCCCCGAGGCCGTGAAAAAGGGCCGGGACAAACAGGCGGCGGCCAGGGGGGGAGACAAGGACAAGGGCGCCCGGGAAAATATCCGGGTGGATCTCAAGAACTTCGCCGTGGAGCGCGTGGGGAAATAGCGTTCTCCGGTTCGCCGGAAGGCGCCGGATTTTCAAGGAGAGCGTCATGCGCGAAAAACCGGTCATCGTGACCCTGGGGGATTCCGGCGGCCTGGGGCCGGAGTTGGTCTGCCGGGCCTTTGCCGGGAAACCCCCGTCCCGGGCCTATCTCATGATCGGCCAGGAGGCGGCCCTTCACGCCCACATGGCCCGCCTAGGCGGCGGCGCCTTCTGGCGGCGGGCAAAGCGCCCCGAGGAGGCGGCGGACGCCGGTCCCGGGTATTATCTCTTCGAACCCGAGGACGCGGCCGGGCTTTCGGTCCATATCGGACGGGAGACGAGGGAAGGCGGCCAGGCGGCGGGCGCGAGCCTGGAGGCCGCCTGCGCGCTCATGCTGCGAGGGGAGGGGGCGGCCCTCATGACCTGTCCCTTGAGCAAGGCTTCCCTGAACGCCGCCGGATACGCCTTTCCGGGGCACACCGAGTTTCTGGCCGAGCGCTCGGGGCTTTCGCGGGACGAGGTCTGCATGCATCTGTGCGGCCCGAAGCTGCGGGTGAGTCTCGTGACCACCCATCCGAGGCTTCGCGACGTCCCGGCGCTCGTCACGAGGGACAAGGTCCTGCGCTGCCTGCTTCTCACGGCCGCCTTCACGCGCGACATCGGGGCCCCCGGTCCCGTGGCCGTGTGCGGCCTCAATCCCCACGCCGGGGAGGGAGGGCTCATCGGCGACGAGGAGATTCGCGAGATCATCCCGGCCATGGAGGCGGCCAGGGCGCAAGGGATCGCCTGCGCCGGACCGTTCCCGGCGGACACGGTCTTTTTCCGGGCGGCCCGGGGGGAATTCCCCGCCGTGCTGGCCATGTACCATGACCAGGGACTTGGCCCCTTGAAATTGTTGCACTTTCACGAGTGCGTCAACGTCACCCTGGGCCTGCCTTTCGTTCGGACCTCGGTGGGACACGGCACGGGATTCGATCTGGCCGGGCGGGACGCGGCGGACATGGGCAGCTTCGACGAGGCCCTGCGGCTGGCCGGGATCATGGCGGACGCCCGGGCGTCCCGGTAACCGGATTTCCCTCGGGACCTCCGCCATTTCGTTGCACATTTTATCAGACAACGTGAGGGGCGATGCGATATTTCAAACAGCGGTATGCGGGGCGGATGGCCGTCATCCTTGCCTTGTGCGCCGGGATTCTTGCCGGGGCCGGGCTTACGGGCTGCGTCAAAACGACGGGGAGCGAGGCGTCCGGGCTCCCGCAAAACCATACTTTGGGGACGGCGTCCCGTTCACCCGAACGCGAGGGCGCGTCCGATTCGTCCGGCGCGGCGCGAACAGCGCCGCTTGCCGGGGCGCGGCAGCTCATCCTGGTGGTCTCCAGGGACTGGAGCGCCTTCAACGCGGTCATGCTCCGCTATGAGCGCGATACGCCCGCATCCGCCTGGAAACCCGTGGGCGGGCCGATCCCCGTGGTCATCGGCAAGAACGGGCTGGCCTGGGGCCGGGGGCTCCACGGCGAGGCCGCGGGCCCCGGACCGGTCAAGCGCGAGGGCGACAAGAAAAGCCCGGCCGGCGCCTTTTCTCTGGGCGAGGCTTTCGCCTATGAGCCGGGAGAGCTGGATTTCATCCCGGCCATGCCCATGAAACGGGTGGGGGAGGAGACCATCTGCGTGGAAAACGCCGGATCGCGCTACTACAACGTCATCCTGGACAAAAATGAGGCCGCGGAGCCGGACTGGATCGATCCGGACCAGATGCGGCGGCCGGACGGCCTGTACCGCTACGGCTTTTTCGTGAACCACAATTTTCCGAATCCCGCCCCGGGCGCGGGCTCGTGCATCTTCTTCCACATCTGGCGGGGACCGAACCAGTATTCCGTGGGCTGTACGGCCATGACCCGGGAGAATCTGCTGGAGGTTTTACGCTGGCTCGACGCCTCCAAGCATCCGGCGGTCGTGCAGCTTCCCCGCAAGGAAGCCCAGGAATACGCCAGGGTCTGGGACTATCCCGCTCCGGCGGGACTGAGCTTTCGCTAACGCGGCGTTCCTTGAAGGAACGGATGGTTCTTCGGCAAAGCATGCGCGCCGGCGCGCGCCTGCTTTGAGGACGCAACGCCAACCGGCGTTCCTGGTGAAGACCTGTGCGGCAGGAAAAGAAGAGGGCGTCCCCGGCTTCGCCTTTGCGCGTCCGTGAGGCGCGCCGCTTGTGATGGAAGGCGGGAAACGCCCGCTTGGGCGTGACGATAAAAAAACGCCGGAACGGCAACCGAGGTCGTTCCGGCGCTTCGCCGTTTTGGGAGGCGGGCTAGGGCTCCATGGGCTTGTCCTGGCGCTTCAGGGCGAAATTGAGCATTTTTTTCGCTTCCAGGAAGTCCGGCTTCAGGCGAAGAGCCAGACGCGAGGCCTTTTCCACCTTGTCGTAGCGCTGCCAGTCCACGTAGACCCGGCCCAGGTTGAAATAGAGGTTGGCGTCGTTTTTGACGTAGCCCACGGCCCGCATGAAGTATTTTTCCGCGATGTCGTATTTTTTGAGCTTGCGCAAGACGATGCCGATGCGGTTATACAGGTGGATCTGTTCGGGGGAGAGATCCAGGGCCTGGTCCAGGTACTGGAAGGCGTCCTCGTAGAGATCGCCCTTGATGAAAAGGTCGGCGATCCGGGCCTTCAGGTCGGCGTCCTTGGGAAATTCCCTGGCCAGCTTTTCCAGAAGCCGTCTGGCCTCGTCCACCTGCTCCTTGGCGATGAGCGCGGCGCCCTGGTCAAGCCCGGCTTCCTTGCGCTTCTGCATCTCCGCGAAGCGTTCCTTGACCTCGTCCACGGCCGAATCCTGCAGGGCGTTCAACAGCTCCCGCAGGGATTCGGCCAGGGCTTTTTCCTCGCCCGCGGCGTAGTCGATGGTCAGGGGATAGACCTTGCGCAGGTGGGCGTCATTGTTGAGCAGATAGACCGCGTCCGCGATCATGCGCGAGAATTCGTCCTTCTCGGCTTTCATGAGCTGGGTCTTGAGCATGCCGATCAAGGCTTCGTACAGACTGCTGACCGCCGGAAGCAGCTTTTCCTGCTTGAGGTAGGTCGAGACCTTTGAAATCTGCGAGCGCGCCTTGGTGAGCGATGCGGACATGCCTTCCCCGCTTGTCTTCGGACCGGAACGGTTCCGGCCCGGGGTTATTTCCCTGTTTCCTTGCGGACCATGTCACGAAAGCGCTTGAAGAAATACCGGCTGTCGTGGGGGCCGGGCGCCGCCTCCGGGTGATGCTGGATGGCGATGATGGGCTTTTTCGTATGGGCGAAGCCTTCGAGGGTCTGGTCGTTCAGGTTGACGTGGGTGGGCTCGATGTCCCTAAGCGAGTCCACATCCACGCAGAAGCCGTGGTTCTGGGAGGAGACCTCGATCTTGCCGGTTTCCAGGTCCTTGACCGGGTGGTTCAGGCCGTGATGGCCGAATTTGAGCTTGAAGGTCTTGCCGCCGAGCGCCAGCCCCAGGAGCTGATGGCCCAGGCAGATGCCGGCCAGGGGATAGCGGTCCGCCAGACGGGCCGTGGCCGTGACCAGACCGGTCAGGGCGGCGGGATCCCCCGGGCCGTTGGACAAAAAGACCGCGTCGGGCTCAAGCGCCTCGACCTGCCCGGCCGTGAAGGAGGAGGGCACGGCCAGGATGTCGAATCCCTGGTCGGCCAGAAGGCGCAGAATGTTCCATTTGATTCCGAGATCGTAAACCACGAGCCTTGGGCCGGGTCCCGGCCAGGCATAGGCGCCGTCCGCAAGCGTCACGGGCTTCACGCCCTGGCCCGTCCAGACGTAGGGGCCGTCGGACGTGACGTCGTCGGCCAGTCCCAGACCTTCCATGGAGGGCAGGCCCTTGGCCAGGGCCACGACCTTGTCCGGATCGGTTTCCTTGGTGGAGATGTAGCCGCGCATGGCGCCGTGCAGGCGCAGGTGCCGGGTGAGCGCCCGGGTATCGATGCCCTCGATGCCCATGACGCGGTGCTTTTTGAGGTATTCGGGCAGGGACATGACCGAACGCCAGTTGGAGGGCTCCTTGCAGCATTCCTTGACGATGAACGCCGCCACGTGGATCTTCTTGGATTCCACGTCCTCGGGGTTGACGCCGTAGTTGCCGATATGGGGATAGGTCATGCAGACCATTTGTCCGTGATAAGAGGGGTCGGTGAGGACTTCCTGATAGCCGGTCATGCCGGTGTTGAAGATGACCTCGCCGCCGGCTTCGCCTTCGCCGGTAAAGGATGTTCCGTGAAAAACGGTCCCGTCTTCCAGGGCCAGAATAACTTTCATGTTCCGCTCCAAAACACTGTTCTCGAATTGCGGCGCGTCAAGGCGGGGCCGCCCATGCGCAAGTCGCGGGAGAGTATACCGTAAGGCCGGATTCGTAAAGGCCGCGGCTTTACGGCTGGCGGCCCCGGTCCCGCAGGCCTATTTCGATGAGCCGGGCGAGCAGGTCCTCGAAGCTCATGCCCGCCGCTCTGGCCGATTTGGGCAACAGGCTGTTGGGGGTCATGCCGGGGAGCGTGTTGGTTTCCAGAAGGGCCAGCCCGGCTTCATGCAGAATGAAATCCGAACGGCTGTAGCCGGAAAGGCCCAGGGCTTCGTGGGCGGCCAGGGCCAGCCGGCCGAGCTCACGGGCGACCTCTTCGGACACGGGTGCCGGACAGATTTCCTCGGCCGCCTCGGGAACGTATTTGCTCGTGTAGTTGAAAAATTCGCAATCCTTGCCCGGCCGGATGAGGATGGGCGGCAGGGGAACGCCGTCGAGCACGGCGCAGGTGAGCTCCGGGCCGCAAAGGGCCGGTTCGATCAAGGCCTCGTCGCCGTCGTTGTAGATGATTTCCAGGGCCTGGGGCAGGTCGGCGTGGTCCTTGACCAGGCTCATGTTGAGGCTCGATCCGCCCATGTTGGGCTTGACGAAATAGGGCGGTTCGAAGGACGGCCGCCAGCCGGGGAGCGGTCGCTCGGGTAAAAATTCCCATTTCGGGGTGGGAACGCCCCGGACGGTGAAGAGTTGCTTGGCGGCGGCCTTGTTGAGAGCCAGGAAGGAACCGGCCGGGCCGCTGCCCTGGTAGGGAACCCGGTTCGCGTCCAGGATGGCCTGGATCAGACCGTCCTCGCCCGGCGCGCCGTGCAGGTTGATGAAGGCGAAGTCGAATGCCGCGGCCAGCGAGGAAAGCTGGTCGAAAGCGTCGGCCGGGTCGAACGGCGTCACGTCATGGCCGAGACGGGAAAGCGAGGCGTGAATCTGTTCGGCGCCCGAGAGCGACACCTCGCGCTCAGGCGACCAGCCCCCCGCAATCAAAAGAATGCGCATGCAGATCCACTCCGATGGCTTGGGACAGGGCGTTTTCGATATCCCTGGCCTGGTTGAAGGAGCCCTTGATGCGCTCCCTGATGTATTCGGTCGTTCCGTAGCGATCCAGAAGATCGTTGAAGCGGTCTTCCAGGGACACGATGCGATTGTGTTTGACCCGCTTGTCGCTGTAGATCACGGTCAGCGGCAAAAAATGCTTGCGTACGTCGATTTCCCAGGGCCAGTGGACATGATGGATCACGCCCTGGGCCAGAGCGGGATTGCCGGTGAGTTCCTGGACCCAGGCGCCGCCCAGCTGGCAGTGGTTCCCGCCGTAATGGATGGAGTAGGTCTTGGCGATGTCGTGCAGGAGCGCGGCGGCGCGAACGGCCCGGGGGTCGACCTCGAGTCCCGTCTCGACCGCCTTTTCCGCGATGAACGAGGCGACGCAGGCCACGGCCAGACTATGGTCGCGGATGTGGGGCAGCATCTCGTAGCGGTCCCACAAGGCGCGGCATTCCTCTTCCGTGGGGACGCGGGAGACGTTGGTCACGTCGGCTCCCGGCGGAATGGGAGAGGGGGCGGCCGATCCCGGCCCGATCTGGCCTGGGAAGGTCGCGTTTTTCTTCTTTTGGGCGCGTTGGTCTGACATGCTGGGCGAACAGGCTCCCTCTGCCGGCGTTTTGGGCGCAGGCGGTTCGCGCCGTCGCCGTCCCAAGACCCATACCAATCCCCGTCCGAAAAATCAAAGCCGCTTTCCTCCGCTTTCATCCGATTTTCCGGGAGCCTGGCCGATCGGGGTCGCTTTTGGCGCAAAAGAGAGGTAAGAGCTTGCCGCGAACGCAAGATTGAACAGACGGCGAGGAGAACATGGCCAAATTCAAGGTATGGTACGAGACCAAGCTTTTGGAAGACAGGCAGGGCGTGGAAACCGTGGAAGCGCCGGGCAAGGGCGCCGCCATGCTGGCGGCCCAGGCGAAGGTCCACCCGGATCAGCGCGCCGTGGAACCCTATCATTATTTCGAACCCCTGCGCATCGTCCCCCGGGACGACGGCAGGTTCGACGTCGAATACAAGACCAGGATCGAGCGCGAGGTCTCCGGGGACATCGAGGTGGAGGCGGCCGACGCGGACAAGGCCCTGTCCAAGGCCCGTTTCGCCGTGCACCAGGAATTCATCCCCCCCAAATGCTTCAAGGCCGTGCGCATCGAAGAAATGCCCGAATAGCGGCCCTGCGGTCCTTCATAAGAAAAGGCGCGCGGCCATGACAGGCGGCGCGCCTTGGACTTGCGACCCCAAGCCGTCCCCGAAGGCGGGGGCGGGCGGCATGGACGCGACGCTAAGCGGCGCCGGCCTTGAGGGCCTGGTCGTCGATGCCAAGCTGGTTCTGGATGAGGGTTTTTGCCCGCATGGCCAGTTGCGACACGTCGGGCTTGGAAATCTGATCGTCGGCCCCCACGGCTTCGCCCTTGTGGCGCAGCTTGTCCGTGATGAGCGAGGAGAACAGGATGACCGGAACATCCTTGAGGACCGG
The DNA here is from genome assembly GCA_937934715.1 of uncultured Desulfovibrionaceae bacterium. Classification (GTDB taxonomy): domain Bacteria; phylum Desulfobacterota; class Desulfovibrionia; order Desulfovibrionales; family Desulfovibrionaceae; genus CALGYO01. The sequence continues at coordinate 10,400 of CALGYO010000139.1, read as the reverse complement.
GTCTTCCTTGATGCGCTTGGTCAGGTTGTGGCCGTCCATGGAGGGCATTTCGATGTCCGCCACGATCACGTGGACGTAGTCCGAAAGAGGACGGCCGTTCTCCTCGATGCGGGTCTTGATCTGTTGCAGCCGCTCCCAGGCCTCCCGGCCGTTCTGCACGGCTTCCACGTCGAAATTGGCCTTTTGCAGGAGGTCCTTGAGCATTTCCCTGATGAGCACCGAGTCGTCGGCCACCAGGGCTCTGTAGCGTTTGGATGCCTTCCATTCGATGGTCATGTCCAGACGCAGGCCCAGGTTGGGATTGAGGTCGGCCACGATTTTCTCAAGATCCAACAAGAAGACGATGCGGTCCTCGAGCTTGACCACGCCGGTGATGCAGTCGCCGCTGATCTGGGACACGTAGCGGTTGGGCGGCTCCACGGCCTCCCAGCTCAGGCGGTGGATGCGGGTGACGCCGGTGACCAGAAAGGAAGTGGTCACGTTGTTGAATTCCGTGACGATGACCTTGGGCGACTCGGTGTCCACGCGTTCCTTGCCGAGCCATTGGCTGAGATCCACCAGCGGGATGATGTGGTTGCGCAAATTGAATGCGCCGAGCACGCTCGGGTGGGCGGCTTCCGGCATTTCCGTGACGCGTGGGAGCCGGATGATTTCAAGAACCTTGGCCACGTTGACGCCGTAATAGCCCTTGTACATTCCCGGCGCGCCGTCGGGGCCGGAAATGGCGTAATCCGGCTCGTCGAGGAAGAATTCGACGATTTCCAGTTCATTGGTGCCGGCTTCCAACAAGATATTCGTCTGGGACATTAAGCCGCCTCCGCATCAAGGGCGTTCTTTTGGCCTTACAGGGATTCCAACGCCGTTTGTACGCTTTCTATTATTTTCTTGGGGGTAGAAGCGCCCGCTGTCAAGCCGATTCTTCTTTTGGGCCTGAGCAGCTCGAGCGGCAGTTCCTGGGCCACCTCCACATGCACGCAGGGCGCGCCCAGTTCCGAAACCACCTGGACCAGTCTCCTGGTGTTTCCGCTGTCGAACCCGCCCACCACGACCATGTGATCCACCTGGGAGGCCAGATGCACGGCCTCTTCCTGGCGGCGCATGGTGGCGTCGCAGATGGTGGCGAGGGTGTTCATTTCCTTTCCCAGGATATCCTTGAAATATTCCACGATGAGTGCGAATTCCTGGGCGTCCTGGGTGGTCTGGGCGGCCAGGAAATAGGTTCTCGACGTGTCCAGGGTCAACCCCCGGGCTTCCTCCAGGGAATCGAAGACGAATGCGCCGTTGATCGCGTGGCTCAAAAGCCCCTTCACCTCGGGATGGTCCTCCTCGCCGTAGAGAAGCAGGGTCTTGCCCTGGTTCGCCTCCTTGGCGATGAGCGTCTGGGCCTTGCGCACCTTGGGGCAGGTGGCGTCCACGATTCGGGCTTTTTTCACGCGCAGCGCGGCGTATACGGATTTGGGCACGCCGTGGGCCCTGATGATCACGATGCCGTTTTCCGGAATCTCGTCCGGGGTCTTGGCCTGGGACACGCCCATGCTGGCGTATTCGGCCAGGACCTGGGGGTTGTGGATGATGGGCCCCAGGGTGAAGACCGCGGCGCCGGTCTCGTCCCGCTCGAGGACCTCGTCCAGCTTGCGCAGGGCGAGGGCCACTCCCATGCAGAACCCGGCGGTTTCCGCGCGGATGACTTCCATGTCGTGCAACTCCTTGGTTCGGGCGGCGCTAGCGATGCCGTTCACGCCGTTCCCTATTCGGATAGCAAAGGCGGACGTTTCCGTCTCGCCCAAAATGCGATTTCGCGGTGGCTGAAAGGCCTGCGCGGCGCCTGCGCGCCGCCGCGAAGAACGCGTCCCTTCCGGAACGGCCCCTATTGCCCCGGATCCTCGCGGATGTCCGCGAGAGCGGCTTCTTCCGCGCCGTCCGCGCCTTGGAGCGCGGATACCGGATCCGCGACCCGCCCCGCCTCCACTTCGGCGGCGATATCCTCCAGTTCTTCCCAGGAATTACACCGGCAAAGCCGGACGCGCAACAGGCGCGAGCCCGGGACGTCGCGCAGGTAACGCGGCGCTGCGGTGCGCATCTTGAGAAGCGAGCGCCGCCCGGAGCCGTACTGTCTGGCCAGCTCGGCGTGGCGGCGGATGACGCCCGCGATTTCCGGGCCCGTGGGGGGCGCCGCCCCGGCCGCATCTCCGCGCATAAGGGCTGTGAAACGCGAGAACACGCCCGGATCGTACAGGGCGCCCCGGGCGAACATGACCCCGTCCGCGCCGGTTCGCGCCAGGCAGCGCGCGGCGTCCATGGCGGTGAAGAGATCGCCGCTGGCGATCACCGGAAGGGCGGACGCTTTCTTGAACCGGGCCAGGGCGTCAAGATCGGCCCTGCCGGAAAATCCCTGGCTGGCGTAGCGCGGATGCAGGGTCAGCCAGGCCGCGCCCGCGTCCTCCAGGCTTTTCGCCAGCTCAAGATAGACGGGCGTTTGCGGCGTCATTCCCAGCCGGATCTTCACCCCGGTCCGTCCCGGTCCCGCCCGTTCGGTCATGACGGCGGCGAGCCTGGCCAGAAGTCCGGGTTTTTTGAGCAGGGCCGCGCCCGCGCCGGTCTTCACGACCTTGGGCGCCGGACATCCGGCGTTCAAGTCAAAATAGGCGACCCCGCGCTCAAGGAGCATGTCCATGGCCATTTTGAGGCATTCCTCGTCCGAGCCGAAAAGCTGGACCACGAAGGGAGCGTCCTTGGGACAGGTGGCCAGAAGGTCCGTCGTGCCTTTGGAGTCGTAGCAGAGCCCCTTGGCGCTGACCATTTCCGTGACCGCGCAGACGCAACCGCGCTCCCGGCACAGGAGCCGGAAAGGCAGGTCGGTGAACCCGGCCATGGGGGCGAGCCAGGGCGCGTCCGGTCCGATGGGCGGGGCGGCGGAAGGCGCCGCGCCGGTTTTTGGGGGAAAGGGGGCAAAGTCGGCGTTCATTAAATATATCCTCGCGTGCGAAGGGCTCATAGCCGAAAGGGCGGGCAGAGGGCAAATCCGGCCTTTCGGCGAATTCGCGACATTCTGGTTTCGAAACGCCGCAAGCGAGGATTGACGGGCCTTTCGCCCTGCGGCCCTTGACCTGAAAAAGGGAATTCTTTAGCGTTCCTTTTTTGGGGTAACCGCCAGGCGAAAGGGCGTCGGCCCGGCGAAGGCGCCGGACGTCCCCGCGTTTTCGCGTGAAAAAAGGGGAAGAAAATGGCGATCCAGACGGATTTCATATGGTTTGACGGCCAACTTGTTCCCGAGGGCCAGGCCAAGGTCCACGTCCTCTCCCATGCCCTGCACTACGGCACCGGCGTGTTCGAAGGCATCCGCGCCTACCAGGCTACGGACGGCTCCTCCGCCGTGTTCCGTCTGCCCGAGCATACGCATCGCCTGTTCAATTCCGCCAAAGCGCTGGAAATGAAGATTCCCTATTCCGAGGATCAAGTCACCGCCGCCATCGTGGAGACGTTGAAGGCCAACAAGCTGCCCGCCGGCTATATCCGGCCCCTGGCCTTCGTCGGCTACGGCGGAAACATGGGCGTCAACCCGGCCGGCAATCCCGTCCAGCTTATCATCGCGACCTGGTCCTGGGGCGCCTACCTCGGCGCCGAAGCCCTGGAGCGCGGCATCCGCATCCGCACCTCCAGCTTCACCCGGCACCACGTCAACGTCATGATGACCAAGGCCAAATCCAGCGGCAACTACGTGAACTCGGTCCTGGCCAAGATGGAGGCCGTGGCCGACGGCTACGACGAGGCCCTCATGCTCGATCCTTCGGGCTACGTGGCCGAGGGCACGGGCGAGAACGTCTTCATCGTGTCCAAGGGCGTCATCAAGACCCCGCCGCTCACCTCCATCCTGTCCGGCATCACCAGGGAAAGCGTCATCACCCTGGCCAAGGATCTCGGCTACGAGGTGGTGGAGCAGCTTTTCACCAGGGACGAGATGTACAATGCGGATGAGGCGTTTTTCACCGGCACCGCCGCCGAACTGACCCCCATCCGCGAACTGGACCGCCGGGTGATCGGCGAAGGACATGCCGGTCCCGTGGCCAAGAGGCTCCAGGCGGAGTTCTTCAAGGTGGTCAAAGGCGAGAACCCCAAATACAAGAGCTGGCTGTATCCGTACGCTCTCTAGGAATCCGGCGAGAGCGGCATTGACCATGCAGACGCCAACGGGGAGCGTCCGGGGCCTTCGTCCCGCCGCTCCCCTTCATATCTCATGAGCACCACAAGCCTCACCAGAAAATACCGCCCCCAGCGTTTCGGCGAGGTCGCCGGACAGGAGGCGGTCAAGCGCATCCTGTCCCGGGCGGCCGGCGAGGACAAGGTGGCGCCCGCCTATCTGTTCAGCGGCACGCGCGGGGTGGGCAAGACCACCCTGGCCCGCATCTTCGCCAAGGCGCTCAACTGCGAGACCGCGCCCACGGGCGAGCCCTGCAACGCCTGCGCCCAGTGCCGGCAGATCACCTCTGGCGTCTCCCCGGACGTGATCGAGATCGACGCCGCCACCCACGGCGGCGTGGACGAGGCCAGGCGGCTCAAGGAGGACGTGGGCTACGCCCCGCTGCAAAGCCGCTACAAGGTCTTCATCATCGACGAAGCCCACATGCTTTCCAAGGCGGCCTTCAATGCGCTCCTGAAAACCCTGGAAGAGCCGCCCGGGCGCGTGACCTTCGTTCTGGCCACCACCGAGCCCCACAAATTCCCGGCCACCATCATCAGCCGCTGCCAGCATTTCATTTTCAAGCGCATGACCCAGGCGGAGCTTGAAGGACATCTCACGCACATCCTCGAGCGGGAGAACATTGGCTTCGAGCGCGGCGCGGTCAGCCTCATCGCCAGGCGCGGCGCCGGAAGCGTGCGCGACAGCATGTCCCTCATGGGCCAGACCCTGGCCCTTGGGGAAAGCGAACTGACCGAGGCCGACGTGCGCGGGGTGCTGGGGTTGGCCGGGCAGGAGGTCTTTTTCGGGCTCATCGCCGCCATTCACGGCCAGGACTGCGCAGGAGTGGCGGACATTCTGCGCCAGGTGCTCGACCGGGGACTGGATATCGGATTTTTCCTGCGCGAGCTGGCCGGGGCCTGGCGCAACATGTTCCTCCTGCGTCAGGCGGGAGAGGCGGGCTTTCCCCTGGTGGACGTCTCCAGGGAGGAGGCGTCCGAATGGCTCGAATGGGCGCGGAAATACGATCTGGCCCACATCCACGCCTGCTGGCAGCTGACCCTCGAAGGCCAGCGCCGGGTCATGACCAGCCTGGAGCCCGCCCTGGCCCTGGAACTGTTGCTCTTGAACCTGGCCTATCTGCCCCAGCTGCTTTCCCTGGACAATCTTTCCGCCGCGGCCCAGACCTCACGGGGGACGGGAGGCGGTCCCGCCAGGTCTTCCGGCGCGCCGGGCCCCTCGGGCTCACGGCCTTCGACGGGCTACGGATCGCGCGGGCAGGACGGCGCGCGACGCGGATGGAGTCCGCCCCGGGAGACCGGCGCGGCCCCGGAGGCGTCCCCGGGCCCATCCGGCCAGGGCGCCTGGGCGTCCCAGGGACGGGACGTTCCAGCCGGACAAGGCCCCGCCGGGCGGACCGCGCCTCCCGCCGCTGGCGCCATGCCCCCAGGCTACGCGCCGCCTTCCCGGCAGGATGCCCCAGGCGCCATGCCTCCAGGGTACGTGCCATCTCCTCGGCAAGCAGGGCAGGGCGTTGCGATGTCTGGAGCGACACAAAACGCGCCTGCTCCCCATGGACCTCCCGGATATGGACCATCTGGTCATCATTACGGACGAGAAACCGCGCCTTTGGGCGCGGGCGCGCGGCCTGGACAGGCCGCCACGCCCAAAGAGCCGGAAACGCCGCCGCGTTCCGAGGAACCTGAGCCCGGGCGAGCCCAGCTGGTTGAACCGGCGGAACCGGCTCCTTCGGCCAGACCAGCAGAACCGACGGAACCGGCCGTTTCGGCTGGATCGGTTGAGCCGGTTTCTTCGGCCGGACCGGCGGAGCCGGGATTTACGGCCAGGGGGCCGCAAACCTGGGAGGGATTTCTGGCTTTTTACGCGCAAAAGCGAAGCGAGGGCTTCGCCGCACTCGGCGGCCTGGAAACCGTCAAGGGAGCGTTCAGGACCGAGGAAAACCTGCTTGAACTGCGCTTTTCCAGCGGTTTTTTGCGGGATAGGATGCAAAAGCCCGACTCCTTCACCCCGTTGATCGGGCTGGTGCGGGAATATTTCGGCCCTTCGGCGGACGTCCGGCTCGCCCGGGCGGACGCGTCCGTCAAACGCCAGGGCAAGGACGAACTGAAGGCCTACGTGAATGCGCGCCCCGAAGTGCGCGAGGCCGTCGCGAAATTCGGGGCGGAAGTGCTCGACAGCATACCGCGCCGTCACGGCGCTCAATCGGAGGAATAAATGAAAGGGATGAACGAACTGGTCCGCCAGGCGCAGATCATGCAGAAAAAAATGAGCAAGCTTCAGGACGAGCTGGCCGACCGCACCGTGGAAGGCGCCAGCGGCGGCGGCATGGTCAAGGCCATCGTGAGCGGCTCCAACGAGCTCAAGGGCATCGTCATCGACAAGACCGTGGTCAACCCCGAGGACGTGGAGATGCTGCAGGACCTCATCCTGGCGGCGGTCAACGACGGGGTGAAAAAGGCCAAGGAAATGATGGAGCAGGAGATGGGGCAGATTACCGGGGGCATCAAGATCCCGGGCATGTTCTAGACGGCCGCCGCGGCCGCCGGAACCGCGCCCCGCGCGTCACGCAACGCGGGGCGCGGCCGGTTTCATTATAGGGGTCCATTTTGCAAAGATTGCCGAAACCGCTCCTCGACGTGGTCGAACAGCTTTCCGCCCTGCCCGGACTGGGACCGAAATCCGCCCTGCGGGCGGCCATGACCCTGCTCGAATGGCCCAGGGAGCGCAGCGCGGGACTTGGCCGGAGCATCCTGGACCTGCGCGAGAAGCTTTTTCTGTGCCCGCGTTGCGCCGGGTTGTCCGAAACCGAACTCTGTCCCATTTGCGCCGATCCCATCCGGGACGAGGCGACCCTGTGTCTGGTGGCTCAGTGGGACTCTGTGCTGGCTCTTGAGGAAACCGGGCAGTACAAGGGAAAATACATGATCCTCGGCGGCCTGCTCGACCCCCTGGACGGGGTGGCTGCCTCCATGCTCCAGTTTCCGCTTCTGGCCGAGCGCCTGCGACAGGGCGTGGTCCGGGAACTCATCCTGGCGCTCGGGGCCACCCTGCAGGCCGAAACCACGGCCTCCCACGTGAAAAACATGCTCGCCCGGGATTTCCCAGGCGTCCGGCTCACCCGCCTGGCCCAGGGCATGCCGCTGGGGTCCGAGGTGAAATACATCGACAAGGAAACCCTCAAACAGTCCATGGCCTTTCGCCAGGAGCTCTGAGAGGCCGCCGCCGGGATGCGCCATTGAATCCGACCCATGATCGTCATCGCGCCGGGCGCGCCGCCCGTCCCGTCCCCGGAGTCCGGGGAAGGAGAGGCTTCGCCGTCGTCCGTCCAGCCTCGGCGCGGCGGGGCTGACCATGGCCGAGCAAGTGACGGCCGAAGTCGTCAGCGTCACCTTCTACAACGAGGAGAACAATTTCCTGATCGCCCGGGTCAAGGCCAAGGACGAGCCGGGAACCTTCTCCATCGTGGGCAGCCTGCCCCGGGTGGCGCCCGGCGAGGAGCTCGATCTCACGGGCGAATGGGACAACCACCCCAAATACGGGCGCCAGTTCAAGGTCGCCACGTTCGAGCGCACGATCCCGGCCACGGTCAACGGGGTGCGGCGCTATCTGGCCTCGGGACTCATCAAAGGCGTGGGCGAGGTGCTGGCCTCCCGCATGATCGAGGCCTTCGGCGGCCGGGTCCTGGAGATACTCGACAGCGAGCCGGAAAAACTGCTGACCGTGGAAGGGCTCGGCAAGAAGAAGCTCAAGACCATCGTGGATTCCTGGGAGGAACAGCGCGAAGTCCGCTCCCTCATGCTCTTTTTGCAGACCTACGAAATTCCCACCACATTCGCCGGCCGCATCTTCAAATTGTACGGCGCAGAGGCCGTCTCGCGCATCAAGGCCAATCCCTACGACCTGACCTACGACATCAAGGGCGTGGGCTTCAAGACCGCCGACAACATGGCGCTCAAGCTCGGGCTCGACCCCAAGAGCCGGGCGCGCATGGAGGCGGCCATCCTCTACGCCCTGGCCTCCCTCAGCGAACAGGGGCATCTGTTCTACCCAAAGGACGACCTGTTTGACCGGGTGGCCGCCATGGTGGGCGAGGCGGAGCCCGACGTCCTGGAGGATGCGCTGGGCGTTCTGGAAGAGAAAAAGCGGGTCAAGACCGTCCGGCTCAAGGAGCAGGACATCGACGCGGCGGTCTATCTCTACCGTTTCTACGCCGACGAGCGCGAGATCACGGACCGGCTGCGCGCCCTGGCCTCGCATCCGTCCTCGGCCGCCAAGGAAAAAGCCGCCGCCATCCTGCCGGAACTGGAACACAAGGCCCGCATCAATCTTTCCGAGGAGCAGCGCCGGGCCGTGCTCGACGCCTGCGCCTCCAAGGTCTTCATCATCACGGGCGGTCCCGGCACCGGCAAGACCACCATCATGCGCATGGCCGTGGGCGCCCTTGACAAGCTCGGCCATAAAGTCAAACTTGCCGCGCCCACGGGAAGGGCGGCCAAGCGGCTGTCCGAGGCCTCGGGGTTCCCGGCCTCGACCTTGCACCGTCTTTTGCAGTACTCTCCCGACGGCACGTTCGCTCTGGGCGAGGACAACAAGCTCAAGGCGGACGCGCTGGTGGTGGACGAGGCATCCATGCTGGACGCGCGGCTTTTTCTGCACGTGCTGCGGGCTCTGCCCTTGACCGGGCGCCTTCTTCTGGTCGGGGACGTGAACCAGCTTCCCTCGGTCGGTCCGGGCAACGTCCTGGCCGATCTGTTGGACAGCCAGGTCCTGCCGAGCGCCGTGCTGACCAGGATCTACCGCCAGGCCCGGGAAAGCATGATCGTGGTCAATTCGCACCGGATCAACGCCGGGCTGCTCCCGGACGCCTCGCCCAAACCGCCGCCCGAGGCGGATTTCTACTGGGTGGAGCAGGACGATCCTGTCAAGGTGCGGGAGATGATCGTGGAGCTGGCCTGCGAGCGCATCCCCAGGACCTACGGCCTGGACCCCATGCGCGACGTGCAGGTCCTGTCCCCCATGCACAAGGGCGAGGCGGGAACCATGGCCTTAAATGACGCCCTGCGGGGGCGGCTCAATCCCAAGGGGAAGGAAATCGTCCGGGGACGATGGATTTTCCGGGAGGGCGACAGGATATTGCAGACCCGGAACAATTACGACAAGGACGTGTTCAACGGGGACCTGGGCTGGATCGTGGACGTGGACCCCGAGATGGGCGAGATCCTGGCCGAGTTCGACGGCAGGACTCTGACCTACGACCGGACCGAGCTCGACGAGTTGTCCCCGGCCTACGCCGTAAGCGTGCACAAGTCCCAGGGCAGCGAGTATCCGGCCGTGATTTTTCCGGTTTTGACCCAGCATTTCGTCATGCTGCGGCGAAACCTCATCTATACGGCCCTGACCCGGGCCAAGCGTCTGGCCATTCTCATCGGCGGGAAAAAGGCCATGCATATCGGACTGAAAAACATCGGCTCGGAGAAGCGGTACACCCATCTGCGCTACCGTCTCCAGGAAGCCTTCAACCGTTGACCCCAAAGAGAACCGCTGTGACCAGACGTTCCACCTTCGTGAAAAAAACCGTGAGCCTCGTCCTGCGATTGGCCATTGTGGCGGCCTGTCTGTTGTATTCCTTCTGGGATCTCGATTTCGCGGACCTCATGACCGCCCTGCGCGGCTACGACATCCCGGCCCTTATCATAACCGTGGTCTTTTCCTTCGCCGGATACTGGGCCATGGCTCTTCGCTTCAATTACCTCTCCAATTTCGAGTCCGGAAACATGCTGTGCTTCAAGGCGTTTTTCCTGTGCATGGCGGTGAACAACATCGCCCCCGCCAAGCTCGGCGAGGTGGCCAAGGCTTTTTACATGCGCCGGGAATGCGGCTTTTCCCTGGGCCGCAGCCTGAGCATGGTCTTTTGGGAGCGGTTTTACGACCTGAACGCCATCCTTGCGCTGGGCGTGGCCGTGGCCTTTTATTTCAATGTGAAGATGGCCTTCATCCCGCTGGCCGTGGGCGTGCCCTCCATCTGGGCCATCTTGTGGGTCCTGCGCATGTATCCGGCTTTTTCCGACAGGATCATCCGCCTTATGCCCTCGTCCAGGCTGAGCGAATTTCTGGCCGAGCTCAAATTGCAGCTCGTGCACAGCGTTTCCCTCAAAATGCTCATCGCCCTGGTGGGCTACACCGCCGTGTGCTGGGCGCTCTA
>CALGYO010000138.1 GCA_937934715.1 uncultured Desulfovibrionaceae bacterium | reverse complement strand
CGACCACCGAGATCTACACTCTTTCCCTACACGACGCTCTTCCGATCTTCGTATCGAACGCCGCCGCATGACGTCCGCTTCAGAGGTTCAAAGAATGACCATAGCGCTCTCCTTCGCCCATGTCCGTTTCCGCGATTCAAAGCCCGTCCGCTTAGGCCTCCCGGCCGTCGAAAATCGCGCGCGGCCCGGGAGGGTATGCGCGGAACAGGGCGCGACAGCGAGGCCGCTCACCCCATCCGACGCCATGCGAACGGATACCCGAGGCAGGGTAGGAATGTCGGAAAGGAATAAGAACGATGCGAAATTCATGGACATGGACAATCTCCAGGCGCATTTACGTAATAAACCGAGTGAGGATGAAGTAAAAAAATATGAAAAGCAAAATATATGCTAAAAAATGATCATTTTTCCCCATTACTTTTGTAATTTGTATGCTCATTGAAAAAATTATATATCGCAAATATTTCTTAAAATTACTATTTCATTAATTTTATATCCATTATCTAAGGAATTGTCAACAATTTATATTCTTGTATAATGTAAGGATCAAGGTGATGTCCTGGAGCGTCTGTCTTTGAAAAGGCGTCATGCGCTTGACAAAGCCAGAAGAAGCCCTTGCCGCAGGCTGATACCGAATGAACGCTCCCGAGTTTGGCAAGCAGCTTTTCTGCGCCGCCTAGATTTCGCGAAAACTCTATTCCAAAAAATGTACCATCAACACAGACGACTGAAGATCGTATGTAGTATCTCAATATAGAGCCAGTTGAAATGTTAGCGTGAAACTCTACATCTTGGCCATAGGTTACGCTTTTCTGGCGGTACCCGTCTTCGCCTTCCAGTCTTGCTCCGGACGACGAGATATCTTTCAGCGCAGCAACGGAAATAACACCCCCGCCTGTTGATTAAGACAAGGCGCCTCCGGTTGCATGTATTAGAGTGGCGTCTATTTTTGCGCTGGTCGATACGCTCAGTGCATTTCCAGTAGCCACCGTCTGAGGATAATCCAGGGAAATATGAGTGAAGCGTGACGCGCTTGCAGGTAGGGCGCATTAACGAACGGAGGACGGCCATCTAAGCGCCTACGGCTCAGTTCGACGAACGGTGGCCCCATCTTGCCGCAGGTTCACGAACTCCAGGAGCAGGTTCAGCATCTGGTGGTAGGATTGAAGGTCCCGGCCCTTGGCCAGGAGCCTAGTGGACTCCTGGATTTGGCCCGCTTCCATCAGGACGCGCCCGGTCTGGGCAAGAAGCTGGTACATGTCCTAATCTGGATTGATCGTGAGCGTGGGGCTCGCAGCCATCGACTATCTCTCCGAAAAAACGCCTGTTTGGCTTCCGTCCCTTATCTTGGAAATGGGGAACAGATGGGGGACAAGCTTCCCGCCAACGAAAAAAGGGACTTGCGGAATATCCGCAAGTCCCTGATTTTTCTGGCTCCCCGGGACGGATTCGAACCGCCAACCTAGTGGTTAACAGCCACCCGCTCTGCCGTTGAGCTACCGGGGAACAAACACGGTCAAAGCGAGAGAACCGTTTAGCCGCGCATGGCTCCGGCGTCAAGCAAAAATTCCCTGGCCCGCGCGTTTTTTCCAAAAACCCCGTTCTTGACGCACCCGGTGAATTCTCGTACCCAGATGCGCTTGACCCACATCGCAATTTACGGAGTAACGCGCCTTGGCCAGCGACAATACGAAGCCCAGAAAGAATTACAAACTCCCGGTCAAATCGCCTCACGTCGACGATTTCCTCCCTCTCCTCGAAAGCCTGGACGCCGCGGGGGAACTCAACGAGGTCATGAAAAACCGGGTCGCCAAGGCTTGTCAGCTCCTTGACGACGGCGTCCCCCTGTACCCGAATTCCTTCGCCAAAAAGCACGACGTGGCCTCCATCCTCGCAGCCTATTCGGACTGGGACGAGGAAAGGCTCGCCGGGCTCACGGAGACCTTCTCCCTGGCCGGGCGCATCGTTTCCCTGCGCTCTTTCGGCAAGGTCACCTTCTTCGTGCTGAAGGACGCGGCCGATCGCCTGCAGTGCTTCGCCTCCCGCGAAGATCTCGGGCAGGAAAGCTACCAGACCTTCAAGAAATTCGACATCGGCGACATCGTGGGCGTTTCGGGCGGCCTTTTCCGCACCAAGACCGGCGAACTGACCCTGCGCTGCGACTCGGCCACGCTTTTGACCAAGTCCATGCGGCCCCTGCCCGAGAAGTATCATGGTCTGAAGGACGTGGAGACCCGCTACCGCCAGCGCTACGTGGACCTCATCGTCACGCCCAAGACCAGCGAGATCTTCGTCAAGCGCACCCGCATCATCACCGAGCTTCGCCGGTTCCTGAACGAGCGCGGCTTCATGGAAGTGGAAACGCCCATGATGCAGGCCATCCCCGGCGGCGCCACGGCCAAGCCCTTCATCACCCACCACAACGCCCTGGACATGAGCCTGTACATGCGCATCGCGCCGGAGCTCTATCTGAAGCGTCTTCTGGTGGGCGGGTTCGAAAAGGTCTACGAAGTGGGCCGCAATTTCAGGAACGAGGGCATCTCCACCAGGCACAACCCGGAATTCACCATGTGCGAATTCTACTGGGCTTACGCCACGGTGCACGACCTCATGGACCTGACCGAGGAGATGTTTTCCACCCTGGCCGGAAAGGTCTGCGGGACCACGGTTCTGGAATACCAGGGGGAGAAGATCGATCTCACGGCCGGAACCTGGGGCCGGGTGCGCTTCCACGATTCCCTGGAAACCATCGGCGGCGTGCCCCCGGAGGTCTATCTCGATTTCGAGGCGGCCAAGAGCTATGTGGAGAAGAACGGCGAAAAGGTCCTGAAGGGCGAAAAGCTCGGCAAGGTCCAGGCCAAGATCTTCGACATCGCCGTGGAGCCCAAGCTCATCCAGCCCCATTTCATCTACGGCTATCCCACGGACATCTCGCCCCTTTCCCGCCGCAACGAGGAGAACCCCGACATCACCGACCGGTTCGAGCTTTTTATCGCCGGGCGCGAGATGGCCAACGCCTTCTCGGAACTCAACGATCCCGTGGATCAGCGCCAGCGCTTCGAGGAGCAGGTCCGGGAAAAGGCCCTGGGCGACGACGAGGCCCACCCCATGGACGAGGACTACGTGCGCGCCCTGGAATACGGCATGCCCCCGGCGGCCGGGCAGGGCATCGGCATCGACCGGCTGGTCATGCTTCTGACCGACCAGGCGTCCATCCGCGAGGTCATCCTCTTTCCGCTTCTGCGTCCGGAGACGCAGTCCGGCTCATGAGATATGAACTTTTCATCGCTCTGCGCTACCTGACGGCCAAGCGCAAACAGGCCTTCATCTCCATCATCTCCCTGATCTCCATCCTGGGCGTGGGCCTGGGGGTGGCCTCGCTCATCATCGTGCTCGGGGTCATGAACGGCTTCACCACGGATTTGCGACAGAAGATCCTGGGGGTGAACGCCCACATGGTCGTCGCGGCCATGGGCGGGGCCATGTACGATTACCGGGAGCATGAGGCGGCCCTGGAAAAAACGCCGGGCGTCGTGGCGGCCACCCCCTTCATCTATACCGAGGTCATGCTGAGCACGCCGCGCGGGGTCAAGGGCCTCATCGTGCGCGGCATCGATCCCGAAACCGCCGGGGAGGTGCTGACCCTGCCCCAGGACATGGTGGACGGCAGCCTGGAAGGCCTGGACGCCCAGGGGCGGTTCCCGGGCATCATCCTGGGCGAGGAGCTGGCCAAGCGCATGGGGCTCGGCATCGGCTCCGTGGTCAACCTCCTGTCCCCCTCGGGCCGCCAGAGCGCCGCCGGGTTCTCCCCCAAGGTGGAAACCTTCACCGTGCGCGGCGTCTTCAAATCCGGCATGTACGAGTACGACTCCTCCATGGCCTACGTGAGCCTGACGGCCGCCCAGAAGCTTCTGGGCTTCAAGAAGGATCTGGTCACCGGACTTGAGGCCAAGGTGGCCGATCCGGACCGGGTGGAGGAAACGGCCCGGCTCGCCCGCAAGGCGCTCGGCGGCGCTCCCATCTACGTGCGCACCTGGATCGACATGAACGGCAACCTCTTCAGCGCCCTGCATCTGGAAAAAACCGCCATGTTCGTCATCCTGGTCCTCATCGTGCTGGTGGGCTCCTTTTCCATCATCACCACCCTGGTCATGCTGGTCATGGAGAAGACCCGGGACATCGCCGTGCTCATGTCCATGGGCGCCACGGCCAAAAGCATCCGGCGCATCTTCATGACCCAGGGGGTCATCATCGGACTCATCGGTTCGGGCCTGGGCTACTCCCTGGGCCTGCCCATCTGCTGGGCCCTCAAGAAATACCAGTTCATCAAGCTGCCGGGCGACGTCTATCCCATGGATCATCTGCCCATTCTGCTCGATCCGCTGGATCTGGCCCTGGTGGGAATCACCGCCTTTGTCTTGTGTTTCCTGGCCACCCTGTATCCGGCGCGCCAGGCCGCGCGTCTTAAACCGGCGGAGGCCCTGCGCCATGAGTAACGGGCCTATTTACGAGCTTCGGGGCGTGACGAAAGAGTACGAGGGGCCCTCGGAAAAGGTGACGGTTCTGCGAAACGTGGACCTTTCCATCGCGAAGGGCGACTCCCTGGCCATACTTGGCGCTTCGGGGTCCGGGAAAAGCTCCTTGTTGCATCTTCTGGGCGGGCTGGATTCCCCTACAAAAGGGGAGGTGCTTTTTGCGGGCCAATCGCTTTCCGCCTTGTCGCTGGAACGATCCGCGAAAATAAGAAACAGTGAAATCGGTTTTGTTTTCCAGTTCCATCACCTCCTGCCGGAATTCACAACCCTCGAAAACGTAGCCATGCCGGGCCTTATCGCCGGAATGCCCAGGAAAAAAGCATATGAATCGGCCAGTGAATCTCTTGCGCTCGTGGGACTTGATGAAAGGGCCGAATACAGGGTAACAACGCTGTCCGGGGGAGAGAGGCAACGGGCGGCCATCGCCCGCGCCATCCTGTTGCGGCCAAAGGCGCTTTTGGCCGACGAACCCACCGGAAATCTGGACGAGCAGACCGGCGAGCGTGTGGGAGCTCTGCTTGCCGGCCTGAACGCGGAGCTGGGGATGACGCTCGTCGTCGTCACGCACAACCACAACCTGGCCAACCTCATGGGCCGGAGAATGGAACTTCACGGTGGAGAACTCTATGCGCGGACTTAAATCGAAAGTCCTTGTCCTGTGGTGTTTCCTGATCGCATCCGCCGCATTCGCCAGCGCGGCCTTGGCCCAAAGCGGGGAGGCCAAGGTGCTGGTGACGCCTTTTACCGTCAACGCCGGGGAGGATCTGTCGTCCGTGCGCTCCAGTCTTCCGGAGCTTATCGCCGATCACCTGCGCGCCGAGGGCGTGAACGCGGTCACAGGGAAGACCGCGGCCGCGACCGAAGCCGAGGCCCGGAAACTGGCCGCCGCCAGCGGCGCCAGCCACGTGGTCTACGGCAGCATGTCCAAACTGGGCGACGCCATAAGCATCGACGCCAGGGTGGCCGCCGTTTCGGGCGGCGACCCCGTGCCCGTCTTCGCCCAGGCCGAAAATCTCATGAGCCTGCAGACCGCGGTCAACGAACTGGCCGCCAAGGTCAAGGGCAACCTCTTCACCTCGGACCGCATCGCCGAGGTGGACGTGGAGGGCAACAGCGTCCTCGACAAGGAAGTGGTGCTGCTCAAGATCAAAAGCCAGGCCGGACAGCCCTATGATCCCAAAGTGGTCAACGAGGACATCAAGCGCCTGTTCGAGCTGGGCTATTTCGACGACGTCCAGGTCCGCCTGGACGAAACGCCCCAGGGGAAAAAGCTGGTCTACGTGGTCAAGGAAAAGCCGCGTATCCAGGCCATCGGCGTCACCGGCAACGGCGACGTGGACAAGGACGACATCCTCGAGGTCATGGGCACCAAGACCGGGTCCATCCTGAACCTCAAGGTGCTGGCCGACGACCTGGAAAAGATCCGGGATCTCTACCGCAAGGAAGGCTACTACAAGACCAACGTCTCCTACGATATCGAGCAGACCGACCCGCGCGTGGCCCGGCTCAATATCGTGATCAAGGAGCCCAAGAAGCTCTATATCAAGGAAATCAAGATCGAGGGCGCCAAGCAGATCGATCCCGACGACCTGCGCGGCGAACTGGCCACCACCGAACGCACATTCTACTCCTGGATCACCGGAACGGGCGTGCTCAAGGAGGAATACCTGGAGCGCGACGCCGCCGCCCTGGAAGCCTACTACGCCAACCGCGGCTTCGTGGACGCCAAGGTGGGCCAGCCCGAGGTGGAGTACGGCGACGACGGCATCACGGTGATCTTCCGGGTGGTCGAGGGCGACCGTTACAAGGTCGGCAAGGTCGCCTTCTCCGGCGATCTGCTCCTCGAGGATCCCAAGCTCATGGAAGCCGTCAAGCTCGACGAACTGAGCGCCGACGGCGAGTACTTCGACCGCTCCGTGGTCAGAAACGACCTCAACATGCTCACGGAAATCTACTCCGACTACGGCTACGCCTTCGCCGAAGCGGACGTGGACATGCAAAAGCACCCCGAAGACAAGACCATCGACATCACCTATGTGCTCTACAAGGGCAAGCGGGTGTACGTGCGCCGGGTGATCGTGGAAGGCAACACCAAGACCAGGGACAACGTCATCCGCCGCGAGATGCGCCTGGCCGACGGCGACATGTTCAGCGGCTCCAAGCTGCGCCGCTCCAACGAGCGTTTGGACAAGCTCGATTTCTTCGAGAAGATCGACATCGAGACCGTGCCCACGGAGAACCCCACCGAGGTGGACCTCAAGGTCAAGGTCAAGGACAAGAACACCGGCGCGCTGAGCCTGGGCGTGGGCTATTCCACCTACGACAGCGTCTTCTTCGGCGGCTCGGTGGAGGAGCGCAACCTCTTCGGCAAGGGCTACGCCGCCAAGTTCCAGGGCATGTTCAGCGGCCGGTCCAACCGCTTCTCCCTGTCGTTCACCAACCCCAGGGTCTACGACTCCAAGCTGGCCGCCGGCGTCGAGCTCTACAACCTCTGGAAGAACTACGACGACTACGACAAGGAAACCGTGGGCGGCAAGCTGAGCCTAGGCTACCCCATCGGCGAATACACGCTGCTTTCCTGGGACTACCGCCTGGACCGCTACAACATCTCGGGCGTCAACTGGCTGAGCGCTTCGGAGATCCAGCAGGCCGCAGGCACGCACTGGAGCAGTTCGATGTATGTGGAGCTTGACCGCGACACCACCGACAGCTCCACCAAGCCCACCCGAGGCACCAAGAACACCATCTCGCTGGAATACGCGGGCGGCGTGCTCGGGGGCGACGACGCCTTCGTGAAGCCGCTTGTCACGTCCAACTTCTTCTACCCGCTGCCGCTTGACGTGGTCTTCCACTGGCGCGGACACGCCGGCGTGGCCCTGGACAACGGGGGCACCATTCCGGTCTTCGAATGCTTCTACCTTGGCGGCATCAACAACGTGCGCGGCTACGCCCTGGACAAGATCTCCCCCAAGGACCCGTGGACCGGGGAGCGTATCGGCGGCAAGGCCGTGTTTTACACCAACTTTGAAACCATCTTTCCCATCAGCAAATCCAACGGAATCATGGGCGTCGCCTTCTTCGACGCCGGTAATTCCTGGCGTGAGATTTCTGATGTGGATGGCGACCTGTACCGGGCCGTCGGCGTGGGCTTGCGCTGGTACTCGCCCATGGGACTCATCCGCGTCGAGTACGGCTACGGCATCGACGCCGAGGACCACGGCCTGGAGCCCAGCCAAGTCGGCTTCAGCATGGGCCAGACGTTCTAGCCGAGGCGCGTAACCTTCAAGCGCCCGGGGTCGCCCCGGGCAGTACCCTTGCGTTAAGGAGACAGTGTAGATGAAAGCCATTATCCGGTCAGCAATTCTCGCCTGCGTCATGTGCGCCCTGCCCATGACCGCCGCCGCCCAGACGCTCAAAATCGGCGTGGTCAACGTGCAGGAGGTCATCATCAAGTCGAAGACCGGAAGCCAGGTCTTCGCCCAGCTCAAAGCCAAGTTCGAGGCCCGGGAAAAGCAGCTCCAGGCCCAGGGGCAGCAGCTGAAAAAAACCAATGACGACATCATGAAGCAGTCGAGCCTTTTGAGCCAGGACGCCATGAAGGCCAAGATCTCCGAGTTCCAGGGCGCCTACGCCAAGTACCAGCAGGAAATGCAGAAGTACCAGGAAGACCGCATGAACGAGGAAAACAAGGCCCTTGGCCCCTTGCAGAAGCGCATGCTCGAGGCCGCCGCCTCCTATGCCTCGAAAAACGGCCTGTCCGTGGTGCTCGACTCCGCCACCGTGCCGTATTTCGATCCCGCGCTCGACATCACCAAGGCCATCATGGCCGATTTCGACAAGGGCAAATAAGTCCTTTCCACATGCTCGCCCATACGCCGCCGCTTGGAAACAAACGGCGGCGTTTTTGCGCCGGGCTCCGGCGCCGGACGATACGAATCATCACGGAGGAATCATGCAAAACGGCGACGCCGGAACCATCCGCATCAACGACATCTTTTCCATGCTGCCCCATCGCTACCCCTTTCTTCTGGTGGATCGGGTGCTTGAATACAAACCCATGGAATACGTCAAGGCGCTCAAAAACGTCACGGTGAACGAGCCGCAATTCACCGGGCATTTCCCGGAAGTCCCCATCATGCCCGGGGTGCTCATCCTGGAGGCCATGGCCCAGGCCGGAGCCATCCTTTTGGTCAACAGCATCGAGGAGTCCGTCGAGGGCAAGATCTTCATGTTCACGGGCATCGAGAAGGTCCGCTTTCGCAAGCCGGTCATCCCCGGGGACCAGCTCATCCTGGAGTGTTCGGACATCAAAAAGCGCATGACCATGGTCAAGATGCAGGCCAAGGCCACGGTGGACGGCAAACTCGCCGCCGAGGCCGTCATCAGCGCCGCCATGGTGGACAAGTCCGCCGTCTAGCGGCGCGTGAACCTTTGCCGTGACCTGGGGCGACGGAGAGCCCGCGCCCCTCATTTCAAGCGGGCCTGGGGCTCTCGACTTCCTTGGGTCGGGTCATTCTCCGGTCCGTCCGGGCCTGTCTGAAAACGCCGCGGTTGAAGCGGGGCGCGCTCGCGCCCGGGACCGGCCCGGGGCCGCGAACGATCCGCTGAGGCGGCTGGCGTTGGGAGCTGGGAGAATCGATACGGAAGAAGGCTGGGCCGGATTCCCGCGAACCCGTCCGGGAGGCGGACCGGGCTCGCTCACCGGCGAGGGACCGGGCGCGGTCAGGGCCGGGAGCCGTTATTGAGGTATTCCTGGAAATCCTGACGGCTGGCCAGTTGGACGGCGTCCTGCTCCACCTGGTCGTTGCGCTGGTCCAAAAGCTCCACCAGCCTGCGGTCGATCTTGCCCGCGCCGGCTTCCTTCCACAGTACGTCCATGGCGTCGGCCCGGCTGAGGGCGGGCTTGTAGTGCCGCTCCATGGTGATGGCGTCGTAGATGTCCACGATGGCGATGATGCGGCTTTGGAGCAGGATGTCCTGGCCGCGGATGCCGCCGGGGTATCCAGAGCCGTCCAGGCGCTCGTGGTGCTGGGAGATGATGGTCAAAAGCCGCTTCATGTTTTCCGGGAAGGGAATATGCTGGAGGATGCGGGTGGACTCCGAGGGGTGGCGCTCGATTTCCCGGCGTTCCTCTGGGGTCAGGTTGCCTCTGGGGATGAGCAGCACGCTCATTTCCTCGTCCGTCAAAATGGGCAGGTCCCGGCCGTTGACGCAAAACTGCATGCCGCCCACCCGGGCCACCAGGGCGGCGTCCTCCCTGGTGATGGAGGCGCTGCGGTTGATGCGCAAAAGCTCCTCGAAATCGTCCGTCCAGGGTTTGCCGGTAAAGGCGCTCCACAGGGCCATGCGCTGGCCGATCACTTCCATGACGCTTTCGGGCAGACGGGTGGACTTGGTGAGCACCTGCTCGCGGATGCCGATCTTGCCCACGTCGTGCAACAGTCCGGCGTAGAGAATCTCGTGCATGTCGCTTTCCTTGAAAGTCACCTCGGGGAAATACCGCGTGTCGTCGTGCACGGCCTTGCTCAAGGCCACCGCGAGCCAGGCCACGCGCTGGGAATGCCCGGCCGTGAAGGGGTCTCTTGCGTCGATGGCCGTGGCCAGGGCCTGCATGAGGGATTTGATGAGCAGCTGGATGTTCTCGAAATTGATGGCGTTGCCCATGGCGATGCCGGCCACCGAGGACAGGGTGCTCACGTATTGCAGGTGGCTGGCGTTGAAGCGCGAGCCCTCGAAAGCGTAGAGCAAAAGGGCGCCCACGCACTGGTTGGAGGAAACGAGCGGGGTGATGAGCATGGCCTTGGCGGACGGCGTTTCGCCGCGCCAGCGGGAATCCGTTGAAAGATCATTGATGATCTCGCCTTTCTGACTGCGCACGATATCGAGGAAGAGCGTGCTGGAGATGGCCCGCTCCAATATCTCGGCGTTCGCGTCCGGGCAGAGGAAGGGCTTGAATTCCTCCTGCATGGAGCGCCTGAGGACCACTAGGCCCGCGTCCGCGGGCACGCGCCCCGTGCGGCATTCGTGGAGGAGCGCCTGGGCCACGTCGCGGGGGCGCAGGGAGTTGTTGAGGCTCAGGGTCGCCCTGTGCAGAAGCGAGAGTTCCCGGTATTTTTCCAGGGTTTCGTTGGCCAGGCTGCGGCGGGTGGTTTCCTGGTTGAAGATCTCCGTAAGGGCCGCGGCGATGAACTCGCCCAGTTCCCAGGCCTGGCCGGTGACCGCCTGGTCCATGGGCGGGACCAGCAGCAGGCGGCAGGAAGGGCGCTCGCACACCGGGACGGGAATTTCAACGGTCGGGGAGACGCAGGGCAAGAAACCGTCCGGAAGCGTTCCGGCGCTGGCCAGAACCTCGTCTCCGGCGGCGATGAAGGCTCTCCAGCCGGGGCCGAGCAGCCGTTCCGCCTTGGCCAGAAGCGGCGCGACGGTTTTCTGTTTTATGATCCGCCTGTGATCGGACATATGCGCGTTCGGGCTATGGTGGCTGTTGCGCCGCCGCTAGGCGTCGAGCTTCAGGAGTTCCTTGGCCACTCTGAGCACCTCGTCCGGATCGAAAGGCTTGGTCATGTACTGGCTGGCGCCCAGTTCCAGTCCCTGCTTTCTGTCCACTTCCTGTCCCTTGGCCGTGAGCAGGACGATCCCGCAATTCGAGGCGGCGGGATCCTCTTTGACGCGCTGGCAGACTTCGTACCCGTTGAGCTTGGGCATCATGATGTCCAGGAATACCACATCCGGCTTTTCGGATTTGATCAGCGCCAAGCCTTCCTCGCCGTTGGAAGCGGAAAGAATGTCCACCCCGAAGTCCTCTTCCAGCTCCTCAAGGGTTTGCTCCAGCAGCATTCTGATGTGGACTTCGTCGTCCACGATGAGGATCTTGCCCGGCATGCGCGTCTCCTTCTCCTAGCAAAATACATCCTCTTCAAGAAGTAGCACAGCGGGGGGGAAACGTGAAGCGAGAATTTGGAAAGGGGCGAATTCAGGGCGATATGAGCCTGTGAGGTTTCGCTGGGAGAAAACCGCCCGGCAAGGCAAGGCCATTTTGCCCAGACCGCGCTCAGGGCGGCGCGCACGGCGCGGGAAAAGCCGTCCCCTCGCGGATGACCGGAGGCGAGGGGACGGCTTTTGGGAAAGGGCGACGGCCGGTCCGTTTCGGACGCCACGGCCCCCGCCCGGTAGACGAGGGCCGTTTCACTCGAGGCTGATTTCGTTCCCCGGGAGCGCGCCTGGGCGGTTCCCCCGGACAGAAGCGTGGACCGTCAGGCGCCCGCGAAACGCGCCAGCCTCTTGGCCGGGCCGCGCGTTCACGGGGCGTCCCTTAAAAAATACGTCGGTATTTTTTGAAGAAACCGCGTTCAATGCATGGATGATCCTCAAAGAACGCTCGCGCCCTTCGAGGACGCGGCGCTAGCAGCAGCAGGACCCGGAATCCGAACCGCAGCTTCCACCGGAGCCGCAGCCGCAACCGCCCTGGGGCAGGTTCAGGCCGGACTGCACTTGAAAACCCATATAGGTCATATCCACGGTCATTTTTCCGGCTTCCTCCGCCAGGGCCTTGTCCACGATGAAATCATACCCGCCGCTGGCGAAGGTGGCGTCGGCTTCCCCGGCTTCGTCCAGGGCGAGAGCCAGTCTCGGGCCGGAGCAGCCGCCGGAGGTCAGATAGATGCGGATGGGGGATTTTTCCTTGTCAGAGAAATAGCCGTCCAGTTCCGCGCGGGCGGCGTCGGTCAGTTCAACCATAAAAACCTCCTCGTTCGTGTCGTTTGCGGTAAGTAAGCACTGGGGTGCGGCTTGTCAAACGCCATTGCGCCGCTTCCCGTAAATCAATGATCATGGAAGGCGTTTCGCGCAAGAATGGATATGGAATGTATCAGGAGGTCATATCTCCTGCATGGCGATCTTGTTGCATTTGTTGTATCAATGGGAATCGACTTGTTGCATAGGAAAATTCCCTGGCGCGGCGCGGACGGTGATTCGGGCGTTGGCGCCGGCAAGCGCCGTCCGCGCCAGGGCGGTCCGATTTCCGGGCGCCGCCGTTGACCAGCCAGGGGACATGCCCTAGCATGCCATTGACCGAATTTCCCCCTGGGAGGGCCGATGAACGAGAAAGGCGCCGAAGACCGGCGCGAGGTCAGGCTGCGTAGCCTCCTCGCCGAACTGAAGGACAGCGGGCTGCGTATGACCCCGCAGCGCATGGCCATCGTGCGCGCCCTGGTCTCCCATGAGGGGCATCCCACGGCCGAGGAGCTGCACCAGGCGCTTCTTCCGGCCTTTCCCACCATGAGCCTGGCCACGGTCTACAAAACCATCGCCCTGCTCAAACGGATGCATCAAGTGATCGAGCTCGAATTCAGCAGCCGCGACAACCGGTTCGACGGCCTGAATCCCCATCCCCATCCCCATCTCCTTTGCACCCGCTGCGGCCGCGTGTGCGATCCCGCCCTGCCGGATCTGGCCGCCATTTTAGAAGATCTCGCCGTGTCCACTGGCTATGCGGTCGAATCCCACCGGCTTGATTTCTACGGGATCTGCCCGGAGTGCCTTTCGCAAAAAAATTGAAAACGCGCTTGCAATGGAAAATGATTTTCCATAGAGATTGAGTGTCGTAAGGAAAAGCCGGACAGGCCGGTCCCTGGATTTCCCAGGCGCCGCGCGGTTCATGATTCGCGCCTTCACGGATGGCTTGGAAACGAGCGGGCGGCAGGCGCGGTCCTGAATGGATCCGCGCGGCGGTTCGCTGTGCTTCAGGCGCGCGACGCGAGGCCGGACGTCCGTGAAACCAAACCAAGGAGACCGCCATGGCGAACAAGCAAAAGACGTTGTCCACGGCCTTTGGCGCCCCCGTAGGCGAGGATCAGAACACGCTCACGGCCGGAAAACGCGGTCCGGCGCTCATGCAGGACACGCATCTTCTGGAAAAACTCGGGCATTTCGACCGGGAGCGCATCCCGGAACGGGTGGTGCACGCCAAGGGCGCGGGCGCCTACGGCGTTTTCGAATGCACGGCGGACGTGTCGCGGTACGTCAAGGCAAAATTCCTGCAGAAAGGGAAGAAGACCGAAATCTTCGCCCGGTTTTCCACCGTGGGCGGGGAGAAGGGCTCGGCGGACGCCGAACGTGATCCGCGGGGCTTCGCCGTGAAATTCTACACCGAGGACGGCAACTACGACCTGGTGGGCAACAACACCCCGGTCTTTTTCATCCGCGATCCCTTGAAATTCCCGGATTTCATCCACACCCAGAAACGCAATCCGCAAACGAACCTGAAAGACCCGGATATGTTCTGGGATTTCCTCTCGCTCACCCCGGAATCCGTGCATCAGGTGACCGTGCTTTTCTCCGACCGGGGAACTCCGGCCGACTACCGGCACATGAACGGCTATTCCAGCCATACCTACGTCTGGTACAATGAAAAGGGCGAACAGTTCTTCGTCCAATACCACCTCAAAACCGACCAGGGCATCAGGAACCTGACCCGCCAGGAGGCCTCGGCCCTGCGCTCGTCCGATCCGGACCACGCCACCCGCGACCTTTTCAGCGCCATCAAGGACGGGGATTTCCCCTCCTGGACGCTGGAAATGCAGATCATGCCCTATGATGTGGGCCTCAAATACCGCTACGACGTGTTCGACATCACCAAGGTCTGGCCCCATGCGGACGTTCCGCCCATCGTCGTGGGCAAGATGACCCTCAACCGCAACCCGGTGAACTATTTCGCCGAGGTGGAGCAGGCGGCCTTCAATCCGTCGAACTTCGTGCCCGGCATCGCGCCTTCGGCGGACAAGATGCTTCAGGGACGGCTTTTCTCCTATCACGACACCCATATCCACCGGTTGGGGCCCAACTATCATCTTATCCCGGTGAACGCGCCCAGGAACCGGCCGGAGACCAGTTACCAGCGCGACAGCTTCATGCGCGTGGACGACGGGGGCGGGGCCGGTCCCAACTACTGGCCCAACAGCTTCGGCGGCCCCGCGCCCGATGCCGGGGAAATCCCGCCCCATTTCCCCCTCGAGGGCGAAGCGGGCCGGTTCGACTCCCCGCACCCCAACGACGACTTCGAACAGGCGGGCGTCCTTTTCTCCACGGTCATGACCGGCGAGGACAGGGACCATCTCATCGGCAATCTCGTGGAGCACATGGCCGGGGCGCAAAAGCGCATCCAGCTCAGGCAGGCGGCCATCTTTTACAAGGCCCATCCCGAGTACGGGACCCGGGTGGCCGAGGGATTGGGATTGCCTGTGGAGGAGGTCGCCAAGCTCGCGGGCATGAGCGCAGCGGACCGGGCCGCCGCCACGGCGAAATAAGGCGCGCAAGGATTTGCAAGCCGCGCCTTGCGATTGTAGATACGGGAAAGGATCGCCACGCGGCCCGGCCGTTCACGGCCGGGCCGTCACAGCGGCCGGACGCGATGAAGCGTACGAACCCGCCCCGGGATGACGGGCGAAAAACATGCGAAAGGAGGAACGTCATGGCGAAAGCCGCCGCCAAATCGGACAAGGAACAGCGCCGGGAGAAGGTTCTCGAAGTCCTGAACCAGGCCCGGGCCATGGAACTGCACGCCATTTCCCAGTACATGAACCAGCATTACAACCTGGACGACAAGGACTACGGCGAACTGGCCAAGAACATGAAGCTTATCGCCATCGACGAGATGCGCCACGCCGAGATGTTCGCCGAGCGCATCAAGGAGCTGGGCGGCGAGCCGGTGAGCGAGGCGCCCGGCAAGGTGACCAAGGGCCAGGACGTGCGCGCCATCTATCCGTTCGACGCCGGGCTCGAGGACGACACCATCGACCAGTACAACCAGTTCATGCGGATCAGCCGGGAGATGGGAGACAACATCACCGCCAAGCTCTTCGACCAGATCATCGACGAGGAGCAGATCCACTACAACCATTTCAGCAACGTGGACGAGCACATCTCCACGCTGGGCGACGCCTATCTCTCCAAGATCGCCGGAACCCCGGCCACCACGGGCGGAACCACCAAGGGCTTCGCCCTTCCGGGCGCGGCGGGCTAGTGGGGCGTCCCTGAAGGGATATGGTTTTTTTAGATAAAATGTAATTATATTGAAGTATTGTCCTCGAAGGAAGCGCTTCCTTTGAGGTCGCGACGCCAGGGCGGAGTCCCCCGCGAAGCGTAAGCCCCGCCCCGGCAGGGCCCCGGACGCGGACAGAAGCCCGGGCGCCGCCCTCAAGTAAAAATACCGGTCCCCCCGCGTACCCGCTGCGCGGGGGGGGCGGTTTTTTTCGCATCGCGCGCTCGAGCCGGGTATGCGGCCCGGGCAAGAGGACCTGGGCGGCAAGCTGAGCCCCGCCCGTTCCGCCCCGGCTCTTCGCTGACCCGGGGGAGGCCCTCGCCTTAGGCGGACGGTTTGGTCAGGGTCGTCGCCACCGCTTTGAAGGCGTTCTTGCCGCCCATGATCGCGCCGCCGAAGCCTCCGCCGGGATCGCCCCAGGCGCTGGCCAGGTACAGGCCCGGCAGGCCGGTCTCGTTGGGCTGCCGGGTCATGAAGGAATTGTCCACCGTCTGGTTGAACCCGTAGATGGCCCCGGCCGTGTTCAGGGTATAGCGCTTGTTGGTCAGCGGGGTGGAGCTTTCGCGCATGACGATCATTTGGGACAGCCCCTTGATGGCGAGCTTTTCCGCCTGGGCGATGAGCATGCCGGTCAGGCGCTCTTTTTCGGCGTCGTAGGCCGTCTTCCGCCCGGCGAAATAGTCTTTTTCAAAGGGTTTCCAGTGGCCGAAGCCGCAAAGCGCGGTCAGGGAGACGGTGGAGCATCCCGGAGGCGAGAAGCCCGGAACGAGCTTGTCGTAGACCATGAGCGAAAACCCGCTCTTCGTGAAATCGTTTTCCATGGCGGCCGCGTACGTGGCCTCCATGTCGAGGTTCGGATAAAATGAGAGTTCGGCGCTGTCGCACAGGCCGGAAACGTCCTTATCGAGACCAAGCCAGACGATGCAGCTGCCGGGGCTGTTGGAGGATCGTTCCAGACGCTCCCGTTCCTTTCCGGGAAGCGCGTCCGGAGGGAGGAACCGGCTGAAGACCTGGGGCGCGCTGGCGTTGCAGATGACGGCCTGGGCGAGGTATTCCTTCCCGTCCACTGTCCTGACCCCGGCCGCCCGGCCGTCCATCATGACGAGGGAAGCGACTTCCTCGCCGTAGCGGATTTCCCCGCCCGCTTTTTCAATGGCCCGGGCCAGGGCGTTGGAAAGGACCTGGGAGGTTCCCTTGACGTATTGCCCCCCGAACTGGAGATAGCCGCCCATGGGGATGAGATAATAAAACGCCGACAGGCGGGAGGGCGGCAGGCCGAAATAGCCGCAGCTTTGGGTGAGGACGGCCTTTGCCCGGGCGTCGCTCACCCTTGCGTCCACGAGCTCGCCCAGGGTCTTGTCGCGGATGTACCAGAGATTCTTGTAGGTCAGCGGGAACATGAGCCTGCTTGCGCCCGGAGGGGCCGCCTGGAGCTTGTCCATGTCGTCCATTACTCCGCGCCAGAGTGAAAAAAAGTCCTCGAGCCCCTTGGCCTCGCCCGGGAAGAGCCCAGTGAGCTGGCGCTCGAAGCCGTTCAATCCGGTCCTGGCGGGCACGTCCAGGGAGAACTCCGGGAACCGGGAGGACCAGGCGAATTCGTGCTCCACCAGGGGCAGGGCGTCGAACACGCCGAGTCCGGTCAAAAGCGCGCGCATGTCCGGAGAGCGAAGCGAGGAGGAATGCAGGGAAACCTCGCAGGAGAAGATCCGTCCCTTTGCCTCCCGGGTGAAGGACGTGGCGTAGCCGCCAGGAACGCCGTATTGTTCGAGCAGCAGGGTCTTGAAGCCGCTTTGCGCCAGATGGGCGGCGCAGGACAGCCCCCCAAGCCCGGCGCCCACGACGATGGCGTTGTACGCGGCGGAGGGCGCCTTGGGCGCCGCGCCCGCGAAACGCCAGTTGGCGAGACTGGTTGCGGCGGCCATGGCCGTCAGCCGAAGAAAGAATCTGCGATCCATATTCCGGCTCCTTTCGCGCAAGGGCGTTGCGCCCCGCGAGCGTTTGGTCAAATGCCCGGCGGTTCAGCGGCCGGGCTTTAGCAGGGTACGCCGTACGGGGATGGCGCACAATACGTGCGTTCCTTGCTGGAAAAGGGGCGTTTTTCGAACGGGATGCGTGTGGGCGTCAGGCGGGGGGCTCAAATGCGAGCGGCGCCCCGAAGAGCGCCGCCCGATGACCGAAAAGGCGTATCAGCAGGAGCAGGAGCCGGAAGAGCAGGAACTGCCGCATCCGCCGGAGCTTGCGAATTGCATGTTGGAATGGATGGTGAAGCCCATGTAGGTCATGTCCACCGTCATCTGGCCGGCCTGGGCGACAAGCTCCTTGTCCACGATGAAATCGTAGCCGGACGCGTTGTAGGTCTCATCCGAATCCTTCGGCTCATCCAGAGCCAAAGCAAGGCGGGGACCAGCTCAGCCGCCGGAGGACAGGTATATGCGAATCGGGCTTTTTTCCTTGTCTGCGAAATAGCCGTCGAGCTGTTCGCGCGCGGCATCGGTAACATCAATCATTCAGGCCTCCTCATATAAGTGGGTGAGGGATACCTAAGCACCGGCTTTGGATTTGTCAAACAGGAGAACCTTGGCTATTTGGATCGAAAACACCGATGGGTCAGGGATCATTATACCCCCTAGGGGTTTACCGGGTTGCCGGACCTGGTAAGATGCTGTAAAAAATATTTTTCATCACGAGGAGCGGTCATGAAACGCCAGAAAAAGCTTCTGTCCGGCAGGGAGATGCAGCGCACGCTCGAGCGGCTGACCTTTGAACTGATCGAACGCTACGACCAGCGTTGCGGCCTTGTGCTCATCGGCATCCAGCGCCGGGGGGTGCAGCTGGCCAAGCGCATCAAGGCCATGCTTGACGACAAGCTGGGGTGCGACGTGGCTTTCGGCAAGCTCGACATCAACCTGTACCGGGACGACTGGACCTATTCCGACGTGCAGCCCCACGTGGGGGTGTCGGACATGCCGCTGGACATTTCGGGCAAGCAGCTCGTTCTGGTGGACGACGTGCTGTTTTCCGGCCGGACCATCCGGGCCGCCCTGGAGGCGGTCCTGGACTACGGCCGTCCCAAGCGCGTGGAGCTTCTGGTCCTGGTGGACCGCGGCCACCGCGAACTGCCCATCCAGGCCGACTACGTGGGCAAGAAGGTGCAAACGGACAAAGGCCAGCACGTGGACGTGCTGGTGGAAGAGCTGGACGGCGAGGACAACGTCTTTCTGGTGGGGGAGTAGGCGAAAAAAAGCCCCCGCCGGGGCGAGGGCTTTCGCGATATCCTGAAAACGCGGGCGCGTTACGCCCGGCGATAAACCACTTCCGTCCCGACGCCGCTTGAGGTGAAAAGCTCCAGCAGGATGGAATTTTCGACCCGGCCGTCCAGGATGTGCGCCTTCTCCACGCCGCCGTCCACGGCCTCCATGGCGCATTTCACCTTGGGGATCATGCCGCCCTTGATGGCGCCGCTTTCGATGTGTTGCGCCGCCTCACGCACGTCCATGCTGGAAATAAGCTCGCCGTTTCCGTCCTTCACCCCGGGCACGTCCGTCAAAAGCAGCAGACGCTTGGCCCCGAGCGCCACGGAGACCGCCGCCGCCACCGCGTCCGCATTGATGTTGTAGGTCTCGCCCTCGGCGTCCACGCCCACCGGCGCGATCACCGGAATGAACCCCTCCGCCTGCAAGGTCTCGATCAGCTTGGAGTTGACCCCCGTCACCTCGCCCACCTTGCCGAGGTCAATGATCTCGGGCGGCGCGTTCTTTTTCTGAAGGACCATCTCCATCTTGCGCGCCTGGATGAGACGGCCGTCCTTGCCGGAAAGCCCCACGCAGCTGCCCCCGTTCAGATTGATCAGGTTCACGATCTGCTTGTTGATCTTGCCCGCCAGCACCATCTCCACCACGTCCATGGTGGCCGTGTCCGTGACCCTGTGCCCCTCGCGGAACGAGCAATTGATGCCGAGCTGGTCCAGCATCTTGCCGATCTGCGGGCCGCCGCCGTGCACGATCACCGGATTGATGCCGATGAACTTGAGAAGGATGACGTTGAGGGCGAAGCTCGTCTTGAGGTCCTCGTCCACCATGGCGTGGCCGCCGTACTTGATGACCAGGGTCCGGCCGTAGAACGCCCGGATGTAAGGCAGGGCCTCCAGGAGGACCTTGGCCTTGTCGTGGCAAATCTCCATAGTCGCCTCATGCGGCCAAGCGGCCGGTTCGCGGACCGGAACAGGCGTCCCGGCCCGGATTTCACGCCGTCGCGAAGCTTAGAGGATGTACCGGGACAGGTCCCTGTCCTCGGCCACGTCCGAAAGCTGCTCGCGTACGTACGCCTCGTCCACGATCACCTTCTGTCCGCTCTTGTCCGACGCCTCGAAGGACAGATCGGACAGGATCTTCTCCATGATGGTGTACAGCCGCCGGGCGCCGATGTTCTCGGTCTCCTCGTTGATGCGCTGGGCAAAGGCCGCCACTTCCAAAAGCGCGCCGTCCGTGAACTCCACCGTCACCCCCTCGGTCTCGAGAAGAGCCCGGTACTGCACGGTCAGCGCGTTCTTCGGTTCGGTAAGTATCCGGTAGAAATCCTTCTTGTCCAGCGCGGATAGCTCCACCCGCAAGGGAAATCGCCCCTGCAGCTCGGGCACCAGATCGGACGGCTTCGAAAGATGAAACGCGCCAGCCGCAATAAAGAGAATGTGATCCGTTTTGACCATGCCGTACTTGGTGTTGACCACGCAGCCCTCCACCACGGGCAGAAGATCGCGCTGCACGCCCTCGCGGGAAACGTCCACCCCGGAGCCGCCCTGCTTGCCGCAAATCTTGTCGAGCTCGTCGATGAAGATGATGCCCGACTGCTCCACCCGCTCCTTGGCCTGCTCCGTCACCTTGTCCATGTCCACCAGACGGTCCGACTCCTCCTGCAACAGGATGTCGTAGGCGTCCTTCACCCGCAGATCGCGCGTTTTCTTCTTCTGCGGAAAGGCCTTGCTGAACATGTCCTTGAACTGGGAGCCGATCTCCTCCATGCCCGGCATGGCCATGATCTCCATGGTGGGGGAGGCCATGGTCACCTCCATCTTGACCCGGCGCTCGTCAAGCTCGCCCTTGCGCCACAACATGCGCAGCTTCTCCCGGGTGCTGCCCGGATCGCCTCCGCCCATGGACGCGTCGGAACCGGCGGCGGGCATGGCGATGGCCTCCCCGGCCGCGAACCGCGAAGGCGAGGGCGGCAGTAAAAGATCAAGCAGGCGCTCCTCGGCGGATTTCTCCGCGCGAACCTTCACCCGCTCCATCTCCTCGTTGCGTACGAGATTCACCCCGATCTCCATGAGATCGCGGATCATGGACTCCACGTCCCGGCCCACATAGCCCACCTCGGTGAACTTGGTGGCCTCCACCTTGGAAAAAGGGGAACCCGAAAGCGTGGCCAGCCGCCTGGCGATCTCCGTCTTGCCCACGCCCGTGGGCCCGATCATGAGAATGTTTTTGGGCGCGATCTCGTCCCGCAGGACAGGCTCGATCCTGTTGCGGCGCCACCTGTTGCGCATGGCGATGGCCACCATGCGCTTGGCGTCCGACTGGCCGATGATATACTTGTCAAGCTCCGAGACGATCTCCCGGGGCGTCAAATTGTCACGCATCACTGTTCGCACCTCTATTCCTTCGAAAGCGTCTCAAGAACGATCCGGTCATTGGTGTACACGCATATGCCCGAGGCGATCTCCATAGACCGGCGGACCACCTCGGCCGCGCCCATGTCCGTGGCCCCGCGCAAGGCCCGCGCCGCAGCCAGGGCGTACGGGCCGCCGGAACCGATGGCCGCCACCCCGTCGTCAGGCTCGATCACGTCCCCCGTGCCGCTCAGGACAAGGATGTGCTCGGCGTCCGCCACCAGAAGCATGGCCTCAAGCCTGCGCAGGTACTTGTCCTTGCGCCACTCCTTGGCCAGCTCCACGCTCGCCCGGACCACGTTGCCGCCAAATTCCTCAAGCTTGGCCTCGAAACGTTCGAACAAGGTGAACGCGTCCGCCGTGGAACCGGCGAATCCGGCCAGGACGCGGTCCTTGTACAAACGCCGGACCTTCCTGGCCCCATGCTTCATCACCACCGCCTGGCCCATGGTCACCTGGCCGTCACCGGCCAGGGCCACGCCGTTCGCGTCCAGGGCGGCGATGATCGTCGTTCCGCGTAAGTCTGTCATAGAATGATGCCTCCGGCGGCCGGGGGGAGAGGGAAACCCCTCTTTTAAGGAACAGAGGGGTTT
>CALGYO010000137.1 GCA_937934715.1 uncultured Desulfovibrionaceae bacterium | reverse complement strand
CCGGTTCCGGCGTCCTCGCCCCGGTTCCGGCGTCCTCGCCCCGGTTCCGGCGTCCTCGCCCCGGTTCCGGCGTCCCCGCCCCGGTTCCGGCGTCCCCGCCCCGGTTCCGGCGTGGGCCGCGAACGCCCGGGACCTCGCGACCGCCAAGGCGCGAGGATGCGGCGCTCCGGCGGCACGGCGCGCTCCGGCCCTGGTCAGGCGCTTGACGCCGCGTTGCGGGCGCGAACGGGCGCCCGCGCGTCTCGAGACCGGGCTTCAGCACGGGGGAAGCGGCAAAAAAACGGCGCGACGTTGACCAAATCTCCAGCATGACGTACAGTAGAGTGTGAAATGCCACACTTTGCCCGTTGGAGGAACGAACAATGAACAGGCTTCTCTCCATCATGCTGCTTGCGGCTTTACTTCTGACGGCCGCTCAAACCGCTTTTGCGGAAACATGTCAGTACAACACCAAATGGGGCGTTGTAACCATCAAGAATGTCGGAGCGAATGTCACCGGGAGCTACCCCTACCGTAATGGAAGAATTACAGGCACCATGAACTATCCCGACATACAGGGGAACTGGTATCAAAGCGATGGAACGGGAAATTTTCATTTCACGCTCTATAACGGCGGATTTACCGGAAACTGGAATTACACCGGAGAGTCACGCTGGCGGGGCGACTGGAATGGAAAATTGATCCGTTGCTATTGATTTTTGCAAAAACATTGCCGCGCCGCTTCAGCGCGGCGTCCCTCAAGAAACAAAGCCGCGCCGGATGCGATCCGGCGCGGCTTTGTCATCTCTTCTTCCGTGCGGCTCAGGACTTGGGGGCCAGTTTGGGTTCAAAGCCGCACAACGGCTCGGGCGCCATGTAGTCCCCGCTCATGGTGTGGGCCCTGGCCCGGCAGCCGCCGCAGACCCGGTGGTATTCGCAGACGCCGCATTTGCCCTTGTACTCGCTCTTGTCGCGAAACTGCAGAAACGGCCTGGACGTGCGCCAGATCTCCGGAAAGGGCGTCTGTCTCACCTGGCCGCAGTCGATCTCCAGATAGCCGCAGGGCTGGACCCGGCCCGTGCTCGAGATGAAGCAGAACCCCGTGCCGCCCAGGCACCCCCGGGTCATGGCGTCCATGCCGAACGTGTCCGGCGTGACGGCCACGCCCTCCTCCTTGGCCCGCTGGCGCATGATCCGGTAGTAATGGGGCGCGCAGGTGGCCTTTAAGTGCATGGAGGTGGTTTTGCGGAAATCATAGAACCAGTTGAGCACTTCCTCGTATTCCGCCGCCGAGATGACCTGGGTTCCGAGCTTGGCCGCCCGGCCTGTGGGCACCAGCAGGAAGATGTGCCAGGCCGCCGCCCCGAGCTTGTCGGCCAGGTGGAAAATGTCCTTGAACATGCCCAGATTGTCCCGGGTGACCGTGGAGTTGATCTGGAATTCCAGGCCCGCCTTCTTCAAATACTCGATGCCGCGCAGGGCGCCCTCGAAGGCGCCGGGGACGCCGCGAAAGGCGTCGTGGTCCGCGGCGTTCGGCGCGTCGATGGAGATGCTGCAGCGCTGGATGCCCGCCGCCTTGATCTCCTTGGCGTTCTCCTCGGTGATCATGGTGCCGTTGGGCGCCATGACGCAGCGCAACCCCTTGCCGTCGGCGTAGCGGACCAGCTCGAAGATGTCCTTGCGCATCAGGGGCTCGCCGCCCGTGAAAATGATGATGGGGCTGCCGAGCTCGGTGAAGGAATCGATCAGCGCCTTGGCCTCGTCCGTGGACAGCTCGCCCTTGGCCGGTTCGAGCTGGGCCTCGGCCCGGCAATGCTTGCAGGCCAGATTGCAGGCGCTGGTGACTTCCCAGGCCACCAGCCGCAAGGGCGGAGCGCCGTCCTTGGACTGCGGGGCGTGGGAATGGGCGTGAGCGTGGGGATGATTCATGGGAATGCCTCCGGCGGCCAGAGGAAAACTTTTGAAAAAGTTTTCCTCTGGACTCCTTTCAAAACTTTTATCGGCGCTTCGCGAGGATCGATGCGAAGATGTCGGGTGGTTGTAAGCATTGACCGGGCTGGGAGCAAGGTTTCGCATGCCGCGAAGCCCGGTAAAAATTTTCGGGAAAGGGGGGCCAGGGGGAAAACCCCTTTTGCAAAAGGGGTTTTCCCCCTGGCCGCCGGAGGCCCTCCCCTACCGCAATTTCTCCAGCACTTCCTCGGCGAAGTAGGTGATGATGAGGTCGGCGCCGGCGCGTTTGATGCCGATGAGGGATTCCATGACGGCGCGGTCGCCGTCCAGCCAGCCGTTGGCGATGGCGGCCTTCAGCATGGCGAATTCGCCGCTGACCTGGTAGGCGGCGATGGGCGTATCGAAGTTGTCGCGCAGCAGCCGGATGACGTCCTGGTAGGGCATGGCCGGTTTGACCATGAGGATGTCGGCGCCTTCGGCCAGGTCGGCGGCGGCTTCGCGCAGGGCTTCCCGCACATTGGGAGGATCCATCTGGTAGGCCTTGCGGTCGCCGAAGGCCGGGGCGGATTCGGCGGCCTCGCGGAAGGGGCCGTAGAAGCTGGAGGCGTATTTCACGGCGTAGGACATGATGGGGACGTCCTTGAAGCCTTCGGCGTCGAGCGCGGCGCGTATGGCGCACACCCGGCCGTCCATCATGTCCGAGGGGGCGATGACGTCCGCGCCCGCCTTGGCGTGGCTGACGGCGGTTTTGGCCAGAAGCTCCAGGGTGGAATCGTTTTCCACGCAGCCGCAGGGGGTGAGCAGGCCGCAGTGGCCGTGGGAGGTGTATTCGCACAGGCACACGTCGGTGACGACGCACAGATCCGGGAAGTCCTTCTTCAGGCGGCGCACGGCCTGTTGGACGATGCCGTTTTCCGCGTAGGCGCCCGAGGCGATTTCATCCTTTTCGGCCGGGATGCCGAAGAGGATGACGGCGCGCAGGCCGTTCGTAACGGCCTTGGCCACGCGCTTGGCCAGCATGTCCACGGAAAGCTGGGACTGGCCGGGCATGGAGCCTATGGGCTTGTCGAAGGCCGGATCATCGGTTTCCACGGCGAAATAGGGTTGGATGAGGTCCTGGGGACGGATTTCCGTCTCCTTGACGAGATCGCGCAGGGTCTGGTTGCGGCGCAGGCGGCGGCCGCGAAAAAAGGCATGGGTTTGCACGGGGATATCCTTTGTTTGGGTCTTATTGTCTGAATCCGGTTTCGTGTATGGGGCCGAAGAAGACGTCCATGATGGCGTCCAGCTCCTCATCGGCCCTGGCCGCGATGTCCAGGAGCTTTTCGGGTTTGATCCCCAGGACGCGCCAGGTTTCCCCGGTCAGGGCGGGCATGATGTTGGAGGCTCTGGGCGAGTAGCCCAGCGCCATGGAGAGCATGTCCGCCACGTGGATGACGCTGGCCTCCAGGGGGGCGGCGCAATGAAGCGGGTTGTGGTGATGGGCCGCGAGCCGGGTCAGTTCGTCGGGAAATTTCCATTCGCGCATGAGCAGGCCCCCCACCTCGGCGTGGGTGAAGCCTATGACGTCCTGTTCGGCTTCGTAAAGGGGGATGCGGTTGGCCTGGGCGTAATAGACGGATTCGGCGCTGGCGTGGGGGAGTTTCTTGAAGAGGATGAGGCGCCCGATGTCGTGGAGCATGCCGGCCACGAAGAGGCGTTCGCCGGACAGCCCGCCCACGGCCTCGCCCAGGCGCTTGGCGCACACGCCGCATCCCACGGAGTGCAGCCAGAAATCCTTCATGTTCATGAGTTCCGGGGGGATGTCCTTGAAGGCGTTGATGGCCGAGATGCCAAGGGCCAGCATGGAGATTTCGTTGCCGCCCACGATGACCACGGCCCTGGCGATGGATTCGATTTTCCTGGGAAATCCGTAGAAGGGGCTGTTGACCATCTTGAGCAGCCGGGCGGACAGGCTGGCGTCCTTGCCCACCATGTTCGCGATGTGCGCGGCGGAGCTTGCGGGGGAATCCAGGGTTTCGCGGATTTTGAAATAGATGTCCGGAAAGCTGGCCAGGGTGACTTCGCTGCGCACCAGGCTTTCGGCGGTTCCTTCGGCCTTGAGGAACAGATCGCCCATGGATTCGGCCCGGGCGTCCACCCCGGAACCGGCGCAAAGCGGCTCCTTGCGGGCCAGGCGGGTTGCGGCCTTGTTCAGGCAGATGGCGTACAGGACGCGCGCGGCGGGCTGGTCCATATCCGAAAAGGCGAAGACGGCGTCGGCGTAGTCCTCGGCGGGGCGCAGGATTTCGGGGGGAAAGCCGTCTGGTTCCAGGCTGTCCAGGCCGTTTACGATCTCCGCCTCGGCCGCGCCGCGTTGTTTGACGCCGGCGATGTGCCTTTCGGTCAGGGTCAGCCCCTTGGGCAACAACAAAGCGCCCTCCGGACCATGGAGGTCCGCGGCCAGGGTCATGCCCGGGGTAAGCGCATCGATAGCAAATTTCGCCAAGAGACCATCTCCAACCGCCGCGAGAGGAAATATACCTCAATTTTCGATGGTTTCCAATAGTACGCGAGCGCCCGCAAGGTCAACCCGGCGATTTTTCGCGGCCTGGTCCGGCCTTTTCAAAGGCGGTCCACAGTGATATGTGATCGTTGGACCGCCAGATTCGCCATGTGCGCGGCCGGAACGCGTGACACGCATCCGGCCGGGGGAGGGAGCCATGGAACAGGGAAAGGAAGAACTGGCCGCGGCGCATACCGAGACCAAGCTCAAGATCGCATTGGACGCTCTGTCCGACATCGCCAACGAAACCGACCTGACCTGCCTGCGCGCGCTGTTTCGAATGCAGCGCCGGGCGGAAGAGGCGCTTTTGCGCATACGAAGTCTGCGTACGGATCAGCACACGCTGTTTTAAGGCCGGACGGCCCCTGCGCGCGGCGCGGGATCAAGCCCCTGGGCTTTTCGAGAAGGCGGCGCGCAAGCGTCGCCAGGGGCTTTTTTGCGCGCGTTATTTGGCGCTTCCCCGCAGGGCCGCGAACCATGTTCGCGGCCCATTTCTTCTTGTCAGGCCACGACCAACCCATGCGCGGGAAGGAGTTCGCGCAGGACGTAGTTCCGGTGCATGCTGGCCGCCTGCAAAAAGAGGTAGGCTGGATGCCCGAGCGCTTTGGACGAATGCTCCGTATTGTCGAACGCCTCGAGTTGGTCATTCCATTTCCCGCCCAGGTACTTCGGAATTTTTCCGGATTCACAGACGTCCCCGCTTCGCGCGGCGGCTTTCCATGCGGCGATGCGATCTTTCAAGCGGCCTTGCGTTTCGATGACCGCTTTGACCTTGTCCTTGATTTCGGGAAAGGGACGTTCCTGGCCGTCCGCATCCTGGGGGCGCGCTTGAGCGAGCCGCGTGAAGAGGTCATGCAGCTTTTCGCAGCCTTCAAGAAATGTCTCGGGATTATTCCGGCGCTCCCTGGCCTGGGTTTCTTCGAAGGTGAATGACCAGCGCAGATACGGCCTGTCGGGATGGGTGGCCGCGCCGCCATGCCCCAGGGCGCCGGAGATCGTTTCCCCGACGGCGGCGCCGATGTTCTCGCAGCAGGATTTGAATTTCTCCCAGAAACTTCTCTCTTTCCCCTGCAGGTAGTGCAACAGTTCGCCCTCCACGTTCTCCAGCGTGATGTTGGAGTTGTCGATGCGGTTGTACGGCGAGCGTATTCCTGAAAATCCATAATGGGAGAACGTGTCCGCATAGACGTGCGCCGCGATTCCCGCCAATGCCAAACCGAACGGCCTTTCAAAATACGTTTCGTGGCGCGCGATCATTTCCTGGGCCGTTGCGCTGTCTTTTCTGCAAACAAGGCGCTGGAGGTAATTTTCGCCTTCCGCAGCGGGCAGGAAATGAAACGGCACCCACACCTGCCGTTGGTCGCGCGGGTTGAGATTTTGGGTCTGGGCGACATGGTGGGCCGTTGGACGGGACAGGATGGAGCCCCCGTCCTCGAACGTGATTTCAACATGCGCCCCGGCTCCGGCCGTTCCGCTCAAATCATCAACGAATTGCGACGCCGAGGCGACGATTAGCGCGGCCTCTGCCTTGATCCCCGCCGCCCTGGCCAGGACGTAGACGCCATGGTAGTGCATGTCTTCTTGCATTGCGCTTCCCCTTTTTCACGAGTGATGAAAGCGAAAAGGCGTATTTCGCCGCCGGTATGCGATTGCGGTAGCATAGGATGGCATGCATTTCTAATTATTTTATTGGCGTTAAGATATTTTTGCGGGCGAATAGAACGCGGGCTTGGAAAAAACGGGCGGCGAAGAAGATGGCCAGAGGGGCCAAGGGAGCCTGATGGGGCGGAGAGGACGGAGGGACGGGAGGATCTGCGAAAACCGGCGCCGCGCTATTCGAAAGCCAGACGCAAGGCTTCTTCGAGCTGGGCCTTGGTAAAAAGGTCGCGCAGGACCACGGGGGAATGCTTGCCCTCGCCCTTGGGGAAAAGGGCCACGAGGGGGATGGACTGGCTGCCGAGGGCGCGCAGAAGCCCCATGGTTTTGGGGTCGTTTCGCGTGAGGTCCACCTTGACCAGGGTCAGGCCGTACTCTTCGTTCCAGGCTTCCAGATTCTGTTCCGTGAGCACGGTTTTTTCCAGAAATTTGCAGGTGGGACACCAGTCCGCCGTGAAGTCCGCCAGGATGTTCTCCTTGCCGAGAAGCTCCTGAAACGCCTTCTGGTCGTAGAGGACCCAGGCCGCGTCGTCCGGCGGGGGCAGGGAGGCGGCCAGGGCCACCGCGCCCGCGGCCAGGGCCACGGCGAAAAGACGGATGCTCCAGCGGTTGATCCGCGACTGGGAAAGCGAGGTCCACGATCCCCAGATCCAGGCGGCGAAGGCCGTGGCCACCAGGGCGCCGAGCGCCGGAATGATAAGATGCTGCGGCAGGATGGCCAGGAAATACACGCAGGTGGCGGCCAGGACGAAGCCCATGAAGGTCTCGAGCTTGCGCATCCAGGGACCGGGCCGGGGCATGAAACGCGTCAGCGACGGGAAAATCGCCAAAAGCAGATAGGGCGCCGCCATGCCGAGCCCGATGCAGAAAAAGATGGCCACGATCACGGCGATGGGTTGCAGCAGCGCCCAGGCCAGCACGCCGCCCAGAAACGGCCCGCTGCACGGCGTGGCCAGAAGCGTGGCCAGGGTTCCGGTCAGGAAGGCCCCCTTGGCCGGTTCGCATTCGTCCGTGGCCCCCTTGGCCAGACGCAGGTCGATCACCGGCAGGTGGAACACGCCGAACAGGCTCATGGACAGGGCGAAGAGCACGGCGGTTACGGCCAGGACCAGGCCCGGCTTCTGGAAAAGCTCGCCCCAGGCCATGCCCGCGAAGCCGAGGATCAGACTCAGGGCGGCGAAATAGGTCAGGATGCCCAGGGCGAAAAAGGCGTTGTGCTTGCGCAGGGCCGCCCGGCGCATGCGGATGTCGCCGTTGGCGCACACGGAAAGCAGGCTGCCGAGCTTCAGGCTGATGACCGGCAGCACGCAGGGCATGAAATTGAGGATGAACCCGGCCAAGAGGGCAAGCAGGGCGGCCTTGGCCATGCCGCCCACCTCCAGGGCGGGGGAGGCGAAGCGGGGCGAAAGGACCGCGCTCCAGTCAAGGGGCTTTGTTTCGGCGGCCAGGGTGGCGGCCAGGGCGTCCAGGGACTGGGGCGGCGCGGCTTGCGGGAGGCTGACCGCCGCTTCGATCTGGTTTTGGAGCGGGTTTGGCGGCTGGTTTTGAGCCAGGCCTTGGGCCGGGCCGGCCGCCGGACGCGCGCCGCCCGTATCGCTCCCCCCCGCCGCCTTTGCGGCGTCCTGGGCCAGGGTGAGCTTCCTGGCGGCGAGGTACTCCGGCCACCAGGGCTCGGATTCGGCCAGGGGCGCGTTCGCCGCCGTTTTGGGATCCAGGCGGTATTCGAGGGTCCGGCGCACGGGCCAGCAACTGGCGGATGAGCAGAGAAACACGGACAGCTCGCCCGTGATCGCGACGTCCTTATCCGCCGGATCGGGCGCCGCGACGAAGATCGGGGTCTTGCGCTCGTAGACCACGGCCATCTTGTCCGGCTCGAACGCGTCGGGCTTGCGTTCGCCCTCCGGGTAGTAGACGGGCAGGGGCGGACCGCCGGAGGCCAGATGGAACGCGGCCTGGAGCGGTTGGCCGCTTTCGCCCGGGGTGTGGCTGTAGGCGTGCCAGCCGGGCTTGGGATCGACCCACAGGACCAGGATCAGGGGGCTGTCCTGGGACGGGGGCGGGCGGTAGAGGCTGAAGGCGGTGGAGACGGGATCTTCGGTCTGCGCGTAGGACGAAACGCCCGGCAGCGCCAAGAGGAACGTGAGGACGCAGACAAGAAACGCGTACAAAGGGCGTCCGCCCGGCGTCCACCTTGGATATTTGGATGAAACAGTCGTGCGGGCGTGGATCAAAGGGGTCTCGTTGGCGTTTGCCGGCCGCCCTCCCGGCGCGGGGCGCTCCCGGTCTACTCGAAACAAAACTCCAGGGTGAATTCACCGAAATCCGTTCCAAAGGGAATGGCGATGACCGGACCGCTGGAAACATGGCTGACGGTATGCTTGTCGCCGAAAATGATGGTCGGGGTGGAGGCCTGCATGTTGAGACCGATCTGGCTCAGGCCGGCGCGCGCCTGTCCGGAAATCATGTTGGTGACCTCGCCCACCGCGTCCTTGGCGTCCTGGATGATGTCCTGCACATCATCGCCAAGCATGTTCTTGACCAGGGCCACGGCGCATTTTTTCGTGAAGGTGATGGAGATGCTGCCGTGCTTGTCTCCCGTCAGGCCCACGATGGCCGTCACGTCGCCCGCTGCTGAATCCGCTTTTTTCACATAGGGCTTGCCGGGCTTGGGATTGATTTGAGCCATCATGCTCAGGACGTGTTTGGTCGCTTCGACAAAAGGCTTGGCGACTTCGGCATCGGTAGGCTTCATAGGAACGCATCCTCGGGAAGGTCGTTGTGGTCGATCGTAACGGCGGCCCTTGGAAAAACGTTCCGCCTGACAACATGCCTACCAAGAATACAAAAAAACGCCGGGCCTGTCATCAATTTCGTGGGAAGAGGTTGGGCCTGCGGCATTTTAAGAACAACCAAGACCAACAAACCCTGACGAGCGCCATGGATCGCGAGGGGAGATAAGGCTTGCGCTTGCATTCGTAATCCAGTAAATCCCATGAAACGCGAGAGCACTCGAGAAAAATGAACTACGCAAGAACAGGAACGTTCCACGCTCCCAGGCGTCGCAGGCGCCGGGGGGCGTTTTCCTTTTTTACGGGCGCGATGCGTCGCGGGGATCATGGATAGCGGAACGCGATCAGACAAGGATCGTTTCGGAAAGCGCGGCGCTTTCCAGAAAACGGACTGGCTCGCCTTGGAAGAGCAGCTCAACAGGACGAAAAGCATCCTGCAGGAGATTCTCGTCCATTTGCAAGGCGTGTTGCACAATCTGCGTTCCGCGAAAAACAGCTGCCGCAACTGGACCAAGGACAGGAAAGCGTCGGGCGCGGCTTCGGGCGGCGGCTTCAAGAGCGCGTTTCGCGGCGCCCAGGCCCGGGGCGGAACCTGCAACAGCCGCGTTTTTTCCGGGGCCGGGGCATTCCAGTCCGCCAGGACCGAGAGCGCGGCCGGCGCGGCTGGCGCGACCGGGGCTGCCGGAGCTGGCGACCGCTTCAGGGCCAGGGCCCAGACGGGCTTCGGCGCAAAGGCCAAGACCGGCGGGCCATACCGGGAATCCGGCGGGGAACGGAAAACCGAGTTCAAGAGCGCGTTTTCCCGAGGCGCTTCCTCCGCATCCTCCTCCTCGAAAACCTTTTCCTCCCAAAAAGCCTCAAGCGAAGCCTTCAGCGGCTTCAAACGCGACCGGACCCGCTTCGACTCGTCCTATTCCTCGGACAGCGCCCGCCAGAACCGTTTCGGCGGCGCCGCCGGGCAAAGCGCCCGTCCGGGGTACGGCGCGCATTACGGCGCGGGCGCCCAGGGCTCGGCCGGAGCCTCCCAGGCCGGACGCGAGAAGAAAGCCGATCACACGGTCAATCGCGAACGCCAGGAACGCGGACGCGCCGCCGCCAGACGCGGCGAGATGAACCTCAAAAGCGCCTACGACATCCTGTGCCTGGACTATCCCTGCAATGCGAACGACATCAAATCCGCCTACCGCAACATGGCCCGCATGTACCACCCGGACCTGGGCGGGGACGAGGAGATGATGAAGGACGTGAATCTCGCCTACGAACTGGCCATGCGCTTCTGTTCCGGCCCCCGCCGCTCCGGCTCCGCCTGGGCCGTCTAGCGCGGCGTCCACGAAGAAGGTGGACGTTTGTCTTGCGGGCAATACGCTGGAAGAGTTGTTTTTTTCTCGAAAAACATGAACATGTTTTTCGAGGACGCGACACTCGTTCGCGTCCTCAAAAAAAGCGGATGCGAACATTGAGGATGCTCCGCGAGCATTTTCTCTTTTTTCCTTGAAGCGCAGCGGCATGTTCTTCAAGGACGCGATACGACCCCGCCCTTTCTTTCCGCCTGTTTCGTCCCGTCTCCTGAATCCGGATCTTACGCGCCTTGCTGGCCCGGCCGCCGGCGCCGCGCATTCTTCTCGCGTCGAAACGGCGTCAGCCATGCGAAGACGGCGCAATCAAAAAGAGAACGATGCGCAATTCGCCGCAGTCCGCCGCTGTTTGATCCGGCGAAGAGAACCGTTTGCAATGCGTATGGGATTTCGAGGGACGCGAGCTCTTGGCCGCCGAGGGCCTCTTTCCCAACCCGTTGCGCAAGAGAGGCCCCTCGCCGCGCTCAAGCAAAAAAGCCAGCCCCGCGCGTATCGGGCAACGCGCCGGTCCTGGCTTTTTTCAGGCCTTGCTCCCGAACCTTGAACACGGTCCGGGCAACGGGACGATGTCAGCAAGCGGAGGGGGAGCCGAGGCTCCCCCCCTTGTCGTTTCGTGGCGGGGCTAGTCCCTGCTGCCGCCGAAAATGCGCAGCATCAT
The DNA here is from genome assembly GCA_937934715.1 of uncultured Desulfovibrionaceae bacterium. Lineage (GTDB taxonomy): Bacteria > Desulfobacterota > Desulfovibrionia > Desulfovibrionales > Desulfovibrionaceae > CALGYO01. Next base: position 10,927 of record CALGYO010000137.1, on the reverse strand, counting down.
GAGGAACAGGTTGATGAAGTCGAGATAGAGGGTCAAGGCGCCGAGGATGGTTCCCCTGCGCACGGCGGTCCCGTCTCCCATGGGCGCGGTTTCGCCCATGATTTTGAGCTTCTGGGTGTCGTATGCGGTCAGTCCCACGAACACCAGCACCCCGATGTAGGAGATGACGGAACTCATGGCCGAGCTTTTCACGAAGATGTTCACGACCGAGGCGATGATGATGCCGATGAGCCCCATGAACAGGAAGCTGCCCCAGGAGGTCAGATCCTTTTTGGTCACCAGCCCGTAGATGCTCATGGCGCCGAACATGCCCGCGCTGACCAGAAAGGCGCTCATGATGGTGGCCTGGGCGTAGATCATGAAAATGGAGGAGAGCGTCAGGCCGTTCAGGGCGCTGTAGAGCAGAAAGAGCCCGCTGGCCGCTCCGGCGGAGAGTTTGCGGATGGCCGCGCTGATGGTGATGACCAGGGCGAATTCCGCGATGATCAGGCCGAAGAAGACGATCTGGTTGCCCAGAATGAACTGCATCATGGTCTGGCTGGACGCGACCCAATACGCGGCCACCGTGGTCACCCCAAGACCCATGCACATCCATCCGTAGACGCCCCGCATGAAGGCGTTCAGCGCTTCGGCTTTGGGGCGCGCGTAGTCCATGGAATGATACTGTTGCGTCATGATAAGGATTCCTCCTGAAAGTTTCCGTTAGGGTTTGCGTCACATTAAATAATGCGCTTCAGGCCAGGTTGCAAGGAAATCCGGTCATATTTGCGCTCAGGACGTCGCCCATGGTCAGGAGCGGTTGTTTTCGCGGGAAGAAAGCATTGGTGGAGTCGGAGACTCCTTCTTTCCAGGAAACAGCTTGTTCTGCCCGTAGGCTCGGGGAGCTCGGCAGTATTGTATTCGTATTGCGGGCGCAAGAGTTTCATTCTTCAAACCAAGGGGTTGATAGAATTCCTACCACAAGCGAAGGAAATATGTTGAAGCATGGACAAGGCAGCGTCTCGCCATTAAGAATCCCTACTTGTTGGCATACGTTATGGCGGAAATAAGCAGGCATGCGTTGACAAAAACTCTTCATTGATTCTAGATTCCCGCCGAGCGGTTCATTCCACATCAAAGGAGGCCTCATGTCAAAGGCGGTGAGCGTCATCTCCGGCGTCTTATGCCTGCTGTGCGCAGCATGTTCGAGCGCCATGGCGCAGGAATCTCAGGCGGGAGAGAAGAATTCCTCCAAAATTCATATGATAATTGAACGCATGCCCGCGGAAGCCCCGATGAGCAACAGCGCTTCCTCCTCAAAAAACGTCGTCAGGCGCGTCGATTGCGGCTCCCCGGATGAAAACGGGGTTATCATCTGCTACGAACAGGAGGTATTTCATGAATAAGACATGGCGTATCATTGGAATTATTGCGGCGATATTGTTTGCGACCTGTCAGATCGCTACGGCGGGCACAGTCTCCGGCGTGGTTAAGGACGGCAACGGGAATGCCATATCCGGCGCCACGATTAAGGTGTACTCAGTTGGAGTTGACGGTTATACGTATTGGACCGCAACTTCAGATTCAAATGGAAATTACTCTTGTACACTATACTATACAGGATATTATACATTTTCTGCGCAGAGTGGTAACCTCTATGATATGAAATATTACTACATATCTAGCGAGATAACTGCTAAGGCGCCTAGATTTACAAAACCATTTCTTGTCAGTGATACTGACACAATTACAATCAATCCTGTTATTGATTCCGGCGGTGGAGCTATTTCAGGAAAGGTGTTATACTCAGATGGTACGCCAGTAATTTCTCAATATGTTAGCTGCTACTCACCATACTCCGATGGAAGTGATGGAAATACAAATACTTCTCAGGATGGGACTTTCACCATCGGCGGGCTAATTCCTGCTACTCATTATACATGTTATGTGTATTACAATGGAATGTCGCATTATTATGATAACGTAACGGATTGGTCAAAAAGAACGGATATAGTCGTTAATGCCAATACGACAACTGGAGGAATCGATTTCACTTTGGAGAAGGCCAAGACAACGAAGGCCGTTGTCGTCATCCCTATGAATTAACAGGCTCGTTTAATTGGCTTTATTCACGCAATAACGTCGTGGCGTTACGCCTCCCAGGGGCCGGGCCCTGACAGGCGGTCCGCGTTTATGAGCGACGGTTCGCCTTCATCCATTCGATGCCGGGGCATTCCCCCTGGCGTCGAACGATGTTAGGCCTCGCGCGGAACAAGTCTTGATTGCGGTTTTGCGGAGGGGTGGGGAATAAAGGCCTGGAGGAAGGAGGCGAGGAACCGCTCTTTCCTCTCAAAAGAGGGGTTCCCCGCCTCCTTCCTCCAGCGCGCCTTCAGACGCCTCCTCCCCTCACAGCTCTTCGTAGGCCGCGCGAACCGTTTCCTTGCCGTAGCGGCGTTCCAGGCGGCGGACGGCGAAGTGGCCTTGGGCGATATTCTGGAAATGTCTGGTGAAGATGACGTTGACGGCCGCGCCGGAGACTGCCCCCGCCACGGGGACCAGGGATGCGGCCAGTTTGTCGGTAACGGCCGGAGCGAATCGGGCCGCGACCTGGTTGATGAATTTGGCCAGGGCGGGCGCGCCCGCGTCGGCCGAGGCGGCGGCCCCAAGCGCCCCGGACGCCGTGCGCAGGTAGGCGGCGAGCGCGCCGCGCACCGCGAAATAGCCGGTCTCCACCCCGTCGTCCTGGTCTCCCGGACCGCCCAGGGCGAAGACTTCCAGGCAGGACAATCTGGTCTCCGGGTCGGACAGGTCCTCGCCGTTCTGGGCCGCCACGTCCGCCACGGCCCGAAGCATGATGACCGTGGAGGCGGGCAGCTCCGCCAGAACCGAGGCCAGGCCGAAGAAGCCGCCCACCCCGCCCGTCACCCCGGCGGCGGCCTTGTGCAGCAAGAGTCCGCGTTTTCCGGCCGCCCCGGTTCGCGGTCCCTTGCCCAGGCTCAAGATGGCCGCGTCCAGCCCCTTGCCCAGGGCTTTTTTCACGGTCTGGTCCACCAGACCGGCGTATTTGGGGGGTATTTTCTTCAGCCCCCGTTCCAGGCCGGAGCCGAGATAATTGGTCAATTTCGCCGCGATCCCCTGGCTTTCCAGGAGTTTTTTGGCTTCTCGCAGGGCATCCCTGTCTTCCTGGGTCATATCCGTCATGGCCGCCTCCGTGGGCTCTTTCATATCCGTGATCGGTCCGCGCGGCCAGTGGGGGGCGGCGTAACCGGCGCGGCGGCGCCCTTTAATCCTCAGGCGCGATATGATACCCGCCACCCATGCGGAGGCGTTCGTGAAGCGAATCGGGAAATACGAGATCACAGGACTGCTCGGCCGGGGGGGCATGGGCGCGGTGTACAAGGTCCGGATGCCCGTGACCGGAAAGATCGCCGCCCTCAAGGTCCTTGCGCCGGACGAAACCGTGGAGGCCCTGTGGGGCCGGGAGACGCTCGTCCGCCAATTCCGGGCCGAGGCGGCCACCCTGGGCGGGCTGCGCCATCCCAACATCGTGGACGTGTGGGATTACGGCGAGGACGGAGGGCGTCCTTTTTTCCTCATGGAGTATTATTGCGACAACCTGGGCCAGGTCATCGGCGAGAGCTACCGGGTGGAGGCGCCCTCGCGCATTCTGCCGGTTTTCCGGGCCGTCCCCTACGCCCGGCAGATCCTCGAAGGCGCGGCCAGGCTGCACCACGCGGGCATGGTCCACCGGGACCTGAAGCCCTTCAACATCCTCCTGACGGACCAGGACGTGGTGAAAATCACGGATTTCGGGCTCTCGAAAGCCCGGGGCGAGCGCTATCAGGGACCGGCCAACCTCAAGGTGGGCTCGCCGTATTACGCCGCGCCCGAACAGGAGGACGACCCGGACGGCGCGGACGCGCGGGCCGATCTGTTCGCCATCGGGATCATGCTGTACCGCATGCTCACCGGCTGTCTGCCCGAGGACGGGATCAGGCGCGCGCCGGACGCCTCCTCGCTCAACCCGGATCTTGACGCGGATTGGGACGCGTTTTTCCGCAAGGCCGCAAGCGGGAAACGGGAGGAGCGTTTCGCAAGCGCCCGGGACATGCTCGGCGCGCTGGACCAGTTGTACGAGGCGTTTTCCCGGCGCATCGAGGCGGTCTGTTCCCTGGCCGGGGACGCGCCGTCAGGTCGCGAGGCGCCGTGTCTGAAACGGGTCCGGCCGCGCAAGGCGCCGGTCAAGGTCCGGCCTGAGGAGGCCAGGGCGTGTTTTCGCCTGGACGAGTTGTGGCGGCCGCGCGAGTACGTTTGCGGCGAGCTCGGCCTGGAGACGGAAGGTCTGGCGGCCGATCCGGCCACGGGGCTCGTCTGGCAGCGGGCGGGCGCGGAATTTCCCCTGGAATGGACCGAGGCTGCGGAGTATGTGGCGATGCTTTGCGCAAGCCGTTTCGGCGGCTTCGACGACTGGCGCCTGCCCACGGTGGAGGAGCTCGCGACCATCATGCGGCCCGCGCCGTCCGGGGGCGGCTACTGTCTGGATCCGGCCATTGCGCCCGCCGTGCGCCGGGTCTGGAGCGCGGACCGCCGGTCCTTCACGGCCGCCTGGATGGCGGACATGGAGCTCGGGTTCGTGGGCTACGGCGACTTCACCTGCCTTGCGGGCGTGACGGCGGTCCGGGGCTAGCGGGCCGCGGGATCAGGGCGTTTTCACGTCACGGAATCCGGCGGGCAGGCGTGAGCCGGTAAGGCGGCGGTAGAAAAAGGACTCCGGGTCCTCGCCCTCGAGTTTGGCGATGTCGATCTCGGCCCGGGCCATGGCCTTGTGTCCGCCCGCCGAGCCGATGTCCCCGAAGGTCTTCTGGGCGAGCTTGCCCATGTCCCCGGACAGGCCGTCGCCCCGGAAGATGGCCACGGCCTTTTTTTCGCAGGCGCCGCACAGCATGTCCCAGGAAAGCCCGTGCACCCGGGTGAAGAAATCCGCCAGGATCACCAGAATGTCCGGGCTTTCGAGCCTGCCCATGTAGACGAACAGGCCGCGTTTTCCCACGAACAGCATCTTGCGGAAGGCCCGGGAGAAATATTTCAGCCATTCCCGTTTGTATTCGCTGTGCACGATCTTTTGCAGGATGAGCTTGCTGGAGTATTTGTGCAGATAGCTGAACGCCTTGACGTCCGCGTCGGTGAAATGCCGCTCGAAACTCTGGGTGTCGGTCTTGATGCCGTAGAGCAGCGCGGTGGCGAGGAGTTTTCCGGGCCGGATCTTCAGGTTGTAGAGATATTCCGTCAAAATGGCGCTGCATGAGCCGTAATCCGGCCGGATGCGCACGAAGGCGCCCTCGGCGGGCTTGTCCGGCCCGGGCGGGTGGTGGTCGATGATGATGCCGTAGTCCCGGCCCGCGAAGGCCTCGTTGTGGTGGGGCTGGGAATCCACGATGGCGAAGCGGTCGTATTTGGCGGCCAGATTTTTGGAGAACGGCAGAAGCGGGATGCGCAGGCAACGGATCATGGCCAGGTTGTCCGGCCGCTTGATCTCGTTGATGGAGGCGATGTCCACCTCCGCCACCCGGCGGGCCATGATGCGCTTGAGCGCCATGGCCGAACCCATGGCGTCGGGATCGGCGTTTATGATGATGAGCCATCTCTCGTCCCGGGTCATGCATTTGCACATGCCCGCCATATCCGTCCCGAGCCGCCTGAAGTACGTCATGTCATTTCCCTTTGAGCCGCAAGGGCAATCCCGCCACCACGAGATGCACCTCGTGGGCCATGGCCGCCAGGGCCTGGTTGAGGGCGCCGAGTTCGCGGACAAAGGCCCGCACGCCCGCTCTCTCCGCGATGGCCCCGAGCCCCGCCTCCACGCTGACCAGGATGGCGTCCGGCGCATCTGTCCCGGCGTAAGGCTCCAGGCTCTTTAAAAGCTCCTCCCGGGCTTTTCCCAAACCAGCGGACTCCATGTTGGAAAAAAGCCAGAAATCCATGCTGTCCGCGAGCACCGTCCCGCCCCGGCCCTTGTTTTCCAGAAAGACCCGGGCCAGATGCGGCCCGCAGTCGGCCACCGGGATATCGGCCGGACGCTCCCGCTTGTGAGCCTGGATCTGCTCCCGGAAGGCCATGTCCAGGGCCCGGCCCGTGACCGCCAGAAGACGCGGCGCGGCTCCGGCCCGCAACAGGGACAGGGCGAAGGCGGATTTGCCCGATTTGTCGCCGCCGAGCACCAACCGGATCACAACGTCATCCCCCATTCTCCCGTCATCGCGAAGAGCGCCTCGCGGCTCGCCGCCATATCGCGTTCGCTGAACACCTCTAGCATGACGGCCGCATCGCACGGCGCGTTTTCAAGCAAATCCCGCAAAAGCGCCCGTCCTTTTCCGTCGAGCGCCGAAAGCGCCCGGTGGCGGTGCCCCCTGCCCACGAGCGCCATGTCCTCCGGCCGGGAAGGATCGAAGGGCGCATAGACGTGCAGCATGCGCGTGCGGGCGAAAACGCCGGGCAGGGAAAGGATATCCTCCTGAGCATATGCCAGCATGTGGCCCAGGTCCAGGCACAGGCTGAAACCGCAGTCCCAGGCGGCGGGAAAAAGACGCCGCGCCCCGGCGCCTTCCACGTTCTCCAGCAGAATATCCGCGGGATCGCGTCCGGCCCGCCGCCACAGGTCCGCGAATTCGGCCAGGTTCCTGTTTGATGCGTCCGGCGCCATCCCGGCGGGGGGGTGCAGCGCATACCCCCAAGGCGAGAGATGGACAATTTTGTCGCACAGCCGGGAAACCAGGGCGAACACGGTCCCCGCCCCCTGGTCCCAGGGCAGATCCAGGGGGAGATGGACATGAAAGCGCGCCGCATCCCCTTTTCCGGGCAAATCCTCAGCGCGGTAGTCCAGGCAGGGCTGGACTTCCAGAAAATACAGGCCGATGTCCTGAAAATGCGGGGCGAGGAAGCGGCAGTTTTCAACGACGCCCGCCGGGACGACGTAACTCGGCGCGGCCAGCCGGGCGGACGTTTCCTTGCCCTTAGCCGTCAACATGCCGGAATGCCTTGCAATAAAATTTCATTACCATTCTTGTGAAACGCCTTGTCTTGGTATAGAGCAGTCCCATTCATTCCCGTTTCCCGGGGCGCTCTTGCCAATGGGGACCCCGGCTCCGGGCATCCGGTTTTTTCAACGGAGTGGCTTGATGAGACGTTTTCGAAGCGCCATGCAGCACATGCTGAACCCGCTGCACATGTATTGCCGGTTGAAGGATTTCGGCATAGCCGCGCCCGCCGCCAAGAGGATGTGCCGCGCCTACGAGCGCTATATCTACCGGTTTTTCCCCTAGATCGCTTCCCCCCGGCCGTACCTGGTTTCAACGGGAAACGCGTCGCGTGAACAGCGGTCCTGCGTCGCGGCCGCGTTGGTCCTGCGCCGGTCCTGCGCCGGTCTTTGGTCGTCCCGGCGGCTCAGATCAGGTTGAGCTGTTTTTCCTGGCTCACCTTGCGGGCCACCAGGGAGGATTTCTTGACCGCGTCCAGGGAAAGGCCTTCGAGAAACCGCGAAGGTTTGAGCATCATGAGACGGCCGAACAGCTCCCGCTTGGCGGCGTGGCTTATAAACAGGCGGCTTTTGGCTCGGGTCAGCCCCACGTAGAACAGGCGGCGCTCCTCGTCCTCGTCCGGCCGCTCCTCGGCCCCGGCCGCCTTGCCCGTCAAAAAATCCGTGCCCGCGAAGGGAACCAGGCCGTCCTCCAGGGCGGGCAGGAACACGGCCTCGAACTCCAGCCCCTTGGAGGCGTGCAGGCTCATGATCCGGACCTTCTCGGCCTTCCTGCTCACAAGCTCCAGTTCGGTCTGGGCGTTCACGTGGCTGATGAGCCCGGCCCAGCCGCCGTGCTGGTCATACCCCCGGCACATGGCCCGAAATTGCGGGCTTTGCCAGAACAGCCGGTCAAAGGGCTCGATTTCGTCGAGGTAGGCGGAAAGGGCCAGCGGCCCCTTGGCCAGGACCCTGTCCGGGCAGGAAAGGGGCGTTCCGTCCTGAAGGCCCGCCATGCCGAGCAGGCGCGAGGCCGCGTCCAGGATGACGCGCACCCGGGGTTCCATCCAGAAGGCCTCGGCCTCGGGCATGGAGCAGGGGATGCCGAGCCGGGTCAGGCCGCGATGGATGGGAGCGGCCAGGGCGTGAAAGCGCACGAGCACGGCCACGTCGCCCGGGCTTAGGGTCCGCGCGCCCAGGTCGCGGGCGAGCGTCAGGGACGCGCCGCCCAGAAGACGCCGGATGCGCTCGCCGATCCAGGAAATTTCGCTGCCCGCCGTGGGCGCCTTGAACAGCTGGATTTCGCCGAAATCCTCGTCCGCGCGCCGGGACATGGCCGTGAGCCGGCCGCCGCCCCGGAACAGTCCGGCCGAAAGGTCCAGGACGGACTGGGCCGAGCGGTAGTTCTCCGTGAGCCCGACCACGCGCAGATCGGGCCAGAAGCGTTCGAGTTCGGCCCGGGCGTTCTTGGCCGCGCCCCGAAAGGCGTAGATGGATTGTCTGGGGTCGCCGATGGCGAAGACGGCGGCGCCGGAGGCGGCCGCCAGGGCCTGGATGACCGCCAGTTGCAGGGGAGTGAGGTCCTGGACCTCGTCCACCAGGATGTGGGCGTAGGGCGTCTTGAAACTGCCCACCCGGATCTTTTCAAGCCAGAATTCCAGGAGATCGGTGAAATCCACCAGATTCCAGGAGGCTTTTTGCAGGGCGTAGCGCTCGGCCTGTTCCTCGAGACCGGCCGCTTCGCCGGAATCCGGCCCGGGACCGGCGAAGAAATGCCGGTGTTCCGGTTCGGCCGCCGGTGCGCGCCCGGCCGGGGCGTCCGCGCGTACGATGTCGCCCTTGTCGAAGCGCATGGTCTCCCGGGCGATCTGCAGGGCCTGCCAGGCGGCCTTGAGCTTGGCTCCGCGCAGCTCGGGGTTGACCTCGGCGAAAAGGCGCCTGGCCGCATCCTCGTTCATGAGCGCGGGCGGTTCGCCGTCCGACTCGGTCCAGAATTCGTAGGCGATGGCGTGCAGGGTGTCCGCCCGGGGCGCGGCCGCGCCTTCGGGCCTGCCCGAGGCGATGCGCTCGCGCAGCTCCTCGGCCGCCCGGCGGGTGAACGTCAGGGCCAGGATGGACTGGGGGGCCTCTCCGGCCGCAAGCAGGGCTTCGATGCGGGCGATAAGGGTATGGGTCTTGCCCGTGCCCGGTCCGGCCAGAACCAGAATGTGCGCATCCCTGGCCGCCACGGCGTCCTTCTGGGCGCCGTTCAGTCCGGCCGGGGCCGGTTCGGGTTCCGGGGCGGGCTCGGGTTCCCCCGTCTCGTCATCGCCCCTCGGGGCGGCGCTTGGGGCGGCCGCGCTCGCGCGGCGGGAAACGCGCCGTTCGGGGGCGGCCGCGGCCTTTTCCCCGGTCTGGGGGGCGGCCGGGAAAATCCGTCCGCCCTTGAAATCCCGGCGCTCCTCCGCCGTGAACACGTGGATGCGGCCGTACTGGCCGTCGAAGCCGGGCTCGCGCAGCACCTGCCCGCGCCGCATCCTGGCCACGGCCTCAGCCAGGACCCGGTCCATCTTGGCCAGATCCTCGGCCGGAACCCGTTGCAGGATGGCCAGCTCCGAGCCGAACCGGGCCAGAAGCCGGGCCAAAAAGCTCCGCGCCTTCTTGGTCTGGGCCCCGGCGCCGATCACTTCGGAAACGAGTTCGTTCAAGGGGATGAGCGAGGTGAACCCGGGATGGCCGTCCGGCTTGACCGGGGCGGGCCTGTCCGCCAGATCCAGCACCCGGTGCAGGACGCCCTGGGTGAGGGGCTTGCCGCAGACCGGGCATTTGCCGCCCCGCGACTTGGCCTCCAGCGGCTCCATGACCACGCCGCAGGTCCGGTGCCCGTCCAGATGGTATTTGCCCTCTTCCGGGAAAAACTCCACCGTGCCCAGAAATTTCGGCCCCACCCCCTCGCCCCGCAAGGCCCGGTACATGCCCTCGTAGGACGGGTCGCCGCTGAACAGATTGCATTCCCGGCCGAGTTTTTCCCCGGAATGGGCGTCGGAGTTGGAGACCAGCTTGAAGCGATCGAGCGCCGAGAGCATCCAGTTCATTTCCGGGTCCGAGGAGAGCCCGGTCTCCATGGCGAAAATTTCCGAAGCCAAAGCGCCGTAGCACTCCTCCACGGAATCGAAGCCGGATTTGGAGCCGAACAGGGAGAACCAGGGCGTCCAGATGTGGGCCGGGATGAGATACATGAGGGGATCGGTCTCAAGGACCATCTCCAGCAGATGCCGGCTGTCCAGCCCCAGGATGGGACGGCCGTCGGACTCCAGGTTGCCCACCCGGGCGAGCTTGGCGTTGAGCTTTCTGGCCGCGTCGAAGCTCGGCGCGTAGACCAGATTGTGCACCTTGCGGACCTTGCCGCCGCGCTTGTAGATGGAGCTTATTTCCGCCGACAGGATGAAGCGGGCCCTGGCCCTCGGCTCGGTTTCGAGCCAGGGGACCTCCCCGGACAGGTCCGAGGCCTCCCGCAAACGAAAAAGCCCTGTCCCGTCGGGGACAAGGCTTTCCTCCAATTCGGCGAGCCAGCCGGGGTGGGTGAAATCCCCGCTGGCTACCACGGTCAGGCCTTTCACGTCGGCCCAGGCGGCCAGATTCCTGGGCGTAAGCCCCTTGCTCGTGGCGCGTGAATACCTGGAATGAATGTGTAAATCCGCAAGGTACTGGTCCATGGGCCTATACTACCCGCAATACCCCCGCCGGTAAAGAGGCGACGCGCCTGTGGCGCGCCGGAGGAGGGGGGAGGGGAACCCCTCTTCTGGGGCAAGAGCGGTTCCCCGCCCCCTTCCTCCAGACCTCCATCCCCCACCCTTCCGCAGAAACCTCTACCGGGCTTCGCGGGGCATGCTTGCGCGTCTTCGAGAAGATCGGAAGAGCGTCGTGTAGGGAAAGAGTGTAGATCTCGGGGGTCGC
>CALGYO010000136.1 GCA_937934715.1 uncultured Desulfovibrionaceae bacterium | reverse complement strand
AAAGGGCCTCCCCGCCGTGACGAGGAAGCCCTTTTGGGGCGCACCGGACGGCGCCTGGTCAGAACAGCTTGTCGATTTCCTGGTCCGCCGCGAGCTTGTCGTCCAGGGGCAGAACCACGGCCTTGAAATTGGCGTTGAGTTCCCAGGAAGACTTGTCTTTTCCCTGATTCCTGTCCGGCAGGGCCAGAAGCTCCAGTTCGTTGATGGCCTTGCCCTTGGGGTAGGCCCGGGTCCAGATGGATTCGCCGTAGGGTTCGGCCCGGGCGTAGATGCCGCTGCCGGGACCCGCGCCCAGGAGGATGTCCACGGCGCCCTTTTTGAGCTTGGTGAAGGTCTCCTCGGCGTTGAGCCCCCAGGGGCTGACGCCCACCACCAGGTCCGCCTTGTCCCGCAATTCCTTGGCGGCGCGCGAGACCTTATCCATAAGCTTGTCCGAGGGAGGCTCGTTCATTTTTTCCTGCATGGGAAAAAAGAGCGCGGCGATGGTCAGGCCGTCCTTTTTGATGATGCGCGACTGGGGTTCCGGGCCGAGCACGATCCAGTCCTTTGGGATGGCGACGCCCTGGCTTGTAAGCGCCTCGGCCTCTTCGGGCGCCAGGCAGAACGCGTCGTAGGAGAAGCGTTCAAACGCCTGGGCCAGGGGATTGAGGTCTTTCGCATCCGGTCGTTTTTCGGAGTCGTCGTAGGGGAGAAATTCGTAGGGACCGGCGATGAGGAGCAGGGGCCCCCTGGTCTTGCCGGATTCCCGCAAATCCTTAAGCGCGGTGGCCCGCCGGGCCAAACCGCCGATGGTATGCCCGCCTCAGGAAGGGCAGGGGCGCACGTTGCCGAAATTGTTACCGGAATAGACGATGGTCAGCGGCGAAGCCGCGAGACAAGTTCCCGACAATAACAGGAGCCCCGCCAGGACGGCGAAAAGACGCGTAACGAACAACATGCTTCCTCGAATTATTGGTTAAGAAATTCCTTGAGTTCTTTTCCCGGACGGAAAAAGGGCAGCTTCTTGGGCGCGACCTTGACCACGTCCCCGGACTTGGGATTGCGGCCGGTGTAGCCTTTGTAGCTTTTGATCTTGAAGCTGCCGAATCCTCTGATTTCCACCCTGTCTTCCTCGATGAGCGCCTGCTTCACGGCGTCGATGAACGCGTTGACGATGTCGGACGCCTCGTCCACGTGGAGGTCGCGCTTTTCGGCCAGGGTCTTGATGAGCTCGCTCTTGTTCATGCCTTCTTCCTCTGGAGGGTTTGCCGGCGGGCGTTTGCGCCCGGCGCGGTCAGGGACGGATAGAGCCTTCCATGTATTTGATACAATTGCCGAATGAACAGGGTAAAAGTCAAGCGTTAGCTTTGGGGCGCCGCGATTTTTCGCAGGACATGCTCCTGTTTGAGCCTGTCCTCGTTGTTTTGCCGGTAGCGATGGATTTTCACGGCGGCGTTCAGGATATCCTGGGCCGCTTTGCAGCGCGGAGCGAATTTCATCAGAGGCGTCTGGCGCCGGACGGCCTCGGGCACGGACGGGTCGCTGTGCACTCCGCCGAGATAATTGAGTTCGATGCCGAGAAACCGGCCGCAGGCCCCGTTCAAGCGGTCGAAAGTCAATTTCCCTTCGTTGGCGGCGTCGATCTGGTTGACCAGGACGTTGAAGTCCGTAAGCCCGTATTGGGTGTTGAGCACCTTGATCACCGCGTAGCTGTCCGTCAGGGAGGTGGGCTCCGGGGTGACGATCAGGATGGGCATGTGGCTCATGGAGGCCACGGACAGGACGGTCTGGCTTATGCCGGCGCCGAGATCGAGGAACAGGTAGTCGTAGCTGTTGAAGGTGAGGTTGAGCTTCCCGAAAAGGGCCTCGCGCATGTCGTCGTCCATCTCCAGAAGCTCCGGCACGCCGCTGGCCGAGGGGAGAAAGTCGAAGCCGTTTTCCTCGATGGGGTAGACCACGTCCGAAGCCTCGGTGTCCGGCTGGAAAAGGTCCTGCAGGTTTTTTTCCGGAGACAGCCCCATGAGCACGTCGATGTTGGCCAGGCCGATATCGAAGTCCATGAGCAGGAGCTTGTGGCCGGTTTTATAGAGGGCGTAGCCCAGGTTGAGGGCCAGATTGGTCTTGCCCACGCCGCCCTTTCCGCTCAGGACGGCCACGCTCAAGGTCGGTTTGGGATTGATGGCGGTGTTGCTCATGGCGCTGGCTTATCCTTTGGTTGAACCTGTGAAGAGGAATTGTTTCTCGTCCGCGCGCACGATGGTCCGGTCCGGCGGCGCCGCCAGATCGATGATGGGCGCCTTGACCACCTGGTCCTTGCCCTGGCTCTTCGCCTGATACAGGGCCTTGTCCGCCAGACCGACCAGCCGCTCCGGCGAGATGGGCAGCTTGCCCTTGGTGCAGGCGAGCCCGGCGGAAATGGTCACGCGCGGGGCGTTGTTCGCGCCGGGGCAGTGAACCTCAAGCTTGCGGACGGCTTGCAGCAACCGGTCGAGCATGGCCGTCGCCTGCGTCATGCCCACGCCCGGCAGGATCAGGGCGAATTCCTCCCCGCCCAGGCGGGCGGCGTAATCATAGGTCCGCTTGGCCTTGTAGATGGCCTGGGCGGCGGCTTTCAAGACTTCATCCCCGCAGGGATGGCCGTACGCGTCGTTGATTTTCTTGAAATCATCCAGATCCAGAATGGCGAGGCTTAACGAGGTGGCGCCCCGGTGGGCCCGGTCCAGTTCGGACTTGAGCGCCCGGTCGAAGGCGCCCCGGTTGGAAAGCTTGGTCAGATGGTCGTGCTCGGTCAGATACGACAGCTCGCGGATGGTTTCCTGGATGCGCCTTAAGTAGGGCAGCGGATCGTCGTCCAGGGGCAGGGCGAGCCAGTCCTGGAGGTTCTGGCTGTCCGCGATCCTTTCCCAGTCCTTGAGGCCAAGGCCGGAGACAAGACGCAGCAGCATCAGTCCCGGAGCCTTCTTGGACCCCGCGTCCTGGCGCACCGCCTCGCGCAGGGATTTGAGCTCAGCAAGGATCGCGTCTTTGTCTTTGGTTACGTCCATAAGGCGTTCGCTTTCGCTTCCGGGGACGGCAAGGGCGCGCGGGAACGTATCCCGTCCTGGCGCGGCCGCGCGCGGTTACCGCAGCAAATATCCCCGAATGAATGTATCCAGGTCGCCGTCCAGCACGGCCTCCACATCGCCCTTTTCGATATTCGTGCGGTGGTCCTTCACCAGACGGTAGGGTTGCAGGGTGTAGGTCCGTATCTGGCTGCCGAAGCCGATGGCGTTTTTGGAGGCGTATTCCTCCTGCCGGTCCGCCGCCAGCTTGTCGAGCTCCAGCTGGTAGAGTCTGGCCTTCAGAACCTTGAAGGCCGCCTCCTTGTTGCGGTGCTGGGACTTCTCGTTCTGGCTCTGCACCACGATGCCCGACGGCATGTGGGTGATGCGCACGGCGGAGTCCGTCTTGTTGACGTGCTGTCCGCCCGGGCCGCTGGCTCTGAAAAGGTCGATGCGGATGTCGTCGTCCTTGATTTCGATCTCGATGTCCTGGCCCGCGTCGGGATAGACGTCCACCGAGGCGAAGGAGGTGTGGCGGCGTCCCGAGGCGTCGAAGGGGGAGATGCGGATGAGCCGGTGGATGCCTTTTTCGGCCTTGAGCAGGCCGTAGGCGTGGGAGCCCGCGGCCTGGAAGGTGACGCTTTTGACGCCCGCTTCGTCGCCGGGCAGGTAATCCAGGAATTTCACCGTGAACTCATGGCGCTCGCACCAGCGGCGGTACATGCGCAGAAGCATTTCCGCCCAGTCCTGGGCCTCGGTTCCCCCCGCGCCTGGGTGGATTTCCACGATGGCGTCCGAGGAATCCTCCGGGGAGGTGAAAAACGCGGCCATCTCCGCCGCGCCGAGTTTCAGGGAAAACAGCCCGATCTGGTCGCTAAGGGCTTGCAGCACGTCCGCGGCGTTGTCCTCGCCCGCCAGATTCAACCATTCGTCCAGGTCGTTTTTCGATGCGTGCAGCGCTTCGCCATCGGCGATCTTGTTGGAAAGAACGCTTTTCTCACGCAGGATCGGGGTCATGAGCTCGGGCTGGTTCCAGGCGCCGGGCTTGAGGAGCTCTTTTTCTATTTCATCCAGACGGGCGCGATCCTTGTCGAGGTCAAAGCCGCCTCCACAGGTCGTCGAATTTATCAAGCAGCTCTTTGCCCTGGGTTCGAAGTTCCGTATATTGCAGCATGACTGGTTATGTCCCGGGGTTGATTGTTGAGGTCCGGCCGGGGCGCCTGGGCCCGAGGGCCGGAAAAACGCCGCTGGCGAAGGGCAGGATGATGGCGCACGTAAAGATGCTTATGAAGAGTATTCCATAGAATCGGTGAAAAAAAGTCAAGGACGAGATGCGTCCCACGCCGGTCCGGCTCAAGCCCTGGGAGACGAACAGGCCGCCGTGGTCCAGAACGCGTCCCTTGGGGTCGATGAAGGCCGAGACGCCGGTGTTGGTGGCCCGGATGAGGTACCGTCCCTGCTCGACCGCGCGCAGAAGCGAAAGATCAAGGTGCTGTCTCGGGGCCGGGGAGTCGCCGAACCAGGCGTCGTTGGAAATATTCACCAGGACGTTCGCCCCGGCCGCGACCCGTTCCTGGGCGAGCTCCGGAAAGATGGCTTCATAGCAAATGAGCATGCCGAGCGCAAGGTCGCCGCATTTCAGGGGAGCGGGGGAGGTCCCGGGCTTGAAGTCGCCCGCGCCCTGGGCCAGCTTGGAAATGAAGGGGAAAAGATCCCCGAAGGGCACGTACTCGCCGAACGGCACGAGATGCCGCTTGTCGTAGGACGCCTTGAGTTCTCCATCCGTGCCGATCAGGAAGGCCCGGTTGAAGAAGACATAGCCCTTTCCCGACTGGACGGCGGCGGGCGCCCCGGTCACCAGGCACAACCCGTTGTCCCGGGCGAACGCCGTCACCCGGTCGCGCAGCTCGCTGGTTTTCTGGAGATAAAAAGGCATGGCGGTCTCGGGCCAGACCATGAGCGCGGGGCCCGCCGCGTCGGCCTGGGCCTGGCTCAGCGCGAGATATTCGCTCACGGTTTGTTCCTGGTAGGCCGGGTCCCATTTGCGGGCCTGCTCCACGTTTCCCTGGATCACGCTGGCCGTGAAGGCGCCGTCCTCGGGAAGCGGGGTACGCAGGGAAACGGCGCCCCAGGCGAAAAGCGCCACGACAAGCCCCGCCCCCGCCAGGGCCGGACCCCGCCGGCCAAAGACCGCAAGACTCGCGCATCCGGCGAGAAAACCGGACAGGCCGTAGGCGCCGAGGTAGGCCGCGCCCTGGATGGCGAAGGGCCAGGGCGCAAGGGCCGCCGCTGCCGTCAGCCAGGGAAAGCCCGTGAAGAGCGATCCCCGGAGCATCTCCAGGGCGGCCCACAGGCATCCGGCGAAAAGCCCCAGCGCCCAGACGGCCAGCCGGTCCCGGGAAAAACGGACCAGGGCCGTGAAGGCGCCGGGAAAAAGCGCCAGGTAGAGGCTCATGAGGGCTGGAATGGGCGCCGCCATCCACCAGGGCAGAAACCCGTAATAATGCACCGGGATGGCGGTCCAGTAGAGGCTGCAAACGGATGCGGCGAATCCTGTCCAGTAGCCGTACTTCAAGGCCAGGCGGACGCTCGGCGCCCGATAGGCCATATAGGCGAGCCCCGCCGGGAACAGCAGAATCAGTCCGGGGACGCGGGCCAGGGGGTTGGCGAAGCCGAAAAAGGCGCCCAACGCGGCGAGAACGCTGGCTGCGATCACGGGAGCTACGCCGGTTCCTGGAGCGGGCCGTCTGTAAGGGACGCCCCGGCGGACTCCAGGTCGTCGGCGGATTCGATGAGAATCCAGCGGATCTGGCGCTTGTCAGCTTCCTTGATGGTGAAACGCTTGCCGGCGAGCGTAAAGGTCTCGCCCGTTTTGGGCACGCGCCCCGCCAGTTCGCTCAAATAACCGCCGATGGTTTCCACCTGCTCGGAATCGAGGTTCACCCCAAGCTCCTCATTGAGCTCCTC
The DNA here is from genome assembly GCA_937934715.1 of uncultured Desulfovibrionaceae bacterium. Classification (GTDB taxonomy): domain Bacteria; phylum Desulfobacterota; class Desulfovibrionia; order Desulfovibrionales; family Desulfovibrionaceae; genus CALGYO01. The sequence goes on along the minus strand of CALGYO010000136.1, from coordinate 15,890 downwards.
CAGGGGGTGCCTGCCGGAAACGAGGATGGTCCCGTCGTTCATGACCTGGAATTCCAGGGGCTTGGTGGGATCGTGCTCGTCCTCGATCTCGCCGACGATTTCCTCCAGCACGTCTTCAAGGGTGATGAGCCCCGAGGTGCCGCCGTATTCGTCCAGGGCGATGGCGATATGCTTTTTCTGGAAACGGAATTCGCGCAGCATTTTCTTGAGGTTCAGCGTCTCGGGGATGAAAAGCGGGGTCAGCATGATCTCCTTGAGCGACGGCTGGTCGGCCTGGGGCTCGAAGAGGTGCTTGAGCAGATCCTTGGCGTAGACCACGCCCTGGATATGGTCCCGGTCGTCCTCATAGATCGGAATGCGCGAATGCCCGTGTTCGACGATGAGTTGGCGGACGGCGTCGATGCCGTCGTCCAGTTCGGCGCAGACGATGTCGGTCCGGGGGACCATGATGTCGGCCACTTGTTTTTCCGCGAGTTTGAGAACGTTTTGCAGCATGGAGGCGTCTTCGGGAATGATTTTTCCCTCCTCGCTCGCCGCCGTGATCAGCTCTTCCACGGATAAGGCTGACTTTTGCCGAAAGAGTTTAGAGATTGTGGACCAGAAGGTACTTTCCGATTCCTCTTCCAACCGCGGATCCTCCTTACGCATGATAAAATTGGTTTTCCCGGGTCGCCAGGGAGGGCATGACCGTTACGCGCGGCGGGTTACGGCGCCGTTACGAAAAAAGAGTAAGGCCATGAATATTGAACGGATACCATGGAAGAATCCGCCCGTCCATGCAAAACACCGGGAGGCTCCTACAGCCCCTTGCTGCGGTACAGGTCCAGATGCCTGTTGAAGACCCAGTCGTCAAGCTCATGCACGCCGCTTTCGGCGGCGGTTTTCCACTGGAGCAAACCCGGGCGTTCCGGGGCCTCGACGCCGCTGGCCAGGAACCGGAAACCGAAAGAGCGCACGGCGGGGTCGTCCTTTCCCGTATAGATGTTTTGAATCCGCGCCAACAGATAAAAACGATGGGGGCCCTCCCGGTCCGGATCCGCCAGATCCAGTTCCACAAGGTAGCGTCCAGCGGATTCGAAATACCGGCGTTCGGTCTTGTACGTGGCCGTATCGAACTCCATGCGCATGCCGCCGCCGGACAAATCCACCATGCGCATGGCTTCCGGCATGCCGCGGTCCATCACAAGAAAGGGCGGTCCCCAGGTGGCCGGATCGCCGGCCCGGCCGTGAGCGCGCACCGCGTCCTCCGTCCAGAGGCGGAGGGACAGGATCATCCCGCTCGGCGGCTCGATGCGCAGACAGGAGCGCTTTTGCTCCTGTTCCAGGCGTTCGGGAACCTGAACCCGCAGCCGGATGAATTCCTCCGGCGTCTTGGTCACGGCGGCGATGGTGACGGTGAAGTTGTAGAAGACCTGGCGCTCGGACTTGGGGTCGGGACGCAGTCTGAAATCACAGTCGATCAGTTTGCCGGTCCAATGGGAATTGAGCGAGGTGAGCGAGGTCAGGTCCAGGGTCAGGCCGGCGGAAGAGAAGTCGGACAGGGTGGCGTCCGTGGATTTGGCTGAGCGGTCCTCGCGTTGAAAGCTCACGCGGACCTTGCTGCGCTGGCGCAAGGCTTGGCCCAGGATGTCCCGTATCCGTCCCTTGTTCACGATCCAGGTCAGGGGGATGTCCTTTTCTTTTTTTCGAAAATCGATTTTCACCAGCAGGCCGAACACGATGACAAGGGCGAAACCGCCGAAAAAGACCAGGGCGATGACCATGGCCTCGGGAGAAAACTGGCTGCGGGAGATGTTGTCGAGCATGCGGTCCTGCCAGCCCGGATCGAACAGGGCCGAGAACGCGGGACCGGATGCGCCGATGTGAAGACCTGTCATGAAAAGGGACTCTATGCGAAACCCGGAACGTCCACAAGAGCCGCTATAAAAGTCCCTGCTTTTTCAGATGGATTTCAAGACAGGAGATGGCCGCCGGGGTCACGCCCGAGATGCGGGCGGCCTGGCCCAGGGTGAGCGGGCCGATTTTCGTGAGCTTCTCCACGACTTCCCGGGAAAGCCCCGCTATGCGGGCGTAGTCCATATCCGGCGGCAGGGGGACGGACTCCATGCGGCCGAACCGGGCGGCCAGTTCGTCCTGGCGGCGCAGATAGCCCTCGTAGCGGATCATGACCCGGGCCTCCCCGGCCACGTCCGGGGCCTCCTCGTTCAGACGGGGCCAGCATATGGCCGCTTCGGCGTCCGTGACGTCCGGGCGCTTCAGGATTTCCTCGGGCGTGAAGGTCTTTTTCGTCCCGTCCGGGTCGAGCCGCAGGCGCAACGCCTCGGGCGCGTGACCGATGCGCACGCGTTCGGTTTTCGCGCTGGCAAAAAGGGATTCCAGGGCCTGGGCCTTGCGGGAAAAAAGCGTCCACTGTCCGTCCTTGACCAGCCCCAGTTCCCGGCCCAGGGGCGTCAGGCGGGCGTCCGCGTTGCCCTCGCGCAAAAGCAGGCGGTACTCGGCCCGGGAGGTGAACATGCGGTAAGGTTCGACGGCGCCCTTGGTCACCAGATCGTCCACCAGGACGGCGATATAAGCCTGGTCCCGGCGCGGCAGAAAGGGCGCGAGCCCCCGTATGGCGCAATAAGCGTTTATGGCCGCCCACAATCCCTGGGCGGCGGCCTCCTCGTAGCCCGAGGTGCCGTTGACCTGTCCGGCCAGATAGAGGCCGGGCAGGCATTTGGTCTCCAGGGTGGGCCTGAGCTGCACGGGGTCTGCGTAATCGTATTCGATGGCGTAGCCGGGCCGCACGATCTGGGCGTTTTCCAGGCCTTCGATGGCGGCGATCATCTTCTTCTGCACGTCGAGCGGCAAACTGGTGGGGATGCCGTTGGGGTAGACCTCGGGGCTTTCCAGCCCTTCGGGCTCGATGAAGATCTGATGCCGGTCCTTGTCCGGGAAGCGGGCCACCTTGTCCTCGATGGACGGACAGTAGCGGGCGCCGGTTCCCTGGATGACGCCGGTGAAAAGGGGTGAGCGGTCGAAGCCCTCGCGGATGGCCGCATGGGCCTTCTCGTTGGTGTAGGTCAGGTGGCAGGGGACCTGGGGCAGCGCGGGACCCGGGCCTCGAAAGCTGAAGCCTTTGGGCGGATCGTCCCCGGGCTGCTCCACGGTTTTGGAAAAATCCACGCTGTCGCGCAAGAGTCTGGGGGTGGTGCCGGTCTTGAGCCGTCCGAGCGTGAGGCCATGGGCCCGCAGGCTGGCGGAAAGCCCCCGCGAAGGCGGATCGCCCAGTCTGCCGCCGCTGAAATGGTTGAGGCCCACGTGGATGAGCCCCATGAGGAAGGTCCCCGCGGTTACGCAGACGGCGCGGCTTTTGTGGATTTCCCCAAGCATCGTGCGCACGCCCGCCGCCCGGCCGTTTTCGGCCAGAATTTCCTCCACCGTGTCCTGGCGGACCCAGAGGTTCTCCGTGGAGAAGACATCGCGCTTGACCGCGCGCATGTAGGCATCCCGGTCGATCTGGGCGCGGGTGGCCTGCACGGCCGGTCCCTTGCGGGTGTTCAAGGTGCGGAACTGGATGCCCGCCGCGTCTGCCCAAAGCCCCATCATGCCGCCCAGGGCGTCGATCTCCCGGACCATGTGCCCCTTGGCCAGGCCGCCGATGGCCGGGTTGCAGGACAGGTGGCCGATCCGGTCGGCGTTGATGGTCAAAAGCAGGGTGGCAAGGCCCAGATTGGCGGCGGCCATGGCCGCCTCGCATCCGGCGTGTCCGGCGCCCGCCACGATGAGGTCGAAGGTTTCGGGATAGGGCGGTTTGATCATGGTGATGCCGTGTCGCCGTTTGTCGCTGTGCGCGGAACAGCCGCCTTGGTCAGCTGAAAAGAACCCGGGCCATGACCTTGGCGTCGCCCAGGGTCTTGGTCAGGCTGGAACGTTCGTTGGGCTGGTGAGCGTTGTGGATGCAGGTGCACCAGACCACGGCGTCGAGACCGCGCCTGCGCAGGAAGGCGGCCACGGTGCCGCCGCCAATGCCCACGGCGCGCGGGTTGTTGCCGTAGGTCTCCCTGATGGCCGCGATGAGTTTTTTGACCACCGGGCTGTCCGGGGAAGTGGGCGGCGCTGCCTGTTCGCGCTGGACGTCCTCGTAGGAAACGGTCACCCCGTATTCCTTTTCCACGTCCCGTCCGATGGCTTTGACGGCTTCGAGCACGTCGGACAGATCGTATTGGGGCAGAACCCGGCAATCCACGTAGAACACGTCCCGGCCGGGGATGGTATTCACGTTTTGGACGTTGGCTTCCTTCATGGTGGGCTCGAAGGTGGAGCAGGGCGGTTCGAACAGGGGATCCTGGGCGCCGAACGCGTCGTAGAGGCCGCGGATTTTCAGGATCATGGCGGCCGAGGCCACCAGGGTGTTGACGCCGTGTTCGGGCGTGGAGGCGTGGCACTGCTTGCCGTTCACGATGACCTTCAGCCAGTACATGCTCTTTTCGGCCACTTCCACCATCTCGGAGGAAAACTCTCCGAAATCCGGGACCAGGATGAGGTCGTTTTTGCCGAACAGCCCGGGATGGTTGGCCGCGAGGAAATCCAGGCCGTATTTGCTGCCCGTCTCTTCGTCCGACACGAACAACAGGCCCAGGTTGATGGGCGGGACGATGTTTTCTTTCAAAAGGGCTGCGGCCAGCATGGCCGAGGAAACCATGCCCTGCTGGTTGTCCTCCACGCCCCGGCCGATGATCATGTCGCCGTCGACGTGAAGCGCATACGGGTCGGTTCGCCACAGGGACAGGTCTCCGGGAGGCACGATATCGAGGTGGGAGATGACCCAGAAGGTGCGGGTCGGGTCCTTGCCCGGCAGCACGGCGGCGATATTGGGCCTGTGGCCGCAGGAAACCCTGGCGTCCGGGGCGTTGTATTCCCGTATGTCCGTGAAACCGAGGCCCCTCAGGTATTCGATGCAGAAGTCCGCTTTGGCCCGCTCGCCGTCGCCCTTGTTGTCGGGGCCCAGGGCCGGGATGGCCGTCAGGCGGCGTTGCAGGTCGATGACGCTTTCACGGCGCCCGTCAAGATCGGCGAAAATTGTATCAAGCATGACGTCTCCTTGATGCGATGGGGATCGGATGCGCAAGAGCGTCGAGGCGAAACACGGCCTCGCGCCGCCGCAACATAAACGCGGCGCGCCGCAAAGGCAATGTCGATCCTAAGAACGGGAGGCCGGGCGGGCGGGAGGGAAAGCCGCGCGCGGGACGTCCCGCGCGCGGCGTGGCGATCTATCTGCCGCGGGCGGCGCGCTTGGAGGCCTTCAAGGGGTTGACCTTGACCTTGCCGGTCTTGTCCACCTCGGCCTTGACGTGGGTGGCGAAGTTGCACACCTTGTGCGCCCATTTGCGGGCGGGATCGGGGTAGCTGGCGCAGAACTTGACGCCGTCGTGATCCTTGGCGCGCTCGCAACCCTCGCACTTGTCGATGATGGGAAAGCATTCAACGCCATTTACGGTGATCGTCTGAACGGACATGGGATATCCTCCATATAAAGCGCGTCGGCGCCCTGTTATTTACGCGTGAACCCGGGTTCTTTATTCACCTTGGCCAGGATGTCAAGCCTTTCCTGGAAAAAAGCGTTTTCCAGGCGCATTTCCGAGCCTCGCGAAATGCTCTTCCAACGGGGCGTGGAGCCGGGACGTATCGGTATGGCCGCACCCTTTTCCACGTTTTCCGCGCCGGGACGGCGGCCGTGGTTTCGGAGCCCCCCCAAAGCGCGCTTTCGCCGTCCGCGCGCCCACGCCGTCCTCGGCCAGCTTCATGGTCATTTCGGCCCGGGCCGCGGCCTGAGGGGGACGATTTTTGATGCGGGCTCCACGCCGGAGCGGGGGCAGCGGGCCGTCATGGTCCCGCCTGCGGCCGTAACTCTCTCCACCTTGTTTGGGCGGATCAGATGGGGGCTGGCTCCGGAAGGCTCAGGCGTGACAGGCGGGAGGCCGGGCGTCCGCCGTCCGGGACGCGCTCGTCCTGCTTTTCCGGCCATGCCGCGTTTTACGCGAAAAGCCAGATTCCGCTCCTTCCTTGACCCGCTTTGGTATTCCCACTATGAAAGCAAGGTTTTGTCATAACGTTCCGGGAAAAGGAGATGACCATGGACCTGCGTTCCCTGATTCGCGATATTCCCGACTATCCCAAAGAAGGAATCGTGTTCTTCGACATCACGCCGCTTCTTGGAAACGGCAAGGCCTTTCATCACGCCGTGGATATGATGGCCGGACGGTTTGCGGACAGCGAGGTCACCAAGATCGTGGCGGCCGAGGCCAGAGGGTTCATTTTCGGCGCGGCGCTCGCCTACAAGATGCGCGTAGGCTTCGTTCCCGTGCGCAAACCGGGCAAGCTTCCCTGGAAGACCAGGCAGGTCACCTATGATCTGGAATACGGCACGGACACCTTGTGCATCCACCAGGACGCCCTGCTTCGCGGGGAGAAGGTGCTGGTCATCGACGACCTCCTGGCCACCGGCGGCACCCTGAAGGGCGTGCTCAAGCTTCTTGAGGAGTTCGACGCCCAGGTTGCGGGCATCGGCGTTCTGGTGGAGCTCGATTTCTTGAACGGCAAGGACGAGCTCAAGGAACACATGATCCAAAGCGTCATTCATCTGGGCTAACGCCGCTTAACGAGGAAGAATACATGAAGATAGGCATTATCGGCGGCAGCGGTCTGGACGATCCGCATATTCTGGAAAATCCCCGCGACTACGAGGCGGACACGCCCTACGGCGCGCCCAATTCAACCTTGCGCGAGGGCAAGATCGGCGACAGGACCGTGGTTCTTCTGGCCCGGCACGGCAGAAGCCACACCGCCACCCCCACCAACGTCAACTACCGGGCCAACGTGCACGCCCTGCGCGAGATGGGCTGTTCGGTCATCCTGGCCACCACGGCCGTGGGGTCGCTTCGCGAGGAGATCGGCCGGGGCGATCTGGTCATTCTCGACCAGTTCATCGATTTCACGCGGCTTCGTCCTTTGAGTTTCCATGACCGCTTCAAACCCCACGAACCGGTCCATACCCCCATGGCCGAGCCGTTTTCCCCCAAGCTGCGCGCGATATTGCACGAGGCCTGCGAGAAATTCGGCTACCGGCACCACAAGACCGGAACTGTGGTCACCATCGAGGGGCCCAGATTTTCAACCCGGGCCGAGTCCAACATGTTCCGCATGTGGGGCGCGGACGTCATCAACATGAGCGTGGCTACGGAATGCGCCCTGGCCAACGAAGCGGGCGTTCCCTATGCGGCCGTGGCCATGTCCACGGACTACGATTGCTGGAAGGTGGACGAGGAGCCGGTCACCTGGGATGAAATTCTGCGCATTTTCAATGAAAACGCCAAGAAGGTGACCGACGTTCTGATCGAAGCCATCGCGCGCATCTAGGCCGCGGTCTCACGCCGGAGATGTTTCCTGCGGCGCGCGGCATTTACCTGAAACGCGGTCTCCGCGCCGGGACCTTGCGCTAGTCCGTCACGGGCGGGGCGGCCTGTTCCAGGCCCTCCGCCCGTTTTTCGAATTCCCGCAGTATCCGCTCCGCCTCCTCGTGAAAATCGGCGTACAGAGCGCGCGCCTCGTCCAGGGCATTTGCGCGGCAGACCTCCCCCAACCGGCGGGCCATTATCTGGAATCGTCCGGCTCCGAGATAGGCGCCCGTGGTTTTCAGGGTATGGGCGGCCACGGCCGCCGTATGGAGATCGCCCGCGTCAAGAGCCTGGCCGGCCTCCCGGATCTTCGCGTTCAGCTCCTTGATGGAAAGCTCCACGATGAGACGCATCTGTTCCCTGGAAACCCCGAGGGAGCGCTGGGCGGCCAGGGGGTCCATGGCGCGTTCCCTTTCCCCGTCTTCGCGTTGAAATGACGGCGCATCCGCTGACTGGCCGGTCATCCGGTTGAGGACGGCGCCCAGGTCGTAGATGTTCACCGGTTTGCCGACGAAGGCGTTCATGCCCGCCTCATGGCAGCGGCGCTTTATGTCCGGGTCTGCGTGGGCGGTCAGGGCGGCGATGGGGATTTGCGGGTTCGTGACGGGATTTCCGGGAAGGCCGCCTTCCCGGATGCTGCGGGCGCATTCCAGCCCGTTCATGCCGGGTATTTCCACATCCATGAGCACAAGGTCGAATTCGCGTCCGGCGAGCGCGGCGAGCGCCTCCTCGCCGCTTTTGGCCACGGTCATTTCGTGGCCGAGCTCCCGCAGATGGATGCCCGTCACCTTGATGTTGATGGGATCGTCCTCCACCGTCAGGACGCGCATGGGGCGGACGCTCGCGCGGGCAAATCCCGGTTCGCGGGATTTGTGGGCGGGCAGGCGGCGTTCGTCGCCCGGGGAGAACACGGCCTTGAAGGTGAAGACGCTGCCTTTCCCGGGCGTGGAGACGACGGAAAGCTCGCCGCGCATGAGTTCGGCCAGCTGCCTGCAGATGGCCAGGCCCAAACCGGTCCCGCCGGCCGCCGCGCCTTCCGGCGTCTGGGCGTAATTGTGGAAGATGCGTTCCATGTCCGCGGCCTCGATGCCCACGCCCGTATCCCGGACGTCGAAACGGATGCAGACGTCGTCGGCGCGCTTGGCCCGGGGCAGACGCTCGCAAGGGGCGGCGGTCACTTCGATCATGCCCTCGCTTGTGAATTTCAAGGCGTTGCCGATGAGGTTGATCAGGGCCTGGCGCAGCCTGCCGGGGTCGCCGCGCAAGGCGGCGGGCAGGTCGTCCGACAGGCGCAGATTGAGTTCCAGTCCTTTTTCCTTGGCCGCGTGGCGCAACGTCTTGACCGTGGAGCGCAGGGTCTCGGGCAGGTCGAAGTCCACGTTGTCCAGGGTGAGCTTGCGGGCCTCGATTTTGGAAAAATCCAGGATGTTGTTGATGATGGTGACCAGATGTCCGGCGGACTCCCGCACGGTTTCGATGTAGTCGCGCTGCTCGGGGTCGAGTTCCGTGCGCAGCGCCACCTCGGACAGGCCGATGATGGCGTTCATGGGCGTGCGGATTTCATGGCTCATGGAGGCGAGAAATTCCGATTTGGCGCGGTTGGCGTCGTCCGCCGCGTTGCGCGCCGCGAGAAGCTCCCGCTCCATGCGCTCCCGGCGCTGGTTTTCCCGGCGCAGGGCGGCGTTGGCCAGGATGAGGTCCGAATTCTTTTCGATGACGAGGCCGATGCCCGCGCCGATGATGACCAGCAAAAAGGCGATGACGATGCCCATGAGGCGGCTTACGGCCACGGCGGACTCGAAGCTGGCGGCGGAGATGTCCATGCCCACGCAGGCCACGATGCGGCCGGACTCGTCTTTTATGGGGGAAAAGCCGGATATCCAGTTCCCCCAGCGGTCCTTGTAGGGACCAGCCAGCACCGCCCGGCCATGGGAGAACACGTCCTTGAGATCCTGGGGCGCCTCTTTGTAGACCTCGCCGGGGATGAGGTAGTCCTTGGAGGTGTCCGGTTCGGTGTCCAGCAGGAAGACGAGATCCCGTGAGGGACCCCTGGGAGCGACCATGTAGACGTAGCGCAGGTCCGGGTTGGAATGGCGGATTTTGGAGAGCTGGAGCAACAGCCGTTTGAAGGTCCTGCTTTCGCGGTCGTCCGGGTCCCCGCGCAACAGGGCGACCTCGTCCGGGTCCAGGGCGTTGCCCACGGCCGACACCCGCATGAACAGCTCGGCGCGCATGTTGGCGTCCGCCTTGGCGCCCAGCCAGTTGGTCAGGGCGTAGCCCAGAAACACTGCGCAGGCCACGGCGCTTAAGCCCATGGCGTAGGCGAACAGACCTTTCTTCCGGGTCCCGTCCGCGCCCACGCCGTCGAAGATGAAAAAGCGCGCCATGGTGAGACTCACCGCGCTGCCCGTGACGGCCGCCAGAAAGACCGGGATGGGCTGGGGTTCGGCTCTCAAGAACGCGTCCGCGCCCGAGATGACGGCTTTTCCCGCCAAAACGAGCCCGGGCAGGGCGGCCGCGCAGACAAAATAGAGACCCAGCAGGGGGAACAGAAAGGGGGTTCTGACCGGGGCGTTTTCGTGAAGGCGTCTGGGCAGGGCGGCGCACAGGCCGAAAACGCCGCCCGAAAGGCCAAGCGCCGTGACCGCGCCCGCGTAGAATCCCTCATAGCCGTAAAACAGGGAACAGGCGGCCGGGACGCTCAACAGGAACGCGGCGGCCAGATGGGCGCCCGCCCGGATGCGCCCCTGGGGCAGGCTTTGGGCGCCGTACAGGATGAGAAAAAAGAAGGACAGGGCCTTGAACGCGGAAAAAAGCGCCATGGCGTCCGAAGCGTCCGTCTGGGCCTCTCCGAACAAAAACAGGGCGCAGCTTATGGAGCCGGCGGCCGCGAACAGGCCGAGCCAAAGCCAGTGGAGATCCTTGAATCGCCGAAAGAGCGTCAGGGAAAGGCCCGAGAGGAAAAAAAGGGCCAGTCCGTGAATGAATTCGAGATAATCCAAGCGGACCGGGAAATGATCGGAATTCATGAAAAGGCCTACGGCTGCCGCTACGCGGGAGTGACTGCTGATGATTTACGAAAATCGTTCATTCTATAACCCTGCGTTAATACGGCGTCAATGATGAATCTTCCATTTTACGCGGCCTTCGCGCTTTGGCGTGGCAACCACCGCCGCATCCGGCGCGCTCAAGATGCGCGTATGCGCACTTCAAGGATGGCAGGGGGGGATTTGTATCACTTTTCTTGGAAGGGAACGTCGCATCCGCCAGCCGGTCTGATCAGGACGGCGCGTAGACGCGCTTTTGCCGGTACAGTTCAATGCGGCTGGCGAAGAAGGCGTTGATGAGGGCGCTTACCGCGATGGAAAAGACGATGGACAGTTCCGTCAGATGGCTGGTCCCGAAAAGGGAGCGCGTTACGGTGATGACCGTCCAGTGGGTGATGTAGATGGGATAGGACAGCTCGCCCACCATCCTGTCGTATTTGATCTTTTTTGTGCAGTTGAAGACAAAGGGCAAGGCCAGCGTGGTCAGGGCGTAGGTGAAGAACTCTTTGACCAGGTCGCCGGGGATGAACTGGTAGGCAAGGAGGAAGGCCAGATATGAAAGCGTCAGGCCGATTCCCAGTCGTTCCGGGACATTGGCGGTTTTTATCTTGGCGTAGACGGCGTAGCTTAGGGCGCCGAGCAGGAAAAAACCCAGTTCGGCGGGGAAAAAACGCTGTTTCCAGGGATCGAAGGGCAGTCCCTCGGCGCCTATGATGGCGCGCACGGCGAAGCTCGCCAGAATGACGCCGGCGATGACGGCGGCCTTTTTGCGGACCAGAAACGGGGCGAGCATGTAGAACATGATTTCAAGGGAAAGGGTCCAGGCCTGGGGGATGAGCAGGAAGATCCAGGAGGGCATGGCCCGGTTGATGGCGTCCAGGGCGAAGGAGATGGCGCCGGTGGCGGGATCGATCCGGGTGAAAAAGAGGGCGTCCTGGCCGACGATGGTCAGATTGGCCGTCGCCAGCAAAACGGCCGAGGCTCCGTCCACCCCATGAATCTTGGTCAGCCAGGGGCCAAGCAGCAGGCTTGTATTGAATAGTCCAAGAAATATCAGGGAAATGAGCGCGGAAACAATCAGCGTCAGCCAATATGTGGGGAAAAGCCGCAACATCCGGTTGGACATGAACAGCCAATAGCTTCCCGGCGCGTTGTATTTCTCCGTCAAGATCAGCGTCATATAAAACCCTGATATGATGAAGAAAATCTTGATGGCCATGTAGGCGTCCGTAAAGACCAGTCCGTACAGGGGCGCCACGTGGTTGATGACCACGGTAATGGCCAGAAGCGTTCGAATATGGCCCATGGATCGCTTGTCGCGTTTGCCCGGCGCGCGGACGGAGAAAACGCATCTCCCGGCCTTGTACGCGAAGGCGCCCCCGGTTCCTGGTCCGGAGCGGGAGGCGCCGCGCGTTGGTCCGATTAGGCGGTTTATTCCTGGTTGGGGGAGGGCGTCAGGCGCTCAAAACGGGCGCAAGCGGGTTTTGAGGATCCCCGGTTCCCCTGCCGGCGTATTAACGGCCCGTCCTTTCATGCAGGGCGTCGCACTCGTCCCTGAGGGCCCTGGTCAGCTTGACCTTGTCGTCGATGAACAGCTTGTAGTTGATGGAATCCTCGAGCGCCTGCCAGCTGGCCTCGATCACGTTGTGGGACACGCCCGTGGTCACCCAGCGGCGCGTGGCGTCGCCCGATTCCACCAGCACCCGCACGTTGGAAGCCGTGCCCGACTCCTCGCTGCGCGTGGCCGAGAGCACGCGCACCTTGAAGTCCAAAAGCCGCATTTCCACGATGCTCGGGTAAAAGGAGCGCAGGGCTTCGCGCAAGGCCTTGTCCATGGCGTTGACCGGACCGCGTCCCGAGGCCGCGGTGTGGCGCACCGTGCCGCCCACCTTGAGCATGACCGTAGCCTCGACGAGATCGTCGTCGCCGTTGAAGGCCTTGCCGTCGAGGATCCGGTAGCGCAGCGGGGTGAAATAGGCCCTGGCCCGGCCGAGCGCCCGGTTGACCAGGAGCTCGTAGGAGGCTTCGGCGGCCGAATACTCGTATCCCCGGCTCTCGCGCTCCTTGATGGTGGTCAAAAGCTCCAGGACGAAGGGGTCGTTTTTGTCGAGATCGAAGCCGTATTCCCGGGCCTTGAACAGGATGTTGCTTTGCCCGGAAAGGTCGGAGAGCAGGATGCGCTGCTTGTTGCCCACCAGTTCCGGCCGGATGTGTTCGTAGGTGAGCGGGTTTCTGGCCACGGCGCTCACATGCACCCCGCCCTTGTGGGCGAAGGCCGAGTCGCCCACATAGGGCTGCCGGGCGAAGGGGGTCTGATTGGCCGTCTCGCACACGAAATTGGCCGCCTGGGTGAGCATGGGCAGGTTGCCCTCAGGCAGGCAGCGGCAGCCCATCTTGAGCTCCAAAGTGGGAATGATGGCGCACAGGTTGGCGTTGCCGCAGCGTTCGCCGTAACCGTTCATGGCGCCCTGGACCTGGATGGCGCCCTGGCGCACGGCCTCGATGGAGTTGGCCACGGCCAGTCCCGAGTCGTTGTGGGTGTGGATGCCGAGCTTCGCCTCGGGGAAGCGGCTCGTTACGGCGTTCATGATCTCGGCGATCTCATGGGGCAGGGCGCCGCCGTTGGTGTCGCACAGGACCAGAATGTCCGCTCCGCCTTCCAGGGCGCAGGCCAGGGTGGACAGGGCATAGTCCGGATTGGCCTTGAAGCCGTCGAAGAAATGCTCGGCGTCGTAGAAGAGCTCCTCGCATTCCGGCTTGAGGAAGGCCAGGGAATCCCGGATGATCTCCAGGTTCCGGGTGAGCGTGGCGCGCAGGGCCTCGGTCACGTGGATGTCCCAGCTTTTGCCGAAAATGGTGATGACCGGGGCGCCGGATTCCACCAGGGCCAGGAGATTCTTGTCGTTCTGGGCGCTTCCCTTGGGATTGTGCGTGCTCCCGAAGGCGGCTATGCGCGCGCGCCTGATGTCGTAGTTTCTGATCTCCTCGAAAAACCGCTTGTCCGTGGGATTCGATCCTGGCCAGCCGCCCTCGATGTAGGACACGCCAAGCTCGTCGAGCTTGACCGCCACCTTGATCTTGTCCTCGGCCGTGAGATTGACTTCCTCGGCCTGGGCGCCGTCGCGCAGGGTGCTGTCGTAGATCTGTATTTCCTTCATGCCGAACACACCTTGGATTGGCGTTCCTTTTCAAGCTCGAACGCGTCATGCAGGGCGCGCACGGCCAGCTCCAGATACTTCTCCTCGATCAGGCAGGTGATCTTGATTTCCGAAGTGGAGATCATGAGGATGTTGATCCGTTCGTTGCGCAGCGAGGAGAACATCTTGGAGGCCACGCCCGAGTGGCTGCGCATGCCCACGCCGATGACAGAAACCTTGCACACGTTCACATCATACTGAATTTCGCCAGAACCGATCTCGTCCTTGATGCCTTCGAGAATCTTGACCGTCTTGTCCAGGTTGGACTTGGGCACGGTGAAGGTCATGTCCGTGCGGCCTTCGCGGCTCGTGTTCTGCACGATCATGTCCACCAGGATGCCCGCCTCGGCGATGGGGCTGAAAATGGAGGCGGCCACGCCCGGACGGTCGTTCACGTTCCACACGGTAATGCGGCACTGATCCCTGTCGTACGCGATTCCCGAAACGAGAACGTCTTCCATCTTTTCATCCTCCTGCGTGACCAAAGTGCCGGGATCGTCGGAAAAGGTGGAGCGAACCCGGACCGGCACGTTGTATTTTTTGGCGAATTCAACGGAACGGATCTGGAGCACCTTGGCGCCCATGCTGGAAAACTCCAGCATCTCGTCGTAGGTGATCCGGTTCATTTTCCTGGCGGCGGAACACATGTTGGGGTCGGTGGTGTAGACGCCGCTGACGTCCGTGTAGATCTCACAGACTTCGGCCCCAAGGGCGGCGGCCAGGGCCACGCCCGTGGTGTCCGAACCGCCCCGGCCGAGGGTGGTGATGCGGCCGGTCTCGTCCACGCCCTGGAATCCCGCCACCACCAGCACGTCATGGTCCTCGAGCAGGGCCTTCATTTTTTCCGCGTCGATGTCCATGATTCGGGCGCGGGAATAATTGCAGTTGGTGATGATGGGGATCTGGAAGCCCAGAAGCGAGCGCGCCCGGATGCCCTCGTCCTTGAGCATCATGGCGAAAAGAGCCACCGAAGTCTGTTCGCCCGTGGCCACCAGACAATCGCATTCGGCGGGATCGGGGTTTTGGGACCAGGTTGCGGCCAATTTGAGGAGGCGGTTGGTTTCTCCGGACATGGCCGAGAGGGCGACCACCATCTTGTAGCCCTCGGCCAGGGACTGTTTCACCTTGGCCAGGACCTGCTTCATGCACTCCAGGTTGGCGACGGAGGTTCCGCCGTACTTCTGCACCAAAATTCGCATAGCTCCTCCTGCGGCCCGGGCAGGGCCATGGCTCACTGGCCGCGTCTAAGGCCGGACTCCGCGTCCGGCGTCCGTACGTTCGTCCCCGTCCAGGTCGTGGACCGCAAAGTCGGCGAGCCCGGGCGTCATCTCCTGCAACAAACCTTCCGCGACCGGTCCGCGCGCCTCGAAGCGCGCCTTCCGGCCGGTTTCACAGGCAAGCCAGGTCAGCGTCAGCCTGTCGTTCGGGGTCATGCGCTGAGGCAAATACTCCGCCCATTCGATGACGGTCAGCCTGACCGCCCCGGGCGCCGGAGGAGGGGCGCATTCCTCGAAAAGATCGTCCGTGACCAGCCCTTCCAGCCGGTACAGGTCCATGTGCATCACTTCCGGCCGGGTGGGGTAGATGTTGACGATGGTGAAGCTCGGGCTGCTGACCTCGGCCTCGTCGCCGCCGGGCAAGGCGGCGCACAGACCTCGTACCAGGGTGGTCTTGCCCGATCCCAGACCGCCGCGCAAACATATCGTCAGGCTGGCGGGGAGCTTTTCCACGCCTTTCGCGAGAAGGGCGCCCAGCCGAAGCGCGTCGCGTTCGTCGCCCCATCCGACGACGACGGAGAGGGCGGTTTCCACGGCGGCCTCCCGTTACTTGTCCACGAGGGTTTTTAGAATGTCGCGCATGCCGATAATGCCGGTCACCTTGCCGCCGTCCACCACGGGAATGGTGTGGAAGGCGCGCTCCACCATCATGGTGGCCACGTCCTCGATGGGCGTTTCGGGCGAAACGGACACGGGATCGGCGGTCATGGCGGCTTTGACGGTCAGGGCGGAAATCTTCTCCATTTCCTTGTCGAGGTCCTTCATGGAACCAAGCGGCAAGAAGCCGTCCAGAAGCGAGAAGACCGAGGGGAGGGATAGTTTTTTCTGCTGGGCCACCAGATCGCTCTGGCACAAAATGCCCGTCAGGGCGCCCGAGGCGTCCACCACGGGCAGGCCGTTGAAGCCTTTGTCCAGAAGAAGGCGCGCCGCCTG
>CALGYO010000135.1 GCA_937934715.1 uncultured Desulfovibrionaceae bacterium | reverse complement strand
CCCGGCCGTTTCGGGGAGCGTGAATTTGTTGGCCGCGCCCTTGCGCAGGGCCGCGAAATCGTCGTTCGTGACCAGGCCTTTGAAGACGAGCTTCCACAACAGGTCGGAAAGCGGCCCCGGGCGCAGACCGGTGATTTCGAGAAGCGCGGAAAAATCGTAGCGGCCCCGGGGATCGGGGAAAAGCCGGGTGAGCAGCGCCGCGTCCCCGGGGTCAAGCGCCGCCTGCGGGGCGAGGTCCAGCTCGTCGCTCCGGGAAACCTGGATTTTCCCCTCCCCGGCTCCCAGCCAAAGCAGGCCGCCCTCGCCGAAGACCTCGCGCAGAAGCCCCGGATCGTCCCCGCCTCTCCCGCGCGTCTCGCGCATCTCGCGCATCTCGCGCATGCCGCGCATTCGGGCCGGGATGACCTCCTTTTCCAGGGAGGCGGCGGGCAGGGGGTAGAAACTCAGCCGTTCCAGACGCGCCAGCAGATCTTCCGCGTCCTCGCCCGGCGGACAAAGCCCCTGGCGATGGGCCAGGTACGGTTGCAGCCGCGAGGCGGGCAGGGTTTCGAAGGCGGGCCTCGCCGCCGCCCGGGCCATGCGCAGGATGATCTCGAAATTGGCGGCGTCGCAGACGAGCTCCGAGGTTTCGCCCGTGACGAGCTCTCCGGCGACCACGGTCCGCTCCTCGGCCAGCTCGCCCAGCATGTCCGCCGCACGTCCAGGATCGAGCCCCAGGGTTTCGGCCAAAAATTCCGGCCGCCTGGGACCGTAGTAGGACAGCCATTCCCCGGCCAGGAGTCCGGCCGGAGCGGCCGCGTCCCCGTTTCGCCGTACGGATATGGTTTGCAGAACAGGGGCGTCCGAAAGGGCGGGCCGTTCGCCGGGATAGAGGCTTTCCAGAATCTCCGGCAGCCGTTCCATGGCCGCCGCCAGGGGTTCCTTGGCGCGCTCGGGGGCGATGCGGACCAGTTTCGCGCCAAGGGCCGTCTCCATGGCTTCAAGCGACAGGCCGTGGTCGCGCAGCATGGCCCGTCCCAGCGCCTTCCACTCGGATACGGGGATGAGCAGGCGCTCGCGCAGCCAGTCCAGCAGCTCGTCCGGGCCGGAGGGCGCGTATTCCGGGAAAAGACGCTGGCGCTTCTGCTCGAAAAGGGCGCAGACCTCCCGGGAGGCGCTCGGGCGAAGGCCCGGTGAAAAGAGCGCCTCTTTCAGGACGTCCGAGCTGGTGGACGACGGCATGTCCCGCCGCGCCTCGTCGGTCATGTACATGAACCGGTCCGTGATCTGGCGCCAGGCGATCTCCCGGGCCATGGGGCTGGGGGAGGACGTCCGGGCCTCGGCCACGGTGATGAGGCCGTCCTCCAGCTCGCCCAGCATGCGGACCAGGTTTTCCATGTCAAAGGTTTCGCGCAAACAGGTCCGCCAGGCCTCGATCATGAGGGGAAAATCCCCGGCGCCGGACACGGCCTCCAGAAGCTCCTGGCTGCGCAGCCGGGTCATCCACAACGGCATGCGCTGCTTGAAGGAGCGCTTGGGCAGCAGAAGCGCCCGGCCCGCCGCCTCGCGAAAGGCCGCGCCGAAGACCCCGGAGCCCTCCAGGCGCCGCCGCAGAAGCTCCTCGAGCCTGGAAGCCGTGACCAGGGAAAAAAGCTCGGCCGCATCCGTCTCGTGCGGCAAAACCAGGGCGATCACGTCGTTGGCCGCGTAGATGAGCGGCCGCTCGCCGAAGCGCTCCTCGAAGGCCGCGTCCAGGGCCAAAGCGTAGGGCCGGGTCAGGCGCAGGCCCCAGGGCATGTGCAGGGCGAACTGGGTTCCCCCGGCCGCGCCGCCCGGACCGGAGGAGGTTCGCTCCAGGACGAGCCTGTGGCGATGGGGCAGGCCGGTCCTCGTGGCCTCCTTCTGCGCCTTCAGGTAGCCGGCGAGCGCCCCCGCCGCCTCGGGCGTCATGCCGCAGGCGGATTCGAGCCAGGCCGGATAGTCCTTGTCCGCAAGACGGGCGTCCGCATCCTCCAGGAACTCGGCCAGACGCTCGGAAAAATGGAAATCCCGTCCGCGCTGCTCGCCGATCCAAAAGGGCGCGTCCTTGATGTTGGGCGTGGCCGCGGCGACGAACACGTCGCTGTGGGTGATGCGCTCGATCCTCCAGTACTGGGCGCCCAGGGAAAAGGCCTGACCCACGCTGGCTTCCCAGACGAACACTTCGTCGAGCTCCCCAAGACGCGCGCCCGTGGCCGCGTGGCGCATGGCGTAATACCCCCGGTCCGGGATGACTCCGCCCGAGGCGTAGAGGTCCATGGCCGCGCCCTTGGCCGCCTTGACCGTGTTGTCCAGGCCGTCCAGGACGATCTTGGGCCGAAGCGCCCGGATGCGGGCGTTGGCGTACCGGCCAGCCAGCATGGACAGCGTCAGGTCGAAATATTTTCGCGGCAGGTCCTTGTACGGGTAGCTGGTCAGGATCCGGGCGTACAGGGCGTCCGCGTCCCAGGTTTCGGCCAGGGTCATGGACACGATGATCTGGGCCAGCACGTCCAGGGGGGCCATGACCGGCCGGGTTTCCTCGATGTCCTGGGCGAGCACGGCCTTCACCATGACCGCGCACTCAATGAAGTCCTTGCCGTGGGTGGGGTAGAAGACGCCCCGGCTGATCTCGCCCGCCCGGTGTCCGGCCCGGCCGATGCGTTGCAGGGCCGAGGCGATGGAGGGCGGACAGCGCACCAGGGCGACCTCGTCGACCTGGCCCACGTCGATGCCGAGCTCCAGGGAATTGGTGGCGATGACGGCGCCGAGCTCCCCGGATTTCAGCTTCTCCTCCACGGATTCGCGCAGCTCCCGGGAGAGCGAGCCGTGATGGGCGTAGACCAGGCGCGCCCGCGGTTCGGACGGGTCCCGGCCAGGCGTCTCCTTCTCGCCGGAGATATTGTTCACGGCGTGGGCCAGGCGTTCGCACAGCCTGCGGTCGTTGACGAAAAAAAGCGTGGTCCTGTTCTTGGCGATGCGTTTGCGAAATTCCCGGGCAAGCGGCCCCCAGACGGGCGTTGTGGCGGGATCGCGGCCCGCCGCCTCCTCGGGATATTCCACCCGGGCGTCGTAGCGTTTTTTCGCGTAGGAATGGATGACCGCCATGTCGCGCGGGCGGTAGACCGGATTATCGGGCGGCCCCTCCATGCGTCGTCCAGCCACGAAAGCGGCCGCCTCGTCCTCGGGCTTCACCGTGGCCGAAAGCGCCAGGCGCTGGAACTCGCCGCACAGAGGAACCAAGCGGTCCACGGCGGTGATGAGGTGGGTTCCGCGCTTTTCCCCCAGCACGGCGTGGATTTCATCCAGGATGACCGCGCGCACGGTGGAAAGGAGCCCCCGTCCGCTTTGGGAACTCAAAAGCAGATTCAGGCTTTCCGGGGTGGTGATGAGGATTTCCGGAGGATGGCGCAGCATGCGGCGGCGCTCGGACTGGGGCGTGTCGCCGCTTCGGGTCATGACGTGAATGGGCGCGAACGGGGTTCCGGCGTCCGCGAAAACGCGTGACAGGCCTTCGAGGGGGGCGGTCAGATTGCGGCGCACGTCGTTGTTGAGGGCCTTGAGCGGCGAGACGTAGAGCAGGCTGACCGCGCCCCGGGGCAGTTCGCCCCGGATGAGCCGGTTCAGCCCGTGAAAAAAGGCGGCCATGGTCTTGCCGGAGCCGGTGGGCGCGATGATGAGGGCGTTTTTCCCGGCGGCGATCACGGGCCAGGATTGAGCCTGAATATCCGAAGGTTCGCCCAGATTTTCCGCGAACCAGGATGCGCAAAGGGGGTGAAAAAGGGAAAGGGGGTTCACGTCTGGTCCCCGCATCCGCGTCTCGTACGGCGCATCAAGAAATATTGGCCGAGCCGGTTACGGAAAAGCGGCGCCACGGGACAGGCTGCCGCCCGTTGCGGCATGTTTTTTTGAGGCGGGCGCATCGCCGGAAGGGCCGCTCAGCGCTTGCCGTCCGGGTCCGCTTCGCCCCCGGCGTCCGGGTCGCCCCCGGCGTCCGGGTCGCTGGAATCATCAGGACCGCCGGACTCGCCGGAAGCGTCCGGGAGTCCGCCGTCCTCGCTGAATTCGCGGCGGATACGCACGCTAATTCCCTTGGCCCGGAAAACATCGGCCATGCGCTCGGCGTCCTCCTCGCTCAGGCGCTGGGCCAGGATGACCTTGGCCCGGCTCTCCTCGTCGTAGACCCAGACCCATTCGGGCAGCCTGACGCCGCGCGCGGCCAGAAACCGGCGCAAACGCTCGCGCGCGGCCTCGCGTTGTTCGAAGGAGGCCTCGTCGAAGGCGTCGCCCACGGCCACCACCCACCACTTCTCGAAATCCGGCCCCACGGCCGCATCCTGGCTTTCGCCCCCGATGGCCCGGGTCAGATTGATGATGGCCTGCTCGACCTCGATGATGTCCCGCGTCGTCTTCACGCCCGTCCTCCGGCCGCCCGGATTTATCCTGCGGCGAGCGCCATCCTATCCTTGTTTCCCCGGAAATCCTAGTCCGGCGGCGACCGCTTTCCGGAGAAGGGAAGCCTGACGGACGGCGTGACTTACGCTTGATTTTGCGCCATACCCCGATGGGCGCAAGCCAAATCGGCGAAAGGAAGGATGGCGCATGGGCGTTTACGTGAAGCTTGTGGCTTCGGTCATTCTCTGGGGCGGCACATGGGTATCCGGGCGCTATCTGGCCTCCCGGTTTTCCCCCTTTCCGGTGGCCTTTCTGCGCTTCGCCCTGGCTTCCGGATTTCTCTTCTTTCTGGCCTGCCGCGCCGAGGGCAGGCTGCCCCGGCTGACCCGGCAAAACGCCCTGCCGCTGGTCCTTTTGGGACTGACCGGCATCTTCATCTACAACGCTTTCTTCTTCTCCGGGCTCAAGACGACCCCCGCCGGACGGGCCGCGCTCATCGTGGCGGCCATCCCCTCCATGGTCAGCCTCTATTCCGGGATATTCCTCAAGGAACCCTTTCCGCCCCTGAAAATCCTCGGGGTGCTGCTGTCCTTCGCGGGCGTGGCGGTAATCGTCTCGGGCGGCGATCCCGGCGCCATCCTGCGCCAGGGCTTTTCCCGGGGAGACCTCTACATCTTCGGCTGCGTCGTGAGCTGGACCGCCTACACCATCATCGGCAAAAGCGTCATGGGCAAGGTCTCGGCGCTCTCGGCCGTGGCCTGGTCCTGCATCCTGGGGGACCTGTTCCTGCTCGTCCCGGCCCTTTCCACGGGCCTCGCCGCCCAGACCGCCGCCTCGAACCTCTTGGACTGGGCCAATCTGGTCTTTCTCGGCGTGTTCGCCACAGGCTACGCCTTCACCTGGTACTACCAGGGGGTGAAGGCCATCGGTCCAGCGCGCGCTGGCGTCTTCATCAACATCGTGCCCGTGGCGGCCGTGATCCTGGCCTATTTCATCCTGGGCGAGCCCATGAGCCTGTCCATGCTCGCGGGCGGGGCCATGGTGCTTTCCGGCGTGTGGCTGACCAACAGGAAGCCGGGCGCGCCGAAAGCGGGCTGACCGGGCCAAACGGGCCGAACGGCCGCGAAATTCCCTCATCAAGCCGGTTGACATTCTCCCGGGCGGTCCCACAACTACACTCTGGACGGAACGCGCAAAGCGCGTTCCCGTTTCTCTCCCATGCAATCCGATACGCCGCGTTGCCATCCGGATCATCCCCCGGCGTATCGCGTCTTTCCATAGCCCGGGAACGTCCGGATCAGGAGCCGCCATGAACGCGAAGGACAACGCCCCAAGCGAGCCGAAGCTCTTCACCCCGCTGACCATTCGAAGCGTCACCCTGCGAAACAGGATCGGCGTCTCCCCCATGTGCCAATATTCCTGCAAGGACGGCCTGGCGAACGACTGGCATCTGGTCCACCTGGGCGCCCGGGCGGCGGGCGGCGCGGGCGTCGTCTTCGTCGAGGCCACGGCCGTCACGCCCGAGGGGCGCATTTCTCCGGCCGACATGGGCATCTGGGGGGATGCGCACGTGAAGGCGCTGGCTCCCATAGCCGCCTTCATCCGCCGCATGGGCGCGGTTCCCGCCATCCAGCTGGCCCACGCCGGACGCAAGGCCAGCTGTCTGCCGCCTTGGCTGGGCGGCGCCCGGATCGTCGCGCCTGAGGACGGCGGCTGGACCGTCAAGGCCCCGAGCCCCATCCCCTTTTCCGAGGGCGAACCACTACCCGAAGCGCTCGACCTCGCGGGCATCGAGGCGGTGAAGCAGGCCTTCGCGGCCGCCGCGCGCCGGGCCGTGGCGGCGGGCTTCGAAATCATCGAGCTGCATTCGGCCCATGGCTACCTGCTCCACCAGTTTCTTTCGCCCCTAAGCAACGCCCGTACGGACGATTACGGCGGGAGCCTCGAAAACCGCATGCGCCTGACCATCGAGACCGCCGCCGCCATCCGGGCGGCCATCCCCGAAACCATGCCGCTTTTCACGCGCATTTCCGCCACGGACTGGGTGGAGGGCGGCTGGGACCTGGAGCAATCCGTGGCCCTTTCCAGGGAGCTGGCCGGGCGCGGCGTGGACCTCATCGACGCCAGTTCCGGCGCCATCCTGCCGGGCGTCGCCATCCCCGCCGCGCCGGGCTATCAGGTCCCCTTCGCCGAGGAGATCCGCAAGCGCGCCGGGATCATGACCAGCGCCGTGGGGCTCATCACGGAACCGGCCCAGGCCGAGGAGATCGTGTCCTCGGGCATGGCGGACATGGTCATGCTCGCCCGGGAGATGCTGCGGGAGCCCTACTGGGCCATCAAGGCGCAAATGGCCCTCGGCGTCGAAGCCCAGTGGCCCACGCAGTACGGGTTCGCGTTCAAGCGGCGCTAGCGGGAGGCGAACGGCCGGGAAGAGACTGATGCGCAATTGGTTGGAGAGAAGGCCTCCGGCGGCAACGGGGCTATCGCCCCTTTGAACCCCAGCATTCTTTCAAGCGGTTACGGATCATGGATGGAGCACCGGCAGGCTGTCAGGGAATGTCCCATCCGTCTCAGAATGGATCTTCGTGGCTCAAGGCATCCCGGTCCCAGGGGACCACGATGGTTCCTTCGGCCGGGTCGCCGAACTCGCGGTAAAGCCCTTTGGCGAAGCACAGGGCGGTCAGGGCGCAGCAGGCGGCGTCCAGTTGGTCGGTCTTGGTCTTGCGGCCGAACAGGGCCAGGGGCAGGCGGGCCGAAAGCCCGGCGGGAAAGCGGCCGTAGGAGGCGGAGGGAAAGACTTCCAGCACGTTTTCCCCGCCCACGAGACCGGAAAATTCGCGGAAAAGGACGAAGCCCTCGCGCATCCAGGAGTAGCGGGCGAGCTTGTCCGGCGCTCCGGTCTCGAAGAAGCCCGCGTCCGGGGTCCACTGTGGGTTGACCCCGAGCTTGCGGACCTCGCGCTCGCAGGCCCTCCCCCATTTACCCGTCCCGTTGGGGCCGCCGGAGCCAACAGGCGCGGGCATGCGCGAGGCGTCGATGGCGACCACGAGATTTCGCCCGAACTCGTCCACGATCCGCGCCGCCAGACCATGCGCCTGACTATGAAGAAACTCCAGACAGCGCCCCGTCCCATCCATGACGCAGGCATGCTGGCCCTTTTCCGGCCCGCCCACGTCCACGCCGACGTAAAACGCTATTTCCGCTTCACCGTGAGCGTGCAGCAATCGAGGTCTCCCTCGGGCATGGCCTTCACGGAAAAATCGAAGCCAGCGCCCTCGAACGTGCCGTTGTCGATCACCCGGGCGATCTCGCACATGTCGGAACAGTCCTTGGCGTCAAGCCCCATCTCGCGCCAGGCGTTTTTCAGCGGGCAGTTGTAGAATTCGATCTCCATGCCCGCCGAGTCCGCCTGGACCACGCGCGGCAGAAACATCTGGCCGCCGTCCGGGATGCCGCCGATGAACGCGTCCTTGAGCCCCTCGAAATCCCCGGGAGCGTAGGGCTTGAACTTCTCGCCGATGTCCTGGCCCCTGCGGTAGATGGCCCGCTTCATGAGTTCCTTGGCTTTCGCCTCCCCAAGCTCCCGGCGCAGTTCGTCGTAGATGTAATAGTAGATCTTGGCCCGGTTCTCGTTGGCCGCGTAGAGTTCCTTGCGAAGCGATTCCTCGTTCATGACCCTTCCTTTTCGCGCTCCCTCAGTAGCCTCGGGAGGATGGTGGAGATGAAATTGGCGTGGGGCTTCCAGGCGTTCTCGCCGTAGCCCCCGGCCATGACCCAGCATTGCGGCAGATTGCGCTCGCGCAGCCATTCGTAGACGTACATGTCCCGTTCGAGCATCCGGCCGAGGGTGAGCTTGACGCCCGAGGCGCTCGCCAGCTCGTCCTCCTCGTACGGGTCCGCCCCGGCCACCACCATGCCCATGTCGCACGGCTCGCCGAAGGCCAGCTCCTCCAAAAGGGCCAGGCCCTTGGCAAGAGCCGGAAGATAGCGGTCCTCGGCGTTTTCGGGAACCGGGATGTCCACGTCGCTCGGGTAGCGCCAGGGCGTCAGCCTGCCCGCGTCATCGAAAGGCGGCTCGTCCAGGGGCCAGCCATGGGCCGTGTGAATGCTCAGGGTGAGCGCGTCGGGATCGTCGAGACACAGGGCGGCCGTGCCGTCTCCCCGGTGGCAGTCCAGGTCGATGACGAAAAAGCGCCTGGCCCGCCCCTCGGCCCGCATGCGGCGCATGGCGATGACCACGTCGTTCAAGAGGCAAAATCCCCGGCCTCGGTCGCGGTAGGCGTGGTGCATGCCGCCGCCGAGGAAAAAACAGAAGCCGTTTTCCATGGCCCGGCGGGCGGCCATGGAAGTTCCGGCCATCTGCTCCAGGGTGCGCGCCACCAGCCCGGACAGGGGCCGGACCGCTTTCGCGGGATTGTAGCGGTTGAAATTCCCGTACTCGTCGCGAAGCTCATAGGTCTCGAAAATGGCCGGTTCCGGGGCGTTCGACAACAAGAGCGTCACATAGTCCGGGCTGTGGACGCGCAAAAGGTCTTCCCGGGTCAGGGGAGGGATGGGTTCGTCGTAGAGCCACTGGGCTTGCCGCTCGCCCAGACCATGTGACGCCCGGACCGCGGCAAGGATTTTCGAGGCCCGGGAGCCGGAATGGGCCACGCCGATGCCGAACTCCATCATGTCGATGGCGCTTTTGGGATTGTAGATGATCATGCCCGCGTTCTCTCCATGACCCAAGCATAGCCCAACTCAGGCGGCCTTGGAAGCGGCCCGCCGGACGATCGATCGATCGGCCGGGCGCATGGCTTCTTGATCGCGGGCGCGGAGTCTGCTACTGCTTTCGGGTTGAGCGCGACGCTATCGTCGTACGGCCCGTCCGGCGTCTCTATGAGGCGGAGGCGCCCCCCTTCAACACTGTCATTTCCGGGAGTGAGCAGACCATGATGAAGAAAATTTTCGCAGCCATGATCCTGTGTGCGGCGGCCCTGGCCCTGACCGTCGGCGGCGCTTTCGCCGAGGAAAAGACCTACGTCAACGGCATCGATTTCGGCTTCCCGCCGTTCGGGTACGTGGACAAGGAAGGCAAACCCATGGGCTTCGACGTGGAATCCGTGAACTGGATCGCCGACAAGATGGGCTTCAAGGTCAAACATCAGCCCATGGATTGGGACGGCATCATCCCCGCCCTGGTCAACAAGAAGATCGACCTCATCGCCTCGGGCATGAGCGCCACCGCCGAACGCGCCAAGATCGTCAACTTCACCATTCCCTACTACCAGGTCACCCAGGTCATGGTGGTCAAGGACGACAACGCCGCCGACCTCAAGACCATGCTCACCTCCGGCAAGAAGATCGGCGCCCAGCGCGGCACGGTCACCTACAAGCTGCTCGAGGAATACGCCAAGAATCCGGACTACAAGTTCGAGCTGGTCGCCTACGACTCCACCGATCTGGCCATGGAAGACATGAAGATCGGCCGCATCGAAGGCTCCGGCATGGACAGCTCCATCGCCAACGACATCATGAAGACCAACAAGACCTTCAAGGTCGCCGGCACCTTCGACGCCGCTCCCGAGAACTACGGCTACGCCGTGCGCAAGGAAGACAAGGAGCTTCTGGACAAGCTGAACAAGGGTCTGGAACTGCTCATGAAGGATCCCTACTGGCAGGAGCTCAAGAAGAAGTACGGCATCTAGCGCCCGCGCGCTGCCCGATGTTTTCCGGGGACGCCGCCCTAGGCGTCCCCGGTCTTCAGATCCCTTGATCCCACCCTCAAACGCGTCAGGCTCTCATTTATGGACGGCATCACCCTCGCCTTGACGGCTTCCTGGGAAGCCCTGCCTTATATCCTGGGAGGCGTCTGGTGGACCCTGGCGCTCATCATCTGCGCCATGGGCCTCGGATTCGTCATGGGCGTCCCCCTGGCCGTGACCCACGTCTACGCCAACGGCTTTTTCCGCAGGCTCGTGGGCTTGTATGTCTGGCTTTTTCGCGGCATCCCCATCCTGGTCCAGCTCTATCTGTTCTATTTCGGCATCCTGGCCTGGCTCGGCTCCTTCTCGCTTCTGGCTCCGCTGAACCTTGACAGCGCCTTCTCCGCCGCCGTCATCGTGCTCGGGCTCACCAGCGCCGCCTATCAGTCCCAGATTTTTCGCGGCGCCATCCAGAGCCTGCCCCAGGGCCAGCTCAAGGCCGCCCGGGCGCTCGGCATGACCGACACCCAGGCCATCGTCTCCATCATTCTGCCCCAGGCCCTGCGCCTGGCCATCCCGGCCTGGTCCAACGAATACTCCATCCTGCTCAAGGACTCGGCCCTGGCCTTTGTCATCGGCGTTTTGGAAGTCATGTCCCGCACCCGGTCCGTGGCCGCCACCACCCACCAGCCGCTGCCGCTCTCCATCCTGGCCGGACTCATTTTCTTCGCATTGACCTGGGTGGGCATCAAGGCCCTCAAGAAGCTTGAGGACAAGGTGCGCATCGCGGGCTATTCCCAACAAGGATCCCTGTAATGACCGCGCAAACGCCTCTTCTTCGCGTCGAGAACATCGTCAAGCATCTCGGCGGACACCGCATCCTCGACGACGTCAGCCTGAACGTCCCCAAGGGCCGGCTCAAGGTTCTGATCGGCCCATCGGGCGCCGGAAAAAGCACCTTTCTCCAATGCGTCAATTTCCTCTTGCCCCCGGACGAGGGCAAAATCTTTCTCGAAGGCCGCGAAATCAACGGAGCGAGCAAGAAAGAGCTTTTGGGCCTGCGCCAGCATGTCGGCATGATCTTTCAGGATTTCAACCTGTTCGATCATCTGACCGCTTTGGAGAACGTGCGCATCGCGCTGATCAAAGTCAAACGCATGCAAAAACGCGAAGCCACCGAGCGGGCCATGGACGAACTGCAACGCGTGGGCCTGGTGGACAAGGCCGGGCTCTATCCCGCCCAGCTCTCCGGCGGCCAGAAGCAGCGCGTCTCCGTGGCCCGGGCCCTGGCCATGGACCCCAAGCTGCTCCTTCTCGACGAACCGACCTCCGCGCTGGACCCGGAACTCATCGGGGAAGTGCTCGCCGTCATCCGCGAACTGGCCAAGGCGGGCATGACCATGATCATGGCCACCCACCAGATCAGCTTCTCCGCGTCCCTGGCCGATGAATTCGTCTTCATGGAACAGGGCCGCATCGTGGAACGCGGCGCGCCCTCGGAACTCCTGGGCAAGGGACGCGCCAGCCGCACCCAGGCCTTTTGCGCCAAGCTCAACGAACTGACCGGGGAAAACGCGGAATGAACGAGTTTTTCGACTTCATCATGGCCCGCGTGGTCCCGGCCCTCAACACGGGCCTTTGGGTCAGCGTCCAGATCATCGTTCCCGCCGCGCTTTTGGGCGTGGCCATCGGCGTGACCGCCGGAACCCTCCGGGTCTACGGCGCGAAACCCCTGGCCAAGGCCATGAATTTCTACGTGTCCCTTTTTCGCGGCACCCCCCTGGTGGTGCAGCTCTACTTCTGGTACTTCGCCCTGCCCTACATCTCCATCGGCGGATTCAACATCGTCCTTTCCCCCATGATGGCCTCCATCGTGGCCTTCGCCCTGTGCAGCGGCGCCTACCAATCGGAATACATCCGGGGCGGCCTGCTCTCCATCAAGAAAGGCCAGCTCACCGCCGCCCAGGCCCTGGGCTTCACCCCCGTCCGCTCCGTGGTCTCCATCGTGCTGCCCCAGGCCTTCCGCCGGGCGTTGCCCGGCTGCGGCAACGAAATCATCTACCTCATCAAATACTCGTCGCTCGCCTCCATCATCACCGTGAACGAACTGACCGGCGTGGGACGCGGCATCGCCAAGGCCACCTGGAAGAACACCGAGGTCTTCATGGTGGTGGGCGTCTACTACCTCATCCTCGTCACCGTCGCCTCCTTCATCCTCAAACAGCTCGAAAACCGGCTGTGCATCCCGGGCTTCGACTCCAATAGATCCTCATGAACCAAACGCCCTACGCCCCCCTCGATGCGGCGGTTCTTCAACGCCTTCGCGACATCTTCGGCGAAGGCCTCCTCGTCGCGCCCGAAGACGTCAAGCCCTTTGAACGCGACGAATCCGGCCTCATGCGCCCCGTCGAAGCCGTGGTCCTGGCCGAAAACGCCGGACAGATCAGCGCGCTCCTGAAACTCGCCAACGAAAAACGCTTTCCCGTCACCCCGCGCGGAGCGGGCACCGGCCTGGCCGGCGGCGCCCTGTGCGCCCACGGGGGCGTGGTCCTGTCGCTGGAAAAAATGAACCGCATCCTGGCCATCGACGCGCCCAACCTCTGCGCCGTGGCCGAACCCGGGGTCCTGACCAAGACGCTTCGCGACGCGGCCGAAGAAAAAGGGCTCTTCTACCCCCCAGACCCGGCCAGCCTCGACATCTCCTCCATCGGCGGCAACGCCGCCACCGACGCGGGCGGCCCGGCCTGCGTCAAGTACGGCGT
>CALGYO010000134.1 GCA_937934715.1 uncultured Desulfovibrionaceae bacterium | reverse complement strand
GTCATGGGCATCGCCTTCTTCGTCATGGTCATGACCAACTTCATCATGAACGTGGCGGCCATCGCCATCTCCCTGCCCGTGGCCCTGGTTATCGCTCCCTACCTCGGCGTGGCGCCCGAGGTCATCCTGTTCGCCTCCCTGGTCACGGCGGGCATGCCCTTCCTGCTTCTGGTGGGCGCGGCGCCCAACGCCATCGCCTACGACTCCGGGCAGTTCACCGCGGGCGAATTCTTCAAGTACGGCGTTCCGGCGAGCGTGCTGCTGATGCTCGTGGTGGGATTCGCGGCGTTGATCCTTTGGCCGATTATGGGTATGCCCGTTACAGCGCCCGTCGGGGGCTGATACCCATACCATGCGACCACAAGGGGAGGCCCCGCGAAGGGGCCTCCCCTTGGCTTAGGAGCAAGCCGGAGGAATGATGGAACAGCTCGAACGCCTCATCGAACACATCGCCGCCAGGGTGAACGTCAATCTGCGCAAACCCTACGTCGACGTGTGGCCCTACGTGAGAAACATCGTCCCCAGACAAAGCCACAACCTCTATTACGCGTTTTACGCGTTATCCACGAGACATCCGAGCTATTTCCGGTTCAAGCGTTCGAGCCTCGCGGGAACCTATTTTCTCGGCCGTTGCGACGTGGATCAGTCCGTACTCTATAAAAGCGACATCCGCGGCGACGAACTCAAGCACAAGGGCCGGGTCATCCAGGTGGAAGGGGCCGGGGTCAAGCTGGTGGACGACGAGATCATCGCCATCAAGAACAGCTTCCTGGTGAAGACCCTGGTGCACAACTATTCCCATGACCCTGAAAACCTGGAATATTTCAAGATCCTGAACACCGTTGCCCTGCATTATTCCAATATTCACGGCGCGCCCATGGAAGGCTGCTTCCTGGGGCCGTTCGCCACGGTGGACCTGTCCGTGGCCCGAAACTGCGACGTGGGCGCCTATTCCTACGTCCAGGCCGGCGAGATCGCCCATGAGCGCATCGCTCCGGGCCGGGTCTGGGTGCGCGTGGACGGGGTGTGCGAGTTCGACTACTCCTTCCCCGAGGGCGTGGTGGAAAAATACGTGCGCATGGGCGAGGACATGCGCCCGGTGGGCGAATTCATGGACTTCTTCGAGGAGCGCAAGGAGGAGTTCGTGCCCATCTACTCCTCGGTCAATCCCGACTGCTGCGTCTTTTGCCCGGATGACGCCTATGTCAGCCCCTACGCCGTGATCAAGGGGAACTGCGCCATCGGCGACCGCGTCCTGGTGTCCCAGCGGGCCTATATCGAGAATTCCATCCTGGGCGAGGGGGCCAACGCCCAGGAGCATTGCTACATCATCGATTCCACCTACGAGGGACTCGATGTGACCGCCCACGGCGGCAAGGTCATCCACTGCGACATGGGCCGCAAGGTCTTCACCGGCTTCAATTCCTTCCTGCGCGGCAAGCCCGGCGCCCGGATCACCATCGGCGAGGGGTCCATCGTCATGCCCCACACCATCATGGACGCCGAGGAGCCCATCGTCATCCCGGCCAAAAGCCTGGTCTGGGGCTACATCAGAAAGCAGGAGGACCTGGAGCTCAACTCCATCGCCCTGGCTGAAATGGCCAAGATCAAGGCCATCACCCTGGGCAACATGACCTTCCAGGGCCTGGGCTCCAAATTCGTGGAAGCCTTCAAGAGCCGGATCGAGCACATCCTCGAGGCCAACGGCGCCTATTACGACGGCTCCGAGGACACCCGGGGACACGCCCAGAAAACGCAAAACGTGTCCTACAACATCCTGCAGCCCTACCAGGACGGCGGACTTCTGGGCATGTTCCCCAACATCACCATTGGGCCGGATCTTCCCAATGACTTCTAGTCGACGAAAAAGGCGTTAACAAAGAGCCATGGTCGGACAAGCGGCATAGGACGAACACCGAGGTGTTTCCGAATCGCGGCCTGAAAGGGAGCCAGGCGGCGTGAATCAGGCAATTCGTAAGGAGAATCAGATGCAAAGAACCATGACCCAGGCCTTTTTCAAGAACATCCTGGGAAACTCGCCGGATTGGTACAAGCTGACCATCGTCGGTTTCCTTTTGCTCAACCCCGTGCTGCTTCTGACAGCCGGTCCGTTCATCACGGGCTGGCTGCTCATCGCGGAATTCATCTTCACGCTGGCCATGGCGCTCAAATGCTACCCCCTGCCCGCGGGCGGCCTTTTGGCCATGGAGGCGGTCATCCTGGGCATGACCTCGGCCAAGACCGTGTACCACGAGGCCCTCAACAATTTCCCGGTCATCCTGCTTCTGATCTTCATGGTGGCGGGCATCTATTTCATGAAAGACATGCTCCAGTATGTCTTCACCAAGCTTCTCATCAAGGTGCGCTCCAAGATCATCCTGTCGCTGCTGTTCTGCTTCGCGGGCGCCTTCCTGTCCGCCTTTCTCGACGCCCTGACCGTGACCGCCGTGGTCATGGCCGTGGCCTACGGCTTTTACGGCGTCTACCACCGCTACGCCTCCAAGGGCCAGTCGGCCATCAACGAGGACCACTCGGTGGATGAGGGCGATCTGGACGACCTGGCCAAGTTCCGGGGATTTTTGCGCAACCTCATGATGCACGCGGCCGTGGGCACGGCCTTGGGCGGCGTGTGCACCCTGGTGGGCGAGCCCCAGAACCTCCTCATCGGCCACGAGATGGGCTGGCACTTCCCCGAGTTCTTCGTGATGGTGGCCCCGGTGTCCATGCCGGTTCTCGCCATCGGCCTGCTGACCTGCATGGCCGTGGAGAAATTCCACATCTTCGGCTACGGCTTCGCCCTGCCCGAGGCGGTGCGCGGCATCCTCGTGGCGGACGACAAGGCGCGCGACGAAAAGATGACCAAGCGCGATCAGGTCAACCTGATCATCCAGGCCCTGGCCGCCATCTACCTCATCGTGGCCCTGGCCCTGCACCTGGCCGAAGTGGGCATCATCGGCCTTTCCATCATCGTCCTTTTGACCTCCCTGTGCGGCAAGACCGAGGAGCACCAGATCGGCCACGCCTTCACCGAGGCCTTGCCCTTCACCGCCCTTTTGGTGGTCTTCTTCGCGGTGGTGGCCGTCATCCATGACCAGCACCTCTTCGCCCCGGTCACCCATTTCGTGCTGGAACTGGAAGGCAAGACCCAGCTGGCCGCCTACTACCTGGCCAACGGCCTGCTCTCCATGATCAGCGACAACGTGTTCGTGGCCACGGTCTACATCACCGAGACCAAG
>CALGYO010000133.1 GCA_937934715.1 uncultured Desulfovibrionaceae bacterium | reverse complement strand
GGGGAGGGGAACCCCTCTTTTGGGGAAAGAGGGGTTCCCCTCCCCCCTCCTCCGGCGCGCCGCAGGCGCCTCTTCGCCTCTGTCTCCTCCGCGTCTTCTAGTCCTTGATCACCTCGCCGCCTTCGGACACGTCGATATGGGGGCCCGCGGGGTAGCAGCCGAGGATGCGCAGGCTATGGGCGCAGTCGCGCAGTTCGGCCAACAGGGACTTGTAGGCGTCGCGGCTCAAGTCGCATTCCAGGTCCGCGAAGAAGACGTATTTCCATTTTTCGCCGCGAAGGGGCCGCGATTCCAGTTTGGTCAGGTTGATGCTTTGTCCCGCCAGTTTGGCCAGCACGCCGTGCAGGGAGCCGGGCTTGTCGGGCAGGGTGAAGAGGATGGAGGTCTTGTCCCGGTTTTCCTGCTTGGTGTCGCCGGGGCCGATGATGAAAAAGCGCGTCCAGTTGTCCGGCAGGTCTTCGATGCGGCTGGCCAGGACGTTGAGGCCGTGCATTTCGGCCAGCTTGATGTGGCCGATGGCGGCGGCTTTTTGTTGTTTGACGGCGCGCAGGGCGGCCGCGGCGGTGCTTTCCACGGGCACGAGCTTGGCCTCGGGCATGTTGGCCCGCAGCCATCCGGCGCATTGGGCCAGGGGCTGCGGGTGGGAGTAGATGGTCGTGACGGAGGCCATGTCCGGGGATTTGCTCAAGAGCGAATGGCTTATTTTGCTGAAGACCTCGGCCTGGACGAAGACGTCGTAGCGCATGAAGAGATCGAGACTTTGGCCCACGGCGCCCTGGAGGGAATTCTCCAGGGGGACCATGCCGAGTTCCGCCTGGCGGGAGGCCACGGCGGCGAAGACGTCTTCGATGCCGGGTTTGGGTTCGAATTCCACGCTGTGCCCCAGGTAGGCCATGGCGGCGAAGTGGGAGAAGGTGCCTTCGGGGCCCAGGTAGACCACTTTTTCCGGCCGTTGCAGCCGCCGGGACGAGGAGAGGATTTCCCGGTAGATGACGCGCAGGTGTTCGTTGGGCAGGGGGCCCTTGTTCGAGGCGGCGAGACGGGCGAGCACTTCCTGTTCGCGGAAGGGCTTGAAGATGGGCTCGTTGGAGCCCGCCTTGCGACGGCCCACTTCCAGGCTCACCTCGGCGCGCCTGTTGAGCAGTTCGAGGATGGCGTCGTCCACGTGGTCGATGGCCTGGCGCACCTCGGCCAGGTAGCTTTCGAGGTGGGGCGGCTGGGAGGGTGATTTTTTCGCGCACATGGTCCCTAGCCCTCCTTGATTTCCTCGCTGATGCGCATGCCGAAATGGCGGCCGGCGGCGTCGGAGCGGCACAGGACCTGGTCGCCGGGCTTCAGGCTGACGACGCTTACGGGCTTGCCCGCCGGGGTCACCAGGCGGATGGTCTCGGCGTTCTGGAGGAAGATCTTGCCTTCCACGCCGTTCATTTCCGCGGTGATGAGGAGCATGGGGCGCACTTCGACCTTGGCCCGGCCCACCGTGGCCACGGAGGTCGAGCCGTCGTGGCTGACGATGAGGACTTCGGTTCCGGAGCCGATTTCCTCGAGGTAGGTGGTCTTGTCGCCGGGCATGGCGGCGTAGGCGTGCACGGCCCCGGCGTTGATGCGGAAGGGGCGGGCGGCCACGTAGGGGTTGGATTCGGTTTCGGCGTTGACCAGGAAGGTGAAGGCGCTGGAGTTGCCCACGAGCATGCCCTGGCCGGTTTTGAGAACGCTGATGGTGTCCACGCAGACCCGGTGCCCGAGGCCCACGGGTTCGATGGCGGTGATGGTCGCCGGGGCGAGGTCGAGCTTGCCCTGGCTCAGTTTGAGTTCCGCC
This sequence comes from uncultured Desulfovibrionaceae bacterium, assembly GCA_937934715.1. GTDB lineage: Bacteria > Desulfobacterota > Desulfovibrionia > Desulfovibrionales > Desulfovibrionaceae > CALGYO01. Next base: position 5,542 of record CALGYO010000133.1, on the reverse strand, counting down.
ACGATGCGTTTGAGGTCCGGGGCCGCTTCAGGAAGAACCATGATCTTGTCCACTCCGCGTTCGAGGATGCCCGCCGCGAGCCTGGCCTGATCGAGGCTTGCGGCCGTGACGCCGAGCCCCGTGGTCTGGGCCAGGATGTTTTCCACGGGGATGATCTCCCAGCCTTGTTCGAGGAAGACGGTCTCGCCTTTCTTGATGAGGTCCACGGCGCGTTCCTCGTCGGCTTTTTCGGTGAGGAGCACGCTTACGAATTCGTTCGGGGTCATGGTCCGCACGCGGCTAAGGGAGGTGACGGCCGGGACGTCGGCTTCCTCGACCACGATCCCGTCCACGCCGGACTCCAGGGCCAGGGTGACCAGGTTCTTGTCGAAGGGGATGCTTTTCAGCCAGATTTCCTTGCTCATTGGGGTGTTCGCCTCGATTAGTCGTTTAAGAGTTCCATGGCCTGGTCCACGTCCCAATTGAGATGGACCACGCCGTGCAGGGCCTGGACGATGCGCGCGGGCTGGCGGTGCTGGAAGATGTTGCGGCCGATGGAAAGCCCGGCGCCTCCGGCCATGAGGGAATCGTGGACCATCTGGACGAGTTCGCGGTCGTTGTCGAGCTTGGGGCCGCCGGCGATGACCACGGGGATGCAGCAGGCCTCGGTGACCTTGGTGAAGGAGTCGATGTCGCCGGTGTAGACCACCTTGACCACGTCGGCGCCGAGTTCGGTGCCCACGCGGGCGCAGTGCTGGACGACTTCGGGGGCGTATTCGTTTTCGACCTTGGGTCCCCGGGCGTAGACCATGGCCAGGACGGGCATGCCCCATTCGGTGGCCTTGGAGGTCACTTCGCCGAAGTGGGAGAGCATGTCGCGTTCGGTTTCGTCGCCGAGGTTGACGTGGATGGAGACGGCGTCGGCGCCGAGCTTGATGGCGTCTTCGACGGTGGCGACGAGGGTTTTGGCGTTGGGGTAGGGGGAAAGCGAGGTGCTGGCGGAGAGGTGGATGATGAGGCCGACGTCGCGTCCTCGTCCCCTGTGGGAGCAGCGGGGCAGGCCTTTGTGCATGAGCACGGCGTTGGCTCCTCCCTCGGCCACCTGGTTGACGGCGTCGCGCAGGTCGACCAGACCGAAGATGGGTCCCACGGTGACGCCGTGATCCATGGGGACGATGATGGTTCTGTGGTTGTTCCTGTTGAAGATCCGTTCCAGTCTGACCTGTTTTCCGAGCAGCATGACCGTCTCCTTGCTTGGTTGCGGCGTTTGGGCGTCACCGGCGTCGGGAAAAAAGAAAAGGGCCGCCGGCTTGTCGCCCGCGGCCCTTGGTGAGTGTTTTTATGCGGTCCTTTCGGTTACACCGCACCCCTCCCCTGACCACGGGCGTGGCTAAACCAAAAATACCAAAAATAAAAGCCGGTGGTCAGGTTGATGAGGTTCATGGGATGGTTTCTAGCGGGCTTGAGGTTGCGTGTCAAGGGAAAATGGAGGGGGAAAGGGGCGCGCGGAGCTCTATATAATGATGTGTAAGCGAGAAAAAACAAAAAGAACTTGCCACGGCCGTGTGAAAAATTTATGGGTTTGGCGCCTCCATGGAAAACCGAGGGCGGCGCGGCCAGCGCGTCGTGGGTGCGCGCGGCAGGGTTTGGAGCATAAAAGCCTGACGAGCGTTGAAAAAAATACTTTTCGCTTGACGGAAGCCGGAGCGCTTGTTATTTCTGTCACAAGCGTTTGGGGCGAAGGGTAAAAAGTGTTTTATTTGAAGGGGTTGCCACAAAGGCGTAGGCAGCCCGCAACGCCAGAAACCCTTGCCGGAATTCGGATAGCGCCAAGCCAAGCGAGAACGTTGAAAGAAGCGCTGGCTCGCACGACGCCTGGGCGGCCGGGAAAGGTATTCCCGGCGTTTTATCGTCCCTTGCGTGAGCAGCGTATTTCTATATCGGATTGGGCTTAGGTTTTTTTAACAAACTTAAATTGGAGGACTTAACTATGCCTACCTTTGTTGATCCGAGCAAGTGTGACGGATGCAAAGGCGGTGAGAAAACCGCGTGCATGTACATTTGCCCCAATGACTTGATGATCCTCGATCCTCAGGAGATGCGGGCTTACAATCAGGAGCCGGATGCTTGCTGGGAGTGCTACTCCTGCGTCAAGATTTGTCCTCAGGGCGCCATCACCGCCCGTCCGTACGCCGACTTCGCGCCCATGGGCGGCACCAGCATCCCGATGCGTTCCGCCGACTCCATCATGTGGACCATCAAGTTCCGCAATGGCAACGTGAAGCGCTACAAGTTCCCCATCCGCACCACCCCTGAAGGTTCCATCAAGCCGTACGATGGCAAGCCCGAAGGCGCCAATCTGGACGACGAGCTGCTGTTCACCGAGACCGCTCTGAAGACCCCGAAGGAAGCGTTGGGCAAGAAGTTCGACGTGACCGAGGCCGACAAGACCGAGATCTGGGTGAAGGGCGCCCGCAAGTAGTTAGCCGTCAACGCAAAATACAAATTTATAAGGAGAATCGATATGCCTCAGATTCCCATTAAAGAAGTGGCGAAAGGCGTCGCGCTCGCCGAGCCGGAAATCATCGAAAAAGACGTCGACATCCTGATGGTTGGCGGCGGCATGGGCAACTGCGGCGCCGCCTTCGAGGTCTGCCGTTGGGCTGACAAGATCGGCGGCATCAACGTGCTGCTGGTCGACAAGGCCGCCATGGAGCGCTCCGGCGCCGTTGCGCAGGGTCTGTCCGCCATCAATACCTACATGGGCGAGAACGATCCTGACGACTACGTCAAGATGGTGCGCACCGACTTGATGGGTCTGGTCCGCGAAGACCTGATCTTCGACCTGGGCCGCCACGTTGACGACTCCGTCCATCTGTTCGAAGAGTGGGGCCTGCCCTGCTGGGTCAAGGACGCCGAAGGCCACAACCTGGACGGCGCTTCCGCCAAGGCCGCCGGCAAGTCCCTGCGCGCCGGCGACGCTCCGGTCCGCTCCGGCCGCTGGCAGATCATGATCAACGGCGAGTCCTACAAGTGCATCGTGGCCGAAGCGGCGAAGAACGCCCTGGGCCAGGATCGCTACATCGAGCGCCTGTTCATCGTGAAGCTGCTTCTGGACGCCAACCAGCCCAACCGCATCGCGGGCGCCGTCGGCTTCTCCACCCGTGAAAACAAAGTGTACGTCATCAAAACCAACGCCATGCTGGTGGCTTGCGGCGGCGCGGTCAACGTGTACCGTCCCCGTTCCACTGGTGAGGGCATGGGCCGCGCCTGGTACCCGGTGTGGAACGCTGGTTCCACCTACACCATGTGCGCTCAGGTCGGCGCCGAGATGACCATGATGGAAAACCGGTTCGTCCCCGCCCGCTTCAAGGACGGTTACGGCCCGGTGGGCGCTTGGTTCCTGCTCTTCAAGGCCAAGGCGACCAACTACAAGGGCGAGGACTACTGCGCCACCAACCGCGCCATGCTGAAGCCCTACGAGGATCGCGGCTACGCCAAGGGTCACATCATCCCGACCTGCCTGCGTAACCACATGATGCTCCGCGAAATGCGCGAAGGCCGCGGCCCCATCTACATGGACACCGCCACCGCCCTGCAGACCACCTTCGCGAAGCTGACCCCCGAGCAGCAGAAGCACCTGGAAGCCGAAGCTTGGGAAGACTTCCTCGACATGTGCGTCGGCCAGGCCAACCTGTGGGCCGCCATGAACATCGAGCCCGAGAAGAGCGGCTCCGAGATCATGCCGACCGAGCCGTACCTGCTCGGTTCCCACTCCGGCTGCTGCGGCATCTGGGTCTCCGGCCCGGACGAGCCCTGGGTTCCCGAAGAGTACAAAGTGAAAGCCGACAACGGCAAAGTCTACAACCGCATGACCACGGTCAACGGCCTGTGGACCTGCGCTGACGGCGTTGGCGCTTCCGGCCACAAGTTCTCCTCCGGCTCCCACGCCGAGGGCCGCATCGCCGGCAAGCAGATGGTGCGCTGGGTTATGGATCACAAGGATTTCAAGCCGGCGCTGGCTCAGTCCGCCGCCGACCTGGCCAAAGAGATCTACAAGCCCTGGTACACCTTCGAAGAGAAGAAGGGCCTGTCCACCGACCCGGTCATCAACATGGAGTTCATCTCCCCGAAGAACTTCATGATGCGTCTGGTCAAGTGCACGGATGAGTACGGCGGAGGCTGCGCCACCCTGTACACCACCTCCAAGACCCTGCTGGACACCGGCTTCAACCTCCTCAAGATGATGGAAGAGGATTCCGAGAAGCTGGCCGCCCGCGACCTGCACGAACTGATGCGCTGCTGGGAACAGTACCACCGCCTGTGGACCGTTCGTCTGCACATGCAGCACATCGCCTTCCGCGAGGAAACCCGCTACCCGGGCTTCTACTATCGCGGCGACTTCCTGGGCCTGGACGACAGCAAGTGGAAGTGCTTCTGCAACTCGAAGTATGATCCCGCCACCGGCGAGACCACGATCTTCAAGAAGCCCTACTACCAGATCATTCCCGCCTAAGGATTGATCCTCACGGCCGCGGGCGCAAGCCCGCGGCCGTTTCTAAAACGGTCTCATCCGGGGCGGCCGACCTGCCGCATGAGCGGCCGGGCGGCCGTCGCGGATCAGGCCGTTTATATGCGAGCCTTAACCCACGCAGGGAGGTTGAGATGTCGAGCAGCGGTATACTTGTCGTCGGCGGCGGCTTCAGCGGAATTACCGCCGCGTTGGAAGCCGCGGAAGTCGGCCACGAAGTGTTCATCGTCGAAAAAAATCCGTTCTTGGGCGGCCGGGTGGCGCAGCTGAACAAATATTTCCCCAAGCTGTGTCCTCCGTCCTGCGGTCTGGAAATCCAGTTCCAGCGCATTAAAAACAATCCCAAAGTCAAATTCTTCACCCTGGCCGAGGTGACCAAGATCACGGGCGGGCCCGGCGATTACAAGGTCACCGTCAAGATCAAGCCCCGCTATGTCGGCCCCGGCAGCGTCAACCTCGCCGAAAAGGCCGCCAGCCTCTCCCGCGACGTGGACAGCGATTTCGAGCTCGGCATGGGAACGCGCAAGGCCCTCTACATGGACGTGCCCTTCGCCTTCCCCAACCGTTACGTCCTGGACAAGGACAACTGCGCCAAAGGGGACCTCGAAACCCTGGGCGCGGAAGACGTGATCGACCTCTCCGACGCGCCCAAGGAAATCACCCTTGAAGTCGGCGCCATCGTCTACGCCACCGGGTGGAAGCCCTACGACGTGACCAACCTGACCAATCTGGGCGCCGGAAGCATCAAGAACTGCGTGTCCAACATGCAGCTCGAACGCCTGGCCTCGCCCAACGGTCCCACCAAGGGCAAGATCACGCGCCCCTCCGACGGACGGGCCCCCAAGTCCATCGCTTTCGTCCAGTGCGCCGGTTCGCGCGACGAGAACCATCTCAACTACTGTTCCTACATCTGCTGCATGGCCTCCCTGAAGCAGGCCGCCTATGTCCGTGAACAGTATCCCGACGCCCGCGTGACCATCTACTACATCGACCTGCGCACCCCGGGCCGCTACGAGAACTTCGCCAAGCGCA
>CALGYO010000132.1 GCA_937934715.1 uncultured Desulfovibrionaceae bacterium | reverse complement strand
TCCAGACGGCGGACAGGTTGGAGGCGATGGCCACGAGCCAGATGGCCGTGCAGTGCATTTTCTTGGAGAGCTTTTCCCAGCCGAACACCCACACGCCGATGAAGGTGGACTCCAGGAAGAAGGCGGCCGTGGCTTCGATGGCCAGAAGGGAGCCGAAGATGTCGCCCACATAGGTGGAATAGCGCGACCAGTTGGTGCCGAACTGGAATTCCAGGGTGATGCCCGTGACCACGCCCAGGGCGAAGTTGATCAGAAAGAGCTTTCCCCAGAACTTGGCCATTTTTTTGTACGTCTCGTCCCCGGTGCGGACGTACTTCGTCTCCATGACGGCGACGATCCACGACAGCCCCAGGGTTAGCGGTACGAAAATGAAATGGATGAAGGTCGCAAAGGCGAACTGCAGCCGCGATAACATCAAGGTGTCCATAAACGCTCTCCTCCTGAACGAAGTTTGATCCTACCCTCTAAGATCCTTAAACATATGCTTACTGCCCATGCTCGGACAGGGCACGCACAGCTCCTCGGCCGCCAGCTGATCGAAGGTGACGGCGTTCAGCGAATCGCGAAGCCGCTTCCTGGCCTCGCTCCAGACCCTGTGCACCCCGCAGGAGCCCACCCGCGAGCAGGATTCCGGATTCAACAGGCAGTCGTTCAAAAAAATCTCGCCTTCGATGGCTTCCACCACCATGAGCAGGGAAATGTGTTTCGGCGCGGCCAAAAGGCGTACGCCGCCCTGGGCGCCCTGACGGATTTCGAGCACGCCGGCCTTGGCCAGCTGCTGCGCGACCTTTCCCAGGAACTGGAAGGGAATGTCCATGGCGTCGGCGATTTCGCGGCGGCTCACGATTTCTCCTCTCTCCTGCGCCGCAAGGTAGAGCACGCATCGTACGGCGTATTCTCCGGCCCGTGTCAGTTTCATTCGATTCCCGTTTTTTAAATGAGACAATTAAGACGTGATTTGTCCTATATCGAGCTGCGCGGGCCGCGTCAAGTCATTGTGAAAAAAAGTTCCAGGCGTAGCAGGCGTTTCCTACTAAGCAAGGAGGAAACTCGGGAAACGGCCTGGCGTCACGCTTGGGGGGCGAAGGCGCCGAACGGGAGGCGCGGGATGGGGGCGCGCCGGGGCGCCGCGCGGGCCGAAAATGCGGGCCGGAAGCGGACAGACATACGGGCCGAAAATGCGGGCCAGAGGGGGGATGAAAGCTGGGCCTGGCATGATGGCGATAAGGCGGGCGGCGGGGGCGCCGCAAGGAGGGCCGTCACGAGGAGAAGGCCCGGTATGAGGCAACGGGGAGGATCCGTGTCTGGGCGGGGCGTCCTTGGGGCGCTCGCTCATGAGCCGTCCTCAACATGGGCGGATGCGAATGTTGAGAATGCTAGGCTAACATGCTATATTTCCTTAAAAAAAAGGACCTCTTCTTCAGGGCCGCGACGCGGGGTCCAGGGGCGGCCCGGCGGGCCGAATCCAGGGCGCAAAAAAACGTCCAAGGCCCTGGGCGCGTCCTGGGGCGGCTTGGGGGATAGCCGGAAAACCTTGGGATCGTCGCGGGTTAGAGGTACCCGACGACGAAGAGGTAGAAGGCGAGTCCGGCGAGATAGAAGATTTTGTCAGCGTTGTTCATGGGGTGAGTGTAAAAAAAGAGTTGCCAATGGTCCAGGATTTCGATAGACACCCATTTCTCGCGCCGAGGTAGCTCAGTCGGTAGAGCAGGGGACTGAAAATCCCCGTGTCGGCAGTTCGATTCTGTCCCTCGGCACCATAGAAATCAAGGGTTTACGACCAAAAGTCGTAAACCCTTTTTTCTTTGCCGCGATTCTGTCCATCCCCTGTCCATCCTTTGCGGCCAGCATGAGCATATGGCGGCGATTCCCTGAAGGCTGTCCATCCTTTGTCCATCCTCAAACCGTCGGGCCGTCGAAGCCCCATTTCACCCACCGCCCGTCAACCGATACCGCCCGCCCTTCACCACAACCCGGCCCGCTGCGACAAGCTGTTGGATCGTCCTCGGCTTCTCTCCTGGCGGCACGTCCAGCTGGAGTTTGAGCAAGGCGTCATAGTGCCGGGCCATCCTGTGGCAGTCCTCCCTGCGCTCCCTGGTGGCGTAGTCGAACGTCACAACCACCTGGCCCTCGGCTAGGCGCACGAGGCCGCCATGGGATCGGATGTAGGCGAGCGGATCAAAGAGGGCGGGAATGGAACGGACTTCGTGTTGCTGGTCCGGGGAATATTGAGGCATCTTATGCTCAAACGGAAACCGTGCTGGACAACTGCCCCAGCAGACTTTTATGAGTGATTGCTGCGGGTGTTTATTTTTTGCCCAAGTCGGACATGAGCCACATAAATTGTGGAAATCGGATGCAAGGCGTTCCAAGAACCTTACAAATTGAAGGGATTTTTTTGTTTTTTCCTACCGTCGCCTTACTGGGTTGCTCGTATGTAACTACTGTGGCTTCACCAGGGAAAGCGTGAGCGTGAGCAATAACGCAGGCATCGACCTGTATCTTCTCAAGCGTTCCGGCCTGCATAGGGTTTTCATAGGTATTGAGCACAGCAGGTAATGAAGATAGTGCTTCGGTCATCGGCGCATGGAAAAGCGTGTGGTTCGCGGACATCCATGTAGATAGAGGATCATTTCCTCTTCCTATCTCCCCAATGACTGCTTCTGGAATTTTGACCATACCAGATTTGCCCAATTTCGCCAGCCATTCCCAAAAGTCTAACGCGGTTTCGACTGGAAAATCAAGGCGCTGGGCCGTGACAAGGATATTTGTGTCAAAATAATAGATCATTGTGAAATGGCATCGAATCGTGCAACTTTCACTTTTAGAATTCGAGAAGCATCTTGAAAAGAAATCAATCCTTCTTCAGCCCCGTTAAGTACGGTATGAATAAGCTTCTCTCCCAACCTAAACTTGTCAAGAACGCTTCTCCTTGGGCCGCCTCCAGAGTTTCTTTGTTTAATCTTGGACATTTCCCACTGAATTCTTAACGCGTCTAGGTATCTCCAGTATATTTCATTATCAATTTTATTCAAATCATGCAGCCTTCGCGCAATAACAGCACGACTCACTTTGAAATGCTTTGCGAAGTCAACAATGGCTGTTTCTACATCTTGGTGTTTTTTTTGCGAAAAATACTCTAGCAAAACAGAAGATGGCACTAAAAATTCTGCTGCCACGTTGTTGCAAAAAGTTTCTTTCGAATTTATTATGCAATTAGCCCAAGGGAAAAGGCTAGTGTTGGAGACAGCACTATCTCCTAGCCAAAGGTGGGTGAGTTCATGTATTAGAGTAAATAATCGAGCGGACTTGGCATCGTATGGGTTGATTACGATCAAAGGGGCCTTAGGATGGCATATTGCTATGCCACGGAATTCTTCCGGGGAAATCTGAGAACTGTAGCTGCCAAGATCTCCTTCAATTAGTACAAAGATATTAGCGTCCTGAATTTTCCGACGGAGAACCCTAAACAAATCATCCCCGTCAGTCGTTCTCTTTTGTTCGTCGTAGGGTAAATTAAGCGTTTTACGAATCGAATCGATAACTAGTTGCGCCGGCGTTTCAATGGTGGCAGAGCCAAGGAAGGACAAGGTGTCAGGCTTGGTGTCCCCAACTAATTCGACAATCTCCTCATGAAGCACGTCAATTCGGCGCATAAATGCAGCAAATTCCGGGGAGTTTACTACGACGTGTTTGTCGGCGACTGTACGGAAGTCAGCAACTTTAACTTCCTCTATGGGGGGGGCGGCAAGGAAAAAGGTAATGGCAGGGCGCCGGTAGACCTTTGCAAGTGTTTCGACACATCGCCAAGTAAGAGGTTGGGAACCTTCCTCCCATGCTTGCACTCTTTCGGCGGCAGACAGCCCGGGCTTGTCTTTGCGTGCCCGTAACGGTTTAATCTTCCCTAACTCAGCCACGGTCTGGAAGGACAACCCAGCCTTTTTTCGTGCCCACTTGAGCAAATCCAGATTAATAGGAAGAGACTTTTTTTCCATACCTATTGCCTCAGTTGATATATAGGGCTGAAAAACCGTAAGTGTCAATATTGAGGAAAACCCTCGATGGAGACGCCTATCAGACCCAACGGCCCGCCTCCATGAAGAGACAGGCCGCGCCTTGTCGAGGTCCGCGTCAGGCCGCCCGCCGTCGCTTCACCTTGCGGTCAAATTCGCCCCACACGCCCTCGTAGGTCCGATTCCGAACCCGAGTAAGCCGGGCCTCGGCGGAAGCCACGAGAGAGGTCAGGGCGCGCCCGGCGTCGGTCCTGGCCAGGATTTCGGCGAAGGCGCGGATGGGGTCAAGCCCTTCGCGGGTAGCGGTTTCGATTTCAGCGGGGAGGTTCCGCCAGAAGTCGGGGAGCTTCACGCTGCGCCCGCACAATGCCTTGACGCGTAAGCGGTGGTTTTCAAAGTTCCTGAAGCCGTAAGCGCGCCGCTGGATCAGTTTCATTTTCCTGTGAAATCCTTCGGCAATCCCAAGGCTATCCCTTCATCCGGGATGCCCTGCGATACTTGCGGCGACTTCGAGCCTGGCCGGCTTTCTACTCCTCCGTATTCAAAAGCAGGAGCATCGTCGCCGGACAGCGCGTCCGCGGGTTTTCAATGGCCGTCCCGAACAAAACGCCGTGCGAGCCGCCAAACAACACGTCGCCCTGTCCCGAACTGGACGCGTTGTACAACTCCGCCGTCAGGCCCGTGACCTCCATGGACGCTGCGCCGTTTTCCAATTTGTACGCCGCGCCCTTGTTGGCGCCGATGTAGCTTGTACTTGAATCATTGCCGCTGTTGATGACGGCGTAGAAAACATTGTTCCCAGCGTGGGTGACGGCGACGAAGGCGTTTTCGGCCTTCTCCGCGACGCCCGTGACCGTTGTCCAGGCGCCGCCGCCTGTTTTCCAGATCGCCAGTCTGTCCCTGGCCACGGCGTAGGCCGTGTCGCCGTGCGCGGCGATATCGGTCAAATCCTTGCTCAACGGCGTGGTCTCAGTGGTCCATTGTCCATTTGCGTACGAGGCGACCTTGCCCGCGACGCCGGCCGCGTAGAGCGTTCCCGAGCCGTCTGAGGCGATCCGGCGGAAATCGTACGCGTTATTATCGGCGCACGACAGGGTTGACCCGTTCACCACGCAGGCCCGGCCCCTGTATCCGTAAAAATCGTCATGCCAGACCGCCCCCGTGACAATGGCCAATGAGCCGTCCGGCAGTCGATCAAAATCGATGATCTGTTCGTTGTATATTTGCGGAATGGCTTGTTCGGACCAGGCTGATCCGTTGAAATGGAGCACGACGCTCTCAAGGCCCAATACCGTTCGCAGACTCAGCATGACGTCGTTGTCCGCAAAAGCCCGCAAGGCCATCACGTCCGCCTGACCGGTTGCGGACGGCAACGCATGCAGGACATAGGACGCGCCGTCATACGAATAGACGCCATCCCCCTGATTGAGGAGCCTTTGGGACAGCCAGGCCCGCTTGGGCGTCCGGCTGGCGAAAAACCAGTTCTCGGTTCTGCCGGCCGGCGAGGTGAGGTCCGTTCGCGCCGTTCCATCGAACCGGCTGACCAGACCCCATTCGTGGCCCAGAAGATAGTTCCCGTCGTTCATGCGCAGCATGGCGTTCTGTTCGTAATCGCCGTAAGAGGTAAGGACTTCCGTGAGCTGACTGCCGTCCCAGCGCCACAGGCTTCTCCCGGCGAAGTACGCATCTGCGGCCGAGGTCCCGGAAATCGCATTGACCGTTCCGGGGCCGCCAATGAAAGCGGGTTCACGGATCACGTCCCACTGCTGCGCCTGTTTGGACCAGTGGTAGATTTGCCCGCTGTTGCCGCCTACAAAGACGTTGTCCGCGTCCGGCCCCCATATGGCGTACAGCAGGTTGGTGGAAAAGGAGCCGTCGCACCCTTGCTCCCACTCCTTGAGCGTCCATTGGGCGCCGTCGTAGCGGATCACGTCGCCGCAGGTCCCGGCCGCGAACACGTCCGATGGGCCGAAACCGTTCACGGTCTGGAAACTCGCCATGCCGAGATCATGCAGGCCGGTGTCGTAAAACGACCAGATCCCGGCGTTGCGCCGGACCAGATAGTTACCGTAGGGAAATGCGGCATAGGCGGTGTCGCCATCAACGGCGTATACGCCGGAAAACGCGTAGTAGGTCCCCAGGTAGTCCGGCGGCGCGACGCTTGACCACGCTTGCCCGTCGTAATGCAGGATCACGGAGGATCGTGGGTCGGTATTGTCGTACAGATCGCTGTACCGGCATCCGCCCACGGCCCAGACGTCGGAAGCCGACGTTCCGCTCACGCCGAGCAATGGGCATAGCGTAGGCGAGGTCATGAAGCTGAACGCGCCGTTTTCGTATTTCATGATCATCCCGCCGTCGCCTACGAGGAAAACGGTTTGACCGTCCGGCGACCACATGTCGTGGATAGTGTTTCCCGTCGGGGTCGGGGTGATGAATCCCAATTGCGCGAAAGCGTTTTCCGATATGGCGAGGAGCACAAGAATGATAAACGCGAAAGAAAGGATAGGCATGGAAGGTCGGCGCATACTCCCACCTCCAAGATTGCTGTGATTATCTCCCTTTTTTACTCCGCATAGGCAACCGATGCGCGATAGGCGGACTCGCGGCAAACCGTCCGCGCGCCGTCCCGCTGTACATAGCTTCGATCTGAATGCGTTTTTTCCAGGTTGCTCTCACCCTCCAACAATCCGATGCGGCCCAGCTGGAGGGCCTTTCCAGGCCTCGGATTGAGGTTCGCGCATAATCTTGGATACTCTTTTACGCCGCGTGGGGCAAGGACGCTGTTGAAACCGTAAGGCCGCCTCGGCGCCGTTCCCGGGAAGTCAGCTCAAGGGATGGACTTCCGCTGGCCATCACTGGGAATGGATGTCTTTCAATTCCCAGCGGGGCTTTCCTTTTCCCGCTTTGCCATGGCGGGTTCATCATCCATGCCCACCCCCCGGTAAGCCGTCATACGCCCGGGGAAGGGGCGGCGGCGTTCCGTCCAAAGCGAGGGGAAACCCGGGCAAAAACAAGCGGCCCGCCTCCCGAAAGAGGCGGGCCGCGCTTGGTTGAGGTTCGCGTCCGGTTGCGCGCCTTCGATCAACCGTGAGTCAACGTAAGGCCCGCATGCCCTCATCGGCGCGGAACCGATGCCGCGCTCTGATCGCTATTCGTCCAGCAACAGGAGATCGAGAGGCCCGGTAGGGGCTCTCATGCCGACAGGGGCGCCGACGCCGATCACCCAATAGCCGATGGGCGTCCCGCCCTGGGCGGGCACGCTGTCGACCAGCGGCCCGGAGCCGAAGCGGTCGCTGTAGGGAACGCCGTACACGGTATTGTTCGAAGCGGTCCAAATCACGTTCGCATACCGGTTGTAAAAATTGGAGTTGGTCTGGATCTGGGAAAAGCCCAGCTGGGGAGACATGTTCCACCAATCTTGGCTGGTCATTTGCCCGATCGGTTCCGTCACGCCGCCCGAGGTCCCCTCGACGACGCTGCCATAGTATCCGCCGAGCAATCCCGTGGTGAGTTCGCCGATCGCCATGTTCAGCGTGGTGTTGTACGCGGAGAGATCCCAGAGCGACGGGTTGGTGGTCGTATCATGGGGCTGGCTTGGGTCAGACCGGGTGTTGATGCAGAACGTCTGAAAAGCATCCCAGTCCGGGCCAAGGGATATCGCCGCATTATTGATGACCCATTTTTGGGTGGTCGGATCGATTGTCGGGTTTGCGCTCTGGCCGTAAATAATCTGGTTATAGCTGTCCGCTAGGTATGCGCCGGTCGTCGGGGACAGGGTAATGGAGACGTCCGTCCAGGCGCCGTTAGCAGGCAGGGCGGGATTGCCTGCCGTCACTGAGGCCGGGTTGGCGACGGACGCCGTGACCTTGCCCGTGGCGGTGATGGTCCCATCGGCGGCGGCCGTGGCCACCATATCGATGCCGAATGTGTACGTCTGGGTGGAGGTCCAGGCGCTGTAGCCAAAGGCGTTGGACCGTTGCAGGGTGGTCTGCGTTCCGGCGGTGGACAAGGATTGCGCATAGTTTATGAAGGAATTCCAGGGATTGGCGGGCAATGCGCTGTTGCTGGGATCGTATTTGGAAGGACCGATATAGCGGATGACCTTTCCGCCTTCCTTCAGTGCGGAAAGAGCGCCGCCCGCGTCTATGATGAGTTTTTCTATCTGCACGGTGGTGTAGCCGCCGTACCCTGTGGTCTTCAGCGGGGTTTGCGAAGGCGTCGTCCACGGGTTGTATTGATAACTGCTGAGGCTGAGGGGCGCCGTGAAGCAGTCGATGTTCGTCAGGTTCCCCTGGTCGCCGGGGACGCCCCGCATCGTCAGTTCGAACTGCTGGTATCGCTGGAGGGTGTCGAACACGGAGGGGGCCGTCGTGAGGTAGTTCGCCCCGAGGCTTGGGTCGTCGTAAAATAAATAAAACACGCAGCTGTTTGAAAAGGCTATGTCCAGGCCGCCGGTCCCGATGTCCGAGAGTTTGACCGGATTCGACATGAAGTTGTCGACGGTCGCGGTTCCTTGCGTGTGCGTGCCGAAGGTTATGGCCTTTTGGCCATTGCTATAGGTTGCTTGCAGTCCATTCACCGTGCCAACGAACGGATCCTGTACTTGAAGCCAGACGCCGCCGCTGTATTTGCTCGTGTCGAACAGCAGGGTCAGGTCGGCCCATGCCCCGTGCGCGAAGGCGAGGACGCAGAGAAACGCCAGAAGGCCCGTTAACCGGGAACCGGTCTTGGAACGCCTGCGAAAAGGAAAATCACTGGTTGCAACATCCCGCTGCGGATTGTTCATGATGCGTCTCTCCCCGGTTTTGAGTTCACTTATATATGACGCTCTATTTTGTGGCAATGTTATTTCGCTTGAATGATTGTTCTTTGCCGGGCGTTATGCGGCGCCTTCTATGAAACGATTTTTCTTGGTATCGCATAGGCTTGTCATATCGTCCCCATCTTTGGCCTGGCCAGGGTGGAGTGACAGCTATTTCCGGCGTAAGATAGCGCAATTCCCAAAGAATCCTGTTGTTGAGAGCGCAAAAGGGGAAACCTGTCGCCGCTCTAAGACGTAAGTACGGCCACGCGGAGCGGGACCTGCGGCGAATGCGGCTGGAGCGGGCTGTTTCCACCTTTCTCAGAATCAAGTCTTGCGTCGTCCGTATTGACGTCCATCGCGCCATTGAGCCGCCGGCGTTGGAATACGCTGCGCCGCATATGATCCTTTATCGGGTAGGCGGGCCGATATCCTTAGAGCGATGTGCAAGTTATTTTCCCGTTGCGATGATCTTCGTTCGTCAGGCAGGCGTGCGCGCTGTCACGGACCGGCGCCGCAGCAAAGGCCGATACATCGCTGGGCTCGGCGTTTGACGTCCCGGGGCGCGTCATCGGAGCCGGTATGCGGCAAGGCGCCGGATCAATGCGGTTCACGCGGGCGATCCGGCGCCGCGCCGCAAACCGGCGGGCGTCCGCGGAAGAAATGGCGATCCGGTTCAGCCCAAAAGCTCCCGGGCCTTGTCCGCCTGGTTCGGGAAGAGATCGCCCGGCACCTTCTCCCTGCCCAGGGCCTTGCAGACCTGATAGCGGGCGCATTCGGCAAAGGCCCCTTTGCAGTATTTCGACTTGAGCAGGTTGGCTGTTCCGGGTTTGTTCGCCATCTTGTCGTTGAAGAAAATGCATTTGGCGATCATTTCACAGTCGGCCATCGTCGCCTCCTTTGGCGTTGGATAAAGCGATGGGGAAGAAGACGTCACATTTTTTGCATCATAGCCCGGATTTCCCGAGGATGACAAGGGCGCGCGAAAAAGCGCGGAGTTTGGAGGAAGCGAGAGGGATCAGCCGCCGGCGGCCGCGTCGAGAGCCGCCTTGGCCAGGGCTTTCACCGTGACGGGCGCGAGGAGGCCGTCACGGTAAAGGTCAAAGGCGAAATCGTCCGCCTCAAGCGCCGCGAGGGCGTCCCTGGCCTCGGGCGTGATGTGCGCGGGCAGGAAGGACAGGGTCAGGGCGCACAGGCCGCGCGTCTCCGGGTCGCAATCCGCAAGACCGGCGATAAGCTCCGGGACGGCAGGGACGGCGTATTCGGGCCGGGCCTGGGCCAGCCGGGCGATGCCGCGCCAGGCGCCGCGCCGAAGAGGCGGGTGGTCGATGAAATTGCAGTCCTTGTCCATGTCCTGGACGTAGGAAATGAGGATGCGGTGGTATTCCCTGGCCAGTTTTTCGCTCGCGGCCATGATCTCGCCCATGGCCTCGGGAATGCCCCAGCCCACGTTGCCGGATTCCTCGTTCATGAGCCACATGAGGCGGCGCATGAGGATGCGGGCGTCCTCCATGCGTACGTCCGCCATTTTGGCCGCGCAGGGGCCGAAGGCGGCCGCGGCTCGGCCCCTGATCAGGGCGTCGGGGGAAAGCAGGGCGGAAAAGAGCGGGCCGAGCAGGGTCTTTCCGGCCACGCCGGACAGCTCCGGCAGGGACGGGTCGAAGCCGGGAACGGCCAGGGCCGCCATGACGCGGGGCTTGATGTTTCGCAGACGAGGCATGGCCGCATTCTCCCTGAGGTTCGCCGCCGTGGACGGCGGGGGTTATCGGGCGCGTCTTTTCGCCGGGACGCGGTCAGCGGCCGCGAAACCGTTCAATGGAAAACCGCGCGCAATCCGGCCGGGAGGGCGCGCCCTGGTGCGGGCGCCGTCCCGGCCGTCACGAGTCCGGTAAAGAATGTAAGGGGCTTTTTTTGAAAGACAAGGGCGGCCGGGCGCTTCATCCGGACAGCCCAACGGGAATGGGCCTACGCAACAACGCTCGAGAATGATATGCAAAGAGCCAGCGAGTCGCCCCGCTGGCTCCATGAATACGACTCTTTTGGAAATCACATGGCGTTACAGGAAAAACCCCCTCTGAGCCGAATCAGGGAAAGGGTGAACAACCTCTGTAGACGCCACAGCTAGGCCGCGGGCAACTGCTTTTTGATGTCCTCTATAAGCCCAGGATGGCATTCGAAATTGGTGGCCTTGGCCTTTTCCACGCACTCCATGGCCTTTTTCGGGTCGCCCTTTTCCAGGTAGGCCAGGGCCAGGTTGTTGTAGGCCGGTCCGAAATTGGGTTCCACGGCCAGGGCCTTCTCGCACAGCTCGATGCAGGCGTCCACGTCGCCGGTCATGAAGCGGGCGCTGGCCAGGGTGGACAGGGCCTGGACGAAATTGGGGTCCCGGCGAACGGCGGTCTTGAGCGCCGAGATGGCCTTTTTCAGGTCCCCGCGCTGCATGTGCACGAAGCCGATGTTGCCGTGGGGGGTGGCGAAATGGGGGCGGATCTTGGCGGCCTGCTCGTTGTAGTACAGGCAGGCTTCCAGGTCGCCCTTGTTCATGGCGAGCCCCCCCAGCTGCACGTAGGCTTCCACCAGGGTGGGGGAGCAGCGGAGGGCCTCCTGGAATTCGGCGGCGGCTTCGTCGAACATGCCCTTGGCTACGTAGGCGGCGCCAAGGTTGTAGTGGGAATTGCCGCATTCCGGGTTGTCCGTCAGGCTGTGCTTCTGCTCGGCGATGAATTCGTCCAGGGTCTGGGCCTTTTTCGGTTGGCTCATGCGTATCTCCCGGCCGGGTGAATCCGGCCCGTTCGTCATTATTTTTTCGAGGGACCGTCCGTCAGCGCGCCTTCGCGCCTCAGGAGGTCCTGGTACCAGATGCAGAATTCGAACATGCCCCTGTGGCGTTCGCTGTTGGCCATGACGCCCACGCACAGCTCCCAGGCGCCGCGCTGGTATTCCGAGCCCACTTCCTTCATGGTCCTGGTCTGCAGGAACTCCCGGACCAGCTGCTGGGTGGTGCGCTTGGTGGCGTCCATGCGGATGTCGATGGGGTCCTGGGGCTCCTGGAAAGGATCCCATTCGTCATAGCCGATCTTCTCGATGTATTTGCGGCGCCTGGGCGGAATCTTCTCGTAGATGGCCCGCTTGAGCTCCTCTTTTTCCTGGTCGCTCAGCGTACTCATGATGCGTCGTCCTCATTTTTCTTGTCGGGGTCGGGGCCGGGCAGGGTCCAGCTGTGTCCGCCGCCAGCGCTTTTGCAGGTCTTGCAGGCGCTGGAGAACGGATCCTCGCCGCAGGACGCGCAGGCGTCGCCGGCCGCCGGTCCGGCGGCCTTGGGCCCTGGCGCCGGCGCGGGAGGAAAATCGTCGTCGTCCTCGTCCTCGGGGATCACGCCCAGATATTCGTCGTCGTACTCGGTCAAAAGCGCCATGGACACCGGAACGAGCATGTCGGCCAGGCCCGGGTATTTGGCGTTGATGCTCTGGGTGAATTCCTGGGCGAGCAGCATGAGCCGGTCCTGGATGACCTCGATTTTCACCGTGGGATAGGCGCCGCCGGGCTTGAAGCCCGCCTTGCCGCAGGTGTGGGCCGCGCCGCCGATATCGAGCGGCAGCCCGTACAGGCGGCAGGTGACGGGCCTCTGGGCGTAGAACTCGCAGCGGTTCTGGTCGCTTAACAAAGGACAGCGGATGCGCTCCTTGGCGAGGTCCTCCAGGATCTGGGCGGTGGCGACGCCTTTTTCCGTGGCCTTGAAGGCTTTGCGCTTGAGCTTGTAGTGGGCGCGGTCGGCTGTTTCCGCCGCCTGGAGGATGCGCTTTTTGTCCTCGCCGGAGAGCTCCGCGTTGAAATGGCGATTGAGGTACAAGGCCTCGATCAGGCTCACGTCGAACAGGGCGTGGCAGCAGTCGCTGCATCCCTCGCCGCAGGAAACCAGATCGGGGTGCAGGCCCTTGACCTTGTCGAACAAGGCGTCCACCTCGGCGACCAGGGCTTCGTATTTCGCGAAAATATCCGTCAAATCAACTGGCATTCGCTTCTCCGGTCTTGATGTCGTAGGTGTCGAAAAGATGGAGACGGGAGCCGCCGGTTTCCCTGGCCGCTCCCGTCAACCGCAAGCAAATTCGGTCTGATGCTATTCTTCCTCGACCACGATGGCGTCCTGGTCGCACACTTCCACGCAGGACTCGCAGCCAAGGCATTCTTCCATGTTGACGGCCACGGCCTTGCCGTCCTGGAGTTCATAGACTTCCACCGGACAGACATCCACGCATTCGCCGTCCCCGATGCACTTGTTTCTGTCAATGGTGATGCGGTAACCCATGAATGAGACCTCCTGGGCTTTGCGGTTGACGGAAAATAAAGTATTTCAACATATTATATGAGGGCGCTCGCTTTAAGTCATATATGATAATGCGCCATAGCCGCAGGCGCAAGGCCTGTCAAGGCGCGCGTGACCGCATCAGACCCCCGGGTGGTTCTGGCGCGGCTCCTGGCGCGCTCTTGCGGGTGTTTGCTAAAGGGAGGCGCTCAGGCTAGGATGGCCGAAATACGATTTACGCCAGCGCATGGAGAGGGAATGGGAATCGCTTATGATCGTCCCGGGCATTCCGGCAAGGACGGCTTGGGGACGCAACGGGCCAAGGAGGATGGCGGCCCGGGGGAAACGCTTCACAACGGATTCGGAGAAGACGTCCTCGACGCCCTGCAAACCCCGGTTTGCATACTGGATAGGGAAAATCGCTGTCTTTTCGCCAACCAGGCGGCCGCCGGTCTTTTGGGCGTCCCCCGGGAACGGCTGACGGGCCGGCGCATGGACGAGACGCTTCCCAAGAAGCAGGCCGAGGGAATCATCGGTCTTGTTTCCGCGGCCTTCCTCAGCGGCGCGCCCCACGAGGGGGAGATCGATCTCCCCAGGACGGGAGAACGGCGGCTTCGCGTCACGGTGGGGGAATACCCCAGCCCGGAGACGGGCGAAACGCGTTTGGCCGTCCACCTGCAGGACGCCACCTGGCGGATGGCTTTGGAACAGGAGCTGCTCCTGGTCAGGGGAGCGGTGGAGAACGCCTCGTTGGCCAAGTCCGAATTCATGGCCAACATCACCCACGAGCTGCGCACTCCCCTAAACGGCTCCATCGGCATGCTGGACCTGCTCGCGGCCACCAACCTGACCGGCGAGCAGCGCGAGTACGTGAACCTGTCCCAGGGCGCGAACCGGCATCTCCTGGAAATCATCAACGACATTCTCGATTACGCCAAGATGGCCAGCGGCGAATTCAAGCTGAACGAACGGGAATACTCCCCCCAGGCCGTCATCCGGGCCGCGGCCGGCGCCCTCAAGCCCCAGGCCGAGAGCAAGGGGCTCGCCTTCAACTGGACCCGGGGCGAGAACCTGCCGCCCGTCATTTTCGGCGACGACGCGCGGCTGCGCCAGATTCTCTTCAACATCCTCGGCAACGCCGTCAAATTCACCCGGACAGGCGAGGTTCGCCTGGAAGCGGAGTGCGAGCCGGCCCCGGACGTCCCCGGGGAGTACGTCCTGCGCTTCACCGTGACGGACACGGGCATCGGCATTCCCCAGGACAAGCTGGCGGGCGTTTTCGACCCCTTCACCCAGGCGGACGGCTCCTATACCCGGTCCTACCAGGGGACGGGCCTGGGGCTGTGCATCGTCAAGCGGCTGACTGGGCTCATGCGCGGGGACATACGGGCGGAAAGCGAGCCGGGACGCGGCACCCGGGTCATCTTTTCCGTCCGGGCCAAAGCGCCCGGTCACGCCCTCGAAGAGGTCATGGTTCCGGCCTGCGCCGTCCTTCCTCCCCTCAAGATCCTTTTGGCCGAGGACGACGGCGTGAACCAGATCATGATTTCCCGCATGCTGGAGAAAATGGGGCACAAGATCTATTGCGTGGAAAACGGGGTGGAGGCGCTCAAGGCCCTGCGCGAGGAGCCGTTCGACTGCATCCTCATGGATCTGCAGATGCCGGTGATGAACGGCCTGGACGCGGCCAGGACCATCCGCGCCGCCCCTGGCCTGAAAAACCGGTCCGGCACGCCCATCATCGCCGTGACCGCCCACGCCCTGCGCGCGGACAAGGAGCGCCTGCTCAAGTCCGGGGTCAACGGCTGCCTGTTCAAGCCTTTTTCAGCGGAGGAGCTGTCCCGGGCTCTGGCCGAAGTTCTGGCCCCCGCCGCGCGCAAGGAGCCGGACGCGGCATGAGCGATGACGCGTCATCAGAGAGGCCGCCGGCGCGCGCGAGGAGCCGGACGCGGCATGCGCGATGACGGGGAATCGGGAGAGAGACCGCCGGCGCGCGCAAAGGGGCCGGGCTGCGGCGCGCGCAGGGGGACGGAGTGGCGGAACGAAAAAAAGCCCGGTTCGGTCCGGGCCGGGAAAGCGCGAAAAGGCGGGGCGAAGTCATGCTTCGCCCCGCCGGAAATTCGCCGCAAAATCCGCTTAGGCCGCCGGAACGACGGCGATGCGGGTTTTGACCCTCTTGTTGCGCTGGTACCTCTCGAACTTCACCACGCCGTCGCACAGGGCGAACAGGGTGTAGTCCTTGCCCATGCCGACGTTTTCGCCGGGATGGAACTTGGTGCCGAGCTGGCGCACCAGGATGTTGCCGGCCAGAACCTGCTGACCGCCGAAGCGCTTGACGCCTCGCCGCTGACCGGCGCTGTCGCGTCCGTTCCTTGAACTGCCGCCTGCTTTTTTATGAGCCATGGGGGCCTCCTTACTGGCTGTCCGTCAGGCTAGGCCTGGATGGACTTGATTTCAAGGGTTGTATAGTCCTGCCGGTGGCCCGTCTTTTTGTGAGAATCGTTGCGGCGCCACTTATGGAAGACGATGATCTTCTTGCCACGGCCGTGAGCGGCCACGGCGCATACGACCTTGGCGCCTTCGACGTAGGGAGCGCCGATCTTGACTTCGCCGCCGCCCACCATGAGGACCTTGTCCAGGGCCAGCTCGCCGCCCACTTCCACGTCGAGTTTCTCGACGTTGATCTTGGCGCCTTCTTCAACGCGGTATTGTTTTCCGCCGGTTTCCACTATCGCGTACATGTGTCACCTCCACACGAGAAACGAGGCAGTTACAACAGCCCCGTTCGCCGGTCAAGCCTTTTTTGCGCAAAGCCGGGAGAAACGGACTGCCCGCGCCTGAAGAGAATTGTGTTTCGTCAAGCGTTG
The DNA here is from genome assembly GCA_937934715.1 of uncultured Desulfovibrionaceae bacterium. Lineage (GTDB taxonomy): Bacteria > Desulfobacterota > Desulfovibrionia > Desulfovibrionales > Desulfovibrionaceae > CALGYO01. Next base: position 1,513 of record CALGYO010000132.1, on the reverse strand, counting down.
CGGGCGGATGAGGAGTCGGTTCATTCCCAACGGCGCCAAGGACTACGCGGGAAGTCCGGCCGCGGCCCGGCGCCGCGACAGGTCGTCCAGAAGCCCGGCCGGGACGCACAGCTTTCCGCGCCCCACGCCCAGGCGCGCCTCGGGTTTTACGTCGCCGTGATAATCCGATCCGCCCGTCACGGCCAGGTCGAAGCGCTTGGCCAGGGCCAGGTACTCCCTGGTCTGGGACGGGGTATGATCCGTATAATAGGCCTCGATGGCGTCGAGCCCCATGGCGGCGTAGCGTCCGACCAGCTCCGCCAGGGCCACGCCCGACAGCTGGAGCAGGTAGGGATGGGCCAGGGACACGGTCGCCCCCTCTTCGCGCAACAGGGCGATGGCCTCGTCCACGGGCAGGATGTCCTTGGGCGCGTAGGCCCTGCCGCGCGCGCCCAGATATTTGTCGAAGGCCTCCCGGAAATTCGCGGCCGCCCCCTTGGCGATGAGGGCCCTTGCGATGTGGGGCCTGCCCACGGCGCCCTGGGCCAGGGCTTCCACCTCGGCCAGGGAGATGTCCACGCCAAGCGCCCGCAGCTTTTCGACGATGATTTCGTTGCGGACGTCCCGGGCCCGGCGCAGGGCGGCCAGCTTCGCCTCGAGCCCAGGCGGGCGCTCGGGCAGGAAGAGCCCCAGGATATGGAGCCGCCGCGCCCCGTCCGCCACGGACAGCTCGCAGCCGCCGATGACGGTCAGGTCGCATTCCTTTCCGGTCCGGCGGGCCTCCTCCAGGCCGTCCAGGGTGTCGTGGTCCGTGAGGGCCACGGCGCAAAGACCGGTCTTCGCCGCCAGCCGGACAAGCTCGGCCGGGGAGGTCGTCCCGTCCGAGGCCGTGGAGTGGGTATGCAGGTCGATGCAGCGCATACTGGCAAGGTACTTCTTTTCACGGGGAATGGAAAGCGCCCGAGGCGTCCGCTTGTGGAGCGCGCCGCCTTGGGCTATGTGAGGAAACGAAATCGCACCCAAGGAGAATCCCGTGGCGCTCAATCCGGAACTGCTCGACATCCTGGCCTGCCCGAAATGCAAGGGCGCCCTGGCCGTGACCGGCCAGGAGGAAGGCCTTTCCTGCGAAGCCTGCAAGGTCGTATATCCCGTTCGCGAGGACATCCCTATCATGCTCATCGAGGAGGCGGTTCCGGCCGCCGAGTGGGAGCTGGGGAAGCGTTCGGCCAAATAGTCCGTCAGGGCGGCCCCTTCCCTGAGGCCTCCGGCGTCTTATAATGGGAAGACGCGGGCACGGGGCCCGGGCCGGGCGTCTTCGCCCGGGAGACCGGAAGAACGGGCGCCCCGGGCGCGTATGCGCAGGGGGGGCGTCTTCACCCGGGAGACCGGAAGAACGGACGCCCCGGGCGCGTATGCGCAGGGGGGGGCGTCTTCGCCCGGGAGACCGGAAGAACGGACGCCCCGGGCGCGTATGCGCAGGGGGGGGGCGTCTTCGCCCGGGAGACCGGAAGAACGGACGCCCCGGGCGCGTATG
>CALGYO010000131.1 GCA_937934715.1 uncultured Desulfovibrionaceae bacterium | reverse complement strand
GGGGTTCGCCAAGGTAACGGCAATACGCCGTTCCCGCAATACTCGTTAAACCCGGACCGGGGTCCAGGGGGATGATCCCCCTGGCGGGGAGTCCAGAGGGGCGGCGCCCCTCTGGCCGCCGGAGACATGCCTTCGGCGACCAGGGGGGAGAGGAACCCTTCTTTGGGGAAGTAGGGTTCCTCTCCCCCCTGGTCCCCCTCTCTTCCCAAGAACCCTTATATTCGCTTCGCGGCGTATCCGGAATCGCGTCTCACTAACGGCAACAAGCCATTCCCGCAATGCGCCTTAAACTCGGACCGGGGTCCAGGGGGATGATCCCCCTGGCGGGGTGTGCAGAGGGGCGGCGCCCCTCTGCCCGCCGGAGGCGCCGTTCGTCTTTAGTTCTCGGCCGAGTGCAGGCCGCCCGAGCCGGCGCGGAAGTCCACGTTGGTTTCCTCGGGGTTCTGCTTATCGGCTTTGGAGCAGTTCCACATACAGGCGCCGCAGTGCACGCATTTTTCCCGGTCGAAGAGCGGGACGCCGTCGTCCGGGTTGGTGGTGATAGCCTGTCCGGAACAGGCTTCTATGCAGATTTTGGTGTCGCAGGTCCGGCAGACGTCCGGGTTCTTGAAGCGCACGTGATCGGCGTAGCCCGGGTTGGCCTGGACCTTGCCTCCCATGAGCAGGGCGTCCTGGTGCGAGATGAGCAACTGGCCGTCGTATTCGATGTCCGGCCAGCCCGCCATGGTCATGAGCGCGCCGTGCAGGGGCAGGCCCTTGGCCTTGCACTCGGCGCGCACGGCGTTGATTTCGGCCACGGTGATGCGGCCCTGGTAGTATTCCTCGATGGTGGGGATGCGTTCGTAGACCCGCTTGGAGCAGCCGGGCCAGTTGATCTTGCCGTTGGAGAAGCCGGAAAGCGCCATGCCGACAAGGCCTTGGATGAAGCCTTTGGTGAAGCCGTCGCGGGCTTTTTCGGCGGCCTTGCTTTCCTCATCCAGCCAGGATTCCCGGCGCCTGCGCACATAGGTCGCTTCCAGGTTCTCCTTGGAGAACTCCTTGCCGTCGCGCAAAAGTTCCAGCGTGGCTTCGGCCAGAAGGACTCCAGAGGTCCAGGCCTCGTCCACGCCCGAGCCGGTGAGCACGTTGGTCGTGCCCGAGCCCTCGCCGATCCTGGCGTAGCCGTGTCCGGCAAGATGCGGCTCGCCCTTGCGTCCGTCCTCGAGGAGGCTCTTGGCGCCCCAGGAACGCAGGGTCCCGCCTTCCAGATGCTTCCACAGGTACGGGTGCCGCATCCAGTGCTGCAGATAGCGGTAGGCCGTGCGCACGGGGTTGTCGAACCAGGAGGGAATGAAGATGCCGAGCGAGGCCACGCGACCGGGCAGCACGTAGAGGAAGCCGAAGATTTCCGGTTCCGGGTAGCCCAGGGTGTGCAGGATGGTTCCTTCGGGCAGCTCGCAGCGTTCCGGCAGGTCCACCACGAATTTCATGCCCACGGCCCATTCCCGGCGGTGGTTGCCGCAGGGCATGCCGAGTTCGCGGTCGATCTGGCGGCCCACCGGGCCCACCGGGCCGTCGGCCACCACGGTGAGCGCGGCCTTCACGTCCATGCCGGGCATGAACATGCCCTCGGGGTTTCCTTCCTTGTCAACGCCCTGGTCGGTGAGCCTGACGCCCGCGACCCTGCCGCCTTCGATCAGCGCCTGGCTGACCGGGGTGGAGGGCCAGATCTGCGCCAGTCCCGAACCCATGACCTGGCCGCCCGCCCATTGCAGGAATTGCCCAAGGGAGAAGGTCAGCCCGTCCTCCTTGCGCAAGAAGGGCGGGATGTAGGGCAGTTCGAAAGCCTCGTCCCTCAAGGGCAGGACGGGCAGGACCTTTTTCAGGGCCCGAAAGCATTTTTCCTTGATTTGCAGAAGCTTGGGCCTGCGGCTCGCGCCCACGGGGTCCAGCAGGTAGACCACCTTTTCGTGGCCGGTCTTGGCGCACAGGGGGATTTGCGTCAGGTCCTCCTCGGGGAAGGAGGCTTTGATGCCCCGGGCCCGGCTGACCACGCCCGAAACGCCGAAGCCGATGTCGTCGGCCCGCTCGTAGCAGATGATCTGGGGCGGCATGCCCGGCATGACCTTGCTTTCCACGACGGGCGTTCCGTCGGGATTGACCAGGCCCTTGGAGAGGGTGGTGAGGAAACCGGCCGTGGCCGGGCCGAAGCCCACGCAGACGATGTCCGCGTCCATGCTCTGGCGGGGAATGTCCTGTTGGTCCATGTCCATGACGCTTGCCTCCGGCTGACGGCTCCGAGTTCGTCCGGTTCGGCCGCTCGCCCGGTTTTGGGCGGCCTCCGGCGCGTTGGACGCGGCGGCCGCTTGGAGAGGAGTATCCTTATTGTCGAGTAAAGAACCAGTCTTTTTTGACCCGGTCTTTTCGCGCATGCGGGCCGGGGACGGATCGTCCCCGGCCCGCGCCGGCGCCGCCATGCGGCGAATATGGTCGTACGTCCCGCGACGGCCGCCGGGGAAGCCGGGGCTAAGGCGGGACGCGGAATTAAAGCGGGTAGTCCAGGGCCTCGGGAATCATGACCTGCGTGAGAGCCTGTCCGGCGGCTTCGCGGGCCAGTCCCAGTCCGGCCATGGAAGCGTCCACCTTGCGGCGCAGTTCGTCGAGGGGGCCGAGCTGCGCCCCCGGGGCGGCGAAGCCGTGCGCCAGCCCGGCGCAGACCCTGGCGGCCTCGCCGGCGGATTTGGCCGACTGGATGCGGCTCAAGGCGCCGAAGAAGGACAGGTATCCGGGAAGGCCTTCGGCCACCACCGGATTTTCCGGTCCCTTGGCCGCAAGCTCCAGGACGTCCAGGATCTGCAGGCGCGAGGCGATGAGCGCGGACAGCGCGTCGGCCATGGGGAAGACCACGCTTTGGCGCTTGCCGTGGAAGAGGCGTTTGCCGCTTTCGTCTTTGTTTTCGTTGAGGAATTCGTAGACCCACCGCCACAGTTCCATGCCCTCGGCCACGGAAAGGGCGCCCAGGGAGGGGTTGGTCTCGTGGATGCGGCGCAGTTCGAGGATGTACTGTTCGAAAATGGCCAGAAAGACCGGGCTGGTCATGGTGACCGAGAGCTGGCGGCGCTGTACGGCTTCGGGGCCTTCGTAGGTGGCTTCCAGCTGGCAGTCCGTATATTTGTGGAAGAGGAAGCCCGGGCAGTCCTCGGTGATGCCGTAGCCGCCCATAAGGGCCACGGCCTCGCGCATCATGATGGCGCCGTAGCCGGTGTTCCAGAGCTTGCAGGCCGGACACATGACGCCCGCCTCGGACTCGATCACCTGGTACATGACCACCGGGTCGGCTTCCAGGGCGGCGATGCGCGCGGCGTCGCGCTCGGCCTCAGGCTTGAAGATTTCCTTCACGTATTCGATGGCCTGGGGCTCCACCTTGCGCAGGGCGGCCAGTTGGGCGCGCAGTCCCGCCACGCCACGCTCGGCCAGGGCGGCGTCCTTGGCCTTTTCCGTGGGATCAAGCCGGTCGAAGATGCGGGCGGTGGCGAACCCGAGGGAGGCCCCGGCCTCGCCCGCGGCCCAGACCTCGGCCAGGCGGATGACCGCGTCGTCGTTGCGCTGCAGGCCGAGATCGAACTTGGGCGTTCCTTCGGCGCAGGCGTCGCCGCCGCGAAAACGGCCGCGCTGGTAGCGGATGACCGGCTCCACGGCGGAGAGCAGCTTGGCCGTGGTCATGAGCGCCACGGTCACGCGGGTGCGGTGGAACACGGCGGCGATGATCTCGCTGTGGGAGTACGTGGGAACGATCACCCCATCCTTCACCGTATAGCCGCCGATGATGCGGCTGGCCGGAACCTTCATATTGAAGACCGGATCGCGGGTGGAGGAGAGCTGGTGGACCATCTTGAGGGTGGGGGCGCCCCGGTCGAACAGGCCCTCGTCGGTTTCTTCGATGATGACCATGCACGAGGTCTTGATCCGGGGATCGTCCGTGTCCACGGCCACGGTGGCGAAATTGGCGAAATCCATGCCCGTGATGAACCGTCCGCGTTTTTCCACGCGCAACATGGGCTCCTCGCCCTCGTTCCATTCCTCCACCCGGACCTTGCCGCAAAGGACCCCGGTGTCCACGCCCACGTAGGGCAGGGGTTCTGTCAGGGCGAAGGCGCCGCGCAGGGTCTTGCGGTCCTCTCCGGGCTGGGCCGGAACGCAACGGCTCATGTAATGGTCGCGTTGTTCCTGGGTGCCGCGTTCATGGATGGGCGAGAGGGCCAGGTTCCCGGCCAGGGAACAGGTGGCGGAACCGGCGTCCACCCAGGACAGCTCGAAGGCTGCCAGGGCCAGAGCCAGGTTCTTGGGACCCTCGATGTAGCCGCCCTGGTGCGGGTCCAGAAACAGCGTGGTCAGCCCCGAGGCGTCGAAGGCGTCGAGCAGCTCGTTTTTGCGTTCGGTCCATTCATGGCCGTGGCGTACGCCGTCGGCCACCATGCGGGCCACCACGCTTCTGGCCACGGAACGGGCGGACTGGACGGCCATCTGCAGATCGAAGCGGTCGGAGAAACGCCACATGATTTGCCGGACGTCGTCGCCCGGGAGGGTGCGTAAGCTTTCCATAGCGGTTGATCCTGATTCGGTCATGGGGGATTTTGTTGGAAGCCAAAAAATGAGGGTGAAACTTAAGTCATTCGTTTTGAGGCGTCAACGCCTTTGAAAAACACGAGCGTCAGCGGGGTCATCGCGCGAAAACGAGTCGCCCGCCGAGGCTCATGCTGGGTTATGCCGCGTTCACTTGCATTTTCACGATCGTTTCCGGGGAAATGGTCCGTCTCCCGCGTCCGTTCGGGGCGCGCCGGGACGGGAGCTTGCCCAAAGCCGGAAAGCCCGGGCAGGCGAGCCCCTTATTTCATCTCGTCGACCTTTTTAATGATCGCTTCGGTGATGTCGATGGAGGAGTCGATGTAGGTGAATCCGTTTTTATCCTGCACAGAGAGCAGGCCGTTCGCTTTGGCGTACGTGGCCAGGACGGCGTTGATTTTATCCACAATGGGCTTGAATTGAACGGCTTCCTCCTCGCCGACTTCCTTGCTCAGGGTCTGGCGGTCCACGACGTACTGGCGCGCCAGGGTCTCGAGTTCAGCCCGTTTGCCGGAATTCGGGTCGGACAGCGCCGGGTCGGCCTTCAGCTTGGCGATGGCCTCTTCTTGCGTTTTCATCGCTTCCTGGCGGGGGGCGAATTTCGCCCGAACCCGCTCGGCGGCTTTCATGCCTTCAGCGCATTTGGTGATGACTTCCCGGGTATTCATGACCGCCATCGTAGGTTTCGACTCGCCGAACTGGCAACCGGCGCAGATCGCCGCAAAACCGAGCAACAGCGGAAGCACGAAGCGCAACTTCATAGATGAATCCTTCCTTTTGAAATGGCTGCGGCCGGCTCGTACGCGAGCCGGCCGGTTTTTAGAACGAGAATCTGACGCCGACGCTTGCCGCCTGGGCGGCGTATCCCGGGCGAAAGATTTCGGCGCCGATCCGGGCCGTTGCCGAAAGTGATTCCGTCATGTTCATCGTCACGCCCAGGTCGATCACGGCGGAATTGTAACGCTGGTCCTTGACCGGCGTCTGGTACGTGGAGGTGGGCGACCCGATGAACGTGGACACGATGTTCTGGGAGCCGCCAAGCCACTGGGCGCTCCAGGCCGCCCGCAATTCCGGCGTGACGTATCCGATCGGGGTCTCAAAGGTCCGGGACGCGCGCGCCCCGAGCAGCGTGTTGAGGGAATCCGTGTCTCTGGCCCGGATGCTCTGGCCGAGCGTGCCCGCTCCCGTCTCGCGGAAGCCGTTTTCATGCAGGCGCTGCCAGGAGATCGAGGCCAGCGGACCGACGGTGAAGTCCCCAATCGTGAAGTCGTAGCCGCCTCCGACGGTGGCGCTCATATTCCAGCCGTCCCAGTTGGCGTTGGCCGTGTACTTCCCCGTCGGCAGCGGCAGGGAGCGCGAGGAGCGGAAGGCGTCGTATCCGCCCCGGATGCTGGCGTCGCCGTAGAAGGAGCCGCTTTTGTAGGAGGCGAGCAGGGCCAGGCTCCAATCGTTGATCGAGCCCTGGGCGCCGCCTTCGCTGTGCATGGTGATCGACTGGCTTATGTAGCTCGGAGCCAGGCCCAGGGTCAGTTCCTTCGTGGGGCGGTAGAGAATGCCTCCGGTGACGCCGCCGGCAAGGGTGACGTAGCCGGTCTGATCCGCATCGCCCTGCTGGGTGGCCCGCATCCCGAGCGGTTTGAGGAACACGCCGAGCCGCCCCAGGGACATCGACTGGGAGCCGCCCGCTGCGGCGCCGGGGACGCCGCTGATGTCTGTGTTTTGCGAAGCCAGCGAAGCAGGCCCGAAATCCAGGGGGTTGGCAAAGCCCTGGCTCGCGTCTCCCCCGGCTTCACGCATGCCGGAGCGTTGGGCGTCGGTCACCATGCGGCCCGCCTCGAAGACGTTCTGGGAGAAGGTCGCGTAGATCTCGGGGCTCAACACGTTGAGCGTGTAGTCGGTCAGGGCGTTAGCCGCAAGGTACATGGAGTCTATGCCGTAGGAATAGTCCAGGTTTTCGATCAAAGTGGCCATTTCGCCTGTTGCGTCGTAGGCCGCCGCGTCGAGCCCCTCGCCGACGGAGGACGCTTGGGAACTCAGGGCGGAGTTGGAATAGGACTGGCGCGACAGGGTCAATACGACGGAGTTCCCGGAGTAGACCGGCGTGAATATCCAGTTTTCCGGGGTGGGGCCATAAACCACGGTGGAATAGGCGCCGCTGACGCCGCCCGCGGCCGTCAGCACGGTCCACACGGAGCCGCTGTTGTAGTAGGAGTTGCTCGGCTGAATGGAGATGGTTCCGTCCAAGGTCGCGGTTCCGGATACGGTGATCACGTCGTTGGTGTAGGGAGTGACTTCGCACACGTAGACGCCGCTCGCGCCTTGCACGAAGTTCCCGTTCACGGTGATGGTTCCCGGTGAATTGCCGGGGGCGATGTTGCCGTTGATCGTGAGGTCGGTGATCGAGCCAGCGCCGTTGAGGGTGGCCCCGGAAGCGATTTCGAGCGTGCCGGACAGCGTTCCCCCCTCGACGAGATGCAGGGTCCCGGCGCTGCGGGTCAGCGTGCCGGAGTAGCCGGAACCGTCGAAGGTCGCGTCCAGGGTGTCGACGCCGGAGCCGGACAGGGTGAGGTCGCCGGCGCCTTGGAGCTGGCCGGATAACGTGACGTTGTTGCCGCCGTCGTCGATGGCGCCGCTGCCCGTGACGGCGATCTCGCGGGCGAGGTTGACGTCCGACGTTGTCTGGAGCGCGCCCCCGGCGAGGGTCAGGGTTCCTGTGGAGGCGCCCAGGTTGGCGTCGCTGGAAATGGCTATCGCGCCGCCGGTTATGGTGACGCCTCCGGTGAAGTCGTTGTTTCCGGTCAGGGTCAGCGTGTTGCTTCCGGTCTTGGTGACCGAGCCCGCGCCGGTGATGACGCCTTCGTAGGCAAGGTCCCGGGATGGGGCGAAATCGAGCGTGGCGTTCGAGGAGACGCCTATCGAGTTCGAAGCGCTCGATCCGGTGAGGCTGAGCGTGCCTTGTTGGATGGTCGTGGCGCCTGTGTAGGTATTGTCGCCGGTGAGGAGCAGGACGCCGTTGCCGGTTTTGGTGACGCCCCCCGTGCCGGAGATCACGCCGGAAAAGGCGTTGTCCACGCCGTTGTCCACGGTAAGGGTGGCGGAGCCAAGCGTCACCGAGCCCGAACCGGACAGACCGCCGATGGCCTGATTGTTGCTGTTCAGGTCCAGGGTCCCGTCGCCTTCCACGGTCACGGGTGAGTTCGGCGAGAACGCGTTGGGCACGCCAGCCTGAAGCGTTCCTTCGTTGACGATGGTGTCGCCGGTGTAGTCGCTGTCGCTGCCGGACAGGGTCAGGACGCCGTTGCCGGTTTTGGTCACGCCCCCTGTGCCGGTGATGGTGAAGTCGTTGACGGTGGTGTTGCTGGTCACGGTGAGGGTGGCGGAGCCCAGCACCACTTCGCCGGTGCCGGACAGGTCAACGATGGTCTGGTCGAAATTGTTCAGGTCCAGGACGCCGTTCGCGTTTACGGTCACGGCCGAATTTTCCGAGAAAACGTTGATCGCTCCTGCCCGGAGCGTTCCCTGGTTGACGATGGTGTCGCCGAAGTAGCCGTTGTCTCCGGACAGGGTAAGTACGCCGGTTCCGGTCTTGACCAACCCCCCGGATCCCACAATCGACCCGGAGAATTCGCTGTCCACGGCGCTGTTCACGGTGAGAGAACCCGATCCCAGCGCCACCGAGCCCAAGCCCGCAAGCCCGCCGATGGCCTGATCGGAATTGTTCAAATCCAGGACGCCCCCGGCGCTCAGGTTGACGGCCGAGTTTTCCGAAAAAGCGTCGGCTGCCCCTGCCTGAAGCGTTCCAGCGGTAATGAGCGTCTCCCCGGAATAGGTATTGGGCCCGGTGAAAACCGTCACGCCGGACAGGACTTTGACGGAACCGGCGCCCTGGATGGAGGGAGAAAAGGAATACGCCGTTTCGGTGTGGTTAAAGACCAGGGTTCCCGCGCCGCCGCCGAAAGCGACGCCGTCGGCCGCGGTCACGGAACCTGCGGCGGCCGCCGCCTGTCCTTCCGCTGCGCCGATATTGAGCGTCCCCGTCGATCCCGCTTCACCGGCGAGCACTATCGCGCCGGACGATGCCAGCGTGGCGCCGTTTTGAACGGTGATCGCGCCGTCGCCCTCGTACCCGACGATGACGGCGGAACCGTGGTCGGTCCAGGACGATCCCGTTCCGGTGACCGTGACCGCGCCCGTGGCGCCCGCCGCGCCGCCGATGATGGCGCCGTAGCCGTTGCCGTAGCTTGCGGCGTAATCGGCGCTGCCCGCGCCGGTGGAAAGGGTCCCGCCCGATTCCACGGTGACGGCGCCCGTCGCCCCGGAGTCCCAGCCCAACCGGAGCTGGCCGTTGGCCGTGAGCGCCGCCCCGTCCGCGACGGTGATGTTCCCCTCGCCCGCATAGCCCGCGTAGACGTTGCCGTAAAAGCCCGCGCCGTTGTCCACGGTCGTCAGGCTCGATCCGGCGCCGGTCACGGTGATGGAGCCGGTGACGCCGGAGTCCACGCCAGCCGTAATGACGGACGCGGAACCCGTGGCGCCGCCCGAAATGGTCAGGATTCCGTCGCCCGCTGAATTGTCGTTATTGGTGTTGCCGCCCACGTACAGGCACAAATGGGCGTCCATGGAGGACCCGGCGCCGGTCACGGTCATCACGCCGGTCGCGCCGGGCTCGCCGGAGACATAGACGCCGTCCGCCTGAAGCGAGGCGCCGTCCGACACGGTGACCGTTCCTTCGCCGATGGAGAGCCAGCCGTCGGAGGTGGTCCAGGTGGTGGGCGTGCCGCTGTGGGCCATGCCGATGTTAAGCGCGCTGCCCGCGCCGGTCACAGCGACCACGCCGCCGGATTTGATATATATCCCGCCCCCGCCCGGACTGGGGTCTCCGGCTTCGTAGCCGCCCAGGGTCTCGAAGGTCGCGCCGTTTTCCACGGTCAGCGAAGCGG
>CALGYO010000130.1 GCA_937934715.1 uncultured Desulfovibrionaceae bacterium | reverse complement strand
GGCACCGACCTCGGCGCCCTGCAGGAACGCATCACGTCCACCAAGAAGGGCTCCATCACCTCGGTCCAGGCCGTTTACGTGCCTGCGGACGACTTGACCGACCCCGCGCCGGCCACGACCTTCTCGCACCTTGACGGCACGCTGGTTCTGTCCCGTCAGATCGCGGAGCTCGGCATCTACCCCGCGGTGGACCCGCTCGACTCCACGTCCCGCATCCTGGACCCCCTGGTTCTGGGCAACGACCACTACCAGACCGCCCGCGACGTGCAGATGACCCTGCAGAAGTACAAAGACCTGCAGGACATCATCGCCATTCTGGGCATGGACGAGCTGTCCGACGAAGACAAGATCACGGTCGCCCGCGCCCGTAAGATCCAGCGCTTCCTGTCCCAGCCGTTCTTCGTCGCCGCCCAGTTCACCGGCAAGGAAGGCCGCTACGTGAAGCTTGAGGACACCATCAAGGGCTTCCGCGCCATCCTCGACGGCAAGCACGACGACATCCCCGAGAGCGCCTTCTACATGGTCGGCGATCTGAACGAGGCCTTGGAAAACGCCAAGAAAGGATAGTGCATAATGGCTAGCGAAATGCTCTTGGAAATCGTAACCCCGGACAAGCTGGTCATGAGCCAGAACGTGGATTACGTGGGAGCGCCCGGCCTTTTAGGCGAGTTCGGCGTTCTTCCCAACCATATCCCGTTCCTCTCGGCCCTTGGCGTCGGCAGCCTGTTGTACAAGCTGGGTGGGAAGAATCATTACGTCTTCGTATCCGGCGGGTTCGCCGAAATCTCCGGCAACAAGGTCACCGTTCTGGCCGAAGTCGCCGAGAAGCCCGAGGATATCGATATTGACCGGGCCCGCAAGGCCCAGGAAAGAGCCAAGGCGCGGCTGGATAAATCCAAGGAAGATGTGGATTACGCTCGCGCCCAGGCCGCTTTGCAGCGGGCCTTCATGCGCATGAAGACCGCTGACAGCGCCAAGCTTGGCTAACCACGAACGACGATCCAACGTCACATAGACGCCTCTGTAGGGAAGACGGGCCGCTCGCGGCCCGTCTTCTTTTTTACCCGCAAGGCGTTGCGCCGCGTGAACAGGCGCCGGATCCTGCCCGTGAAAAGGACCGTGTCGCGTCCTCGAAGAATATGCCGCTGTTTTTCGGGGAAATGCTCTTCTCTTGGCCGCATGATCCTCAACATCCGCTTCTGCGCATTGCAAGGAAGCGACACGAGCGCGCCTTTTGCGGTCTCGCGCTCGTTCGATTCGAAAAGCGTCCGGCGGGCAATGCCCTGGCCCCTGGGACCCTTGCAGAACCGCATCCTTAAGGGGCATGAAGGACCTTTCGCAAAGCCGCCGTGGCGTTTGGCATGAACCTCGCCCTGGTAAAGCGCCCATTGGCGAAGGCTTGCCGGTCCGGCGGCTCTTTCGCTCAAACGATACGGCGTTCACGAGGCGATGGACCGCGAAGACAAGGCCCTAATCTTTCACGTCCGCCTTGTCCGCCCCCTTTTTCATTGTGAGAAAAAAGCGTAAAACCGTGTTCCGGAAAACACCTGGAAAGGGAGGCGACCGATATGGCCGGACAACTGCAGCTGGATGTGGTCACCCCGGACAAACTTGTTCTTTCCAAGCGTATCGAGTACGTTGGCGCGCCCGGCCTGGAGGGCGAATTCGGCGTTCTGCCGGGGCATGCGCTCTTCCTGTCCGCCCTTGGCGTGGGCAGCCTCATGTACAAGGTAGACGGGCGCGCGAAATATCTTTTCATCTCAGGAGGGTTCGCCGAAGTTACCGCCAGCAAGGTGACCATTCTGGCGGAAGTTGCCGAACTTCCTGAGGAAATCGACGTGGATAGGGCCGAGCGGGCCAAGGAGCGGGCGCTCAAGCGCCTGGAAAGCGAACGGCGCGAACGCATCGACTACGCCCGGGCGCACTCGGCCTTGCAACGGGCCATCATGCGGATGAAAACCCGCGAGAACGCCAAAGTCTGACGTTCGCGCAATCATACGGGAATCATGCTGAAAAAAGATCGCTTCAAGGCCATGGCCGCCCTGATCCTCGCCGCGGGCAAGGGGACCAGGATGCGCTCGGAAAAGCCCAAGGTTCTTCACGAACTGCTGGGCCGTCCCATGCTTTGGCACGTCCGTCAGGCCCTCGCTCCCCTTTTCGGGGATCGCATCCACGTCGTAATCGGTCACGGCGCCGAATCCGTGCGCCAGGCCTTCCCGGAAATCCAGGACGGCTTCATCGAACAGCGCGAGCAGCTCGGCACCGGTCATGCCTTGCGCGAGGCCTGGCCGGCCCTCGCGCGCCAGGGCTACGCATACTGCCTGGTCATCAACGGCGACGCCCCCCTGGTCCGGACCGGGACCCTGGAGTCCTTTGTGGACGCGTCCCTGGACATGGACGCGGATATCGCCTTTTTGAGCATCCGCCTGGCCGATCCCGGGTCCTATGGCCGGGTGGTCAGAAGCCTGGACGGCCGGGGCGTGGCCATCGTGGAGGCCAAGGATCATGATACGGCGGTTCACGGGCCGGTTACCGGGGAGATCAATTCCGGGGTCTATTTCCTGCGCATGGAAGCCGTCGGGCCGTTGCTCGACTCCCTGACCAACGAGAACAAAAGCGGCGAGTACTATATCACCGACCTGGTGGGCCTGGGCGCCGCAAGGGGGCTTCGCGTCGTGGCCGAGGACCGTGGGGAGGACCCCGGTCTTTTGGGCGTGAACAGCCCGCGCGAACTGGTCGAGGCCGAGGCCATGCTGGCCCGGCGGGTGGCGGACGGCTGGCTGGACCGGGGCGTGATCGTCCGCAACCCGGAGAGCGTCAGGATAAGCGCCGAGGCGTTGATCGGCCCGGGGACGGATATCAGCGGCCCGTGCGAAATTTACGGCGATACGGTCATCGGCGAAAACGCCGTGATCGCGTCCCATTGTCATATACGCGACAGCCAGCTGGCAGCGGGCTGCGTCATCCATTCCTTCTCCCATCTGGAGAAGGCCGCGGTCGGTCCGGCCTGCGCGGTGGGGCCGTACGGCCGGCTGCGCCCGGGAGCGGTCCTTGAACAGGGCGCCAAGGTCGGCAATTTCGTGGAAGTGAAGAAATCCACGCTCGGCCAAGGGGTCAAGGCCAGTCATCTGACCTATATCGGCGACGCGCGGATCGGGGCCGGGACCAATATCGGGGCCGGAACCATAACCTGCAACTACGACGGGAAATCGAAGCATCCAACCGAGATCGGCGAAAACGCCTTCATCGGCAGCAACACGGCCCTGGTGGCCCCGGTGACGGTGGGGGCGGGGGCTCTGGTGGCGGCCGGTTCGGTCATCACCAAGGATGTGCCGGAAGGGGCGTTGGCCGTGGGCCGCGCCAGGCAGACGAATCTCGAACGCAAGAAATAGCCCGGCTTGATTTCCCCTGTCGAAATGGATAGGAATCTTCTTATGGATAAGTTTGACGCCCTTGAAGAACGGGTTGATCAGTTGCTTGGAAAATTGAAAACCCTGGAAGCCGAGAATCTCGACCTGCGCCGGGCTCTGGAGGAGGAGCGCGCCGCCAGGGAAACGGCCGGAGCCAGGATAGACAATCTCTTGATAAAAATTCAGGGGGAGATTAATCAATCGTAACCGGGTGGCGAAGACGCGTCGAACGGTTGACAGCCGCGCGACGGGGACGCGCCGCCATGACGGGCGAAAGCTTGCGTAATGCCCAGTTATACCATCACTGTATTGGGCTTGGACCTGTCGTTCAAGACGGACGCGGACCCGGACCGCGTCGCCGCCGCCAGGAGACTGGTGGAAGAACGATATAAAATGCTTAATACGGGCGGGAAGAATCTGAGTAAGGAGAAGTTTTTAGCGTTTGTGGCCATGGGTTTGGCTGACGATTTGCTTGTGTCCGACCAGAAGCTTGGAGACGTGGAGCGAAAGCTCGACAAGCTTCTGAAAAAAATAGATGAGTAGCTGGCGTAAAGCGCCGCGAACCAATTACCCTGGAGCGTTCGTGATCGCCGATTCATTTTTGAGCCGATACTCGAAAATGGGATGCCGCTTCGATGGACCGGTGTGCGTGCCCGGCAACGCCGGGAGGCCTTAAGGTCTATCAGTGGCGTCCACCTTGGTAACAAGGTTCAAAAAAATCGTTGACACGGCGTTCCGGGGCATCTCAAAAACGGATCGTTCCAAACCCGGCGTGCGCGCATGCTTCCCGCGATAATCACAGGCGGGAGGACGTGCGTTCATGGAGATCGCCTTAAAGCGCCGACAATTTCACCCCAGAATTTCTCTGAGCCATTTCCCGGCCGTTTCCGGCGATATTGCGGACCATCGCGTCCGTCTGGGGAGAAGATATGGAACTTTCCGGCATCATCTTAGGACTCGTGGGCATCGGTCTCGGCGCCCCGGCCGGCTATTACCTGGACAAGTGGATTTCCCAAAAAACCCTCAAGGAAGCCAAGAGCCTGGCGGGCAGGATTCTGGACGAAGCCCGTAAGGAAGCCCAGGCCCATAAAAAGGAACTCATCGTCCAGGCCCAGGACGAACTCTATAAACAGAAAAACGAACTCGAAGGCGAATACAAGGAAAAGGTCAAAAAACTCGGGGAAAAAGAGGCCCAGGTCGACCGCAAGCAGGAAAAGCTCGAAGCCAAGCTCGAACAGTTCCTCCAGCGCGAAACCGAGGTGGTCAACGCCGAGAAGCGCCTGACCGGTCTGGAGCGCCAGCTCAAGGACAAGGAGGAGCGTCTGGCTCTGGCCTCGGAAGAACACGCCATCAAGCTCCAGGAGATTTCCGGGCTGACCGTGGAAGAGGCCAAGCAGCGGCTCATGACGGAAATCGAGAGCCGCACCCGGCACGAGGCCGCGAAGATGATCCGCCAGATCGAGTCCGAGGCCCGGGAGCAGGCCGACAAGAGCGGCAAGAAGATCCTGGCGCTGGCCCTGCAACGCTACGCGGGCGATTTCGTGGCCGAACAGACCGTCACCGCCGTGACCCTGCCGTCCGAGGAAATGAAAGGCCGCATCATCGGCCGCGAGGGACGCAACATCCGCGCCCTGGAAGCGGCCACCGGCGTGGATCTCATCATCGACGACACCCCGGAGACGGTCATCCTGTCCGCCTTTTCCCCGCTGCGCCGCCAGATCGCCAAGCTGGCCCTGGAGCGGCTCATCACCGACGGCCGCATCCATCCGGCCCGCATCGAGGACATCGTCAAGAAAGTCGAGCAGGAGTTCGAGGTCAAGCTGCGCGAGATCGGCGAGCAGGCCACCTTCGACGTGGGCGTGCACGGCATCCATCCCGATCTGGTCAAGCTTCTGGGCCAGCTCCAGTACCGCACCAGCTACTCGCAAAACGTGCTCCAGCATTCCCTTGAGGTCTCGGCCCTGTGCGGCATCATGGCGTCCGAGCTGGGGCTCGACGTGAAACGGGCCAAGCGGGCCGGGCTTCTGCACGACATCGGCAAGGCCGTGGACCACGAGATCGAAGGCCCCCACGCGGTCATCGGCGCGGACCTCACCAAGAAATACGGCGAATCCCAGGAAATCATCCACGCCATCCAGGCTCACCACGAGGACGTGCCGCCCAAAAGCGTGCTGGCCGTCCTGGTCCAGGCCGCGGACAGCCTGTCCGGCGCCCGGCCCGGCGCCCGCAAGGAGCTTCTCGAAAGCTACGTCAAGCGGCTGGAGGAGCTGGAGAACCTGGCTACCTCCTTCGACGGCGTGGCCAAGGCCTACGCCATCCAGGCCGGCCGCGAGATCCGGGTCATGGTCGATTCGGACAACGTGGACGACGACAAAACGTTCCTTTTGTGCAAGGATATTTCCAAGCAGATCGAGGACAACCTCACCTATCCCGGCCAGATCCGCGTCACGGTCATCCGTGAGCGCCGGGCCGTGGCCTACGCCAAATAGCGAACGGCCCAGCCGCCTCGTATCGCCGCGCGGCCGGGTCTTCCCGGCCGCGCCTGTTTTCGGGGTCCGCGGCCAACGCGCGGCGCGACGCGCAAACGTTTCGGAGCTTCCATGCGCATCCTGTTTCTCGGGGACATCGTGGGCCGTCCCGGCCGCCGGGCCATTTTCGGCCGCCTGGCCTCGCTTCGGCGCGAGCTTGGCGCGGACATTTGCCTGGCCAACGCGGAAAACGCCTCCGGCGGCATCGGCCTGACCCTCAAGCACGCCCGTTCCCTTCTGGACGCCGGGCTAAATGCCCTCACTTCCGGCAACCACATCTTCCGCCATCGGGACATCCTCTCCTTTTTCGAGAATTCCGACCGGCTGCTGCGGCCCGGCAACTACCCGGAGGGCGCTCCGGGGACCGGTCTTGGGGTCTACCGGCCCAAGGACGCGCCTCCGTTCGCCCTGATCAACCTGCTCGGCCGCACCTACATGGACGCGGTGGACTGCCCCTTTCAATGCGCGGACGCCCTCCTTTCCCAGGTCCCCGGGGACGTGCCGGTGAAGATCGTGGATTTTCACGCCGAGGCCACGTCCGAGAAAAAGGCCATGGGCTATTATCTGGACGGCCGGGTGAGCGCGGTTTTCGGCACCCATACCCACGTGCAGACGAGCGACGCCCAGATTCTGCCCAAGGGCGCGGCCTACCTGACCGATCTCGGCATGACCGGTCCGGACCGTTCCGCCATCGGCATGGACGAACAGGCGGTCATCAGGCGCTTCATCACCGCTCTTCCCCAGCGCTTTTCCGTGTCCGCGGGACCGGCTTCGCTGCAGGGGGCGACCCTTGATGTTGACGCGGACACCGGCAAAGCCTTACAAATCGATATTTGGCGCGTCGCTTGTGAAGGGGAGCCGGATTGAGGCGATCCCTTCGGATCTTCGACCAGGGAATCCCATGAGAAAAGCCGCCGCCTTGCTCGCCCTGGCTCTTGTCCTTGGTTTGTGTTCGCCCGCCGCGCATGGCGCGCAGGAACGGCTGGAACGCAAGGCCATCTACATGACGCTGGCGGGGCCTTTGGAGATCGTCCATCAGAACGGCGGCTACGCCGTTCTGCTCAATGGCCGGTCCATCCTGGAAAGCAAGAGCGGGGCGTTGACCGTGCAGACCTATATGAGCGTGGGCGACGTGGCCTCGGGGTACGACGTCATGCTGTTGCGCCGGGGCGTGGGAGATCCCGACTGCCCGGTGACCTACGATCTGGTCACCGTGGGCGCGGACGGGAAATACGCCGTGGCGCTGGGATTCAACAAATGCTCCCGGTTGTTGGACGCCCGCGCGGGCGCCGGGGAACTGTACTTCGTCATGGAGCGGCCGGACGGCAAGCAGGAAATCCTGGCCTATGACGACGACGCCCGGACGAAAAACGTGAAGGACGCGCCGGTGGTGAGACTGCGTAAGAGCTTGCCCGGGGCCTTGCCTGAAAAATAGGAGACGATGCGTTCATGACGCGTTTTTTTTGCATTCTGTCGTTGTCCGCCATCCTGTTGTGCGGCTGTTCCCTGTTCGAGGAAGAAAAAACCTACGATTGGCAGCGTCCCCACGACACCTATCAGGTGGGCGCCTTCAGCAAGGCGGCCAACGCCGACGCGCTCAACGAAAAGCTCAAAAAGAGCGGTTTCGACAGCCGCATTGAGACGGAAATCATAAACGGCGTGTTCTACCTGAACGTCATGGTGGACGTGTACGACCCCACGCCGGGCGTGAAGGAACGGCTGGAATCCATCACCGGCCACGAGGCCATCCTGCGCTCCAAGAAAAAGGGCGGCTGATCCCGCCCGGACCCGCCCCGCATCCACACCAACCAAAGAGGATCGACGTTGAATATCTTTGATGAACTTTCCTGGCGCGGCCTGGTGCATCAGGTCTCGGACGCCGAGAAGCTGCGCGAACACCTTGAGACCCCGGGCCGCAGCCTGTACTGCGGTTTCGACCCCACGGCCAAAAGCCTGCACATCGGCAACCTCGTGCCGCTGCTGGGGCTTTTGCGCTTCGCCATGGCCGGGCACAGGCCCATGTTCCTTCTGGGCGGAGCCACCGGGCTCATCGGCGACCCCAGCGGCAAGGACAAGGAGCGGATTCTCCAGACCAAGGAGACCCTCGAAGACTCGGCCGCCAGGATCAAGGCCCAGGTGACCGGGCTTTTCGCGAAATTCCAGCTCACGGACCGCGTCGAGGTCGTCAACAACTACGACTGGGTGAAAGAACTCTCCGCCATCGAGCTTCTGCGCGACGTGGGCAAGCATTTCACCATCAACTACATGCTGGCCAAGGATTCGGTCAAAGGCAGGATCAACCGGGAGGACACCGGCATCTCCTACACCGAATTCAGCTACATGATCCTGCAATCCTACGATTTCTATCATCTCAACCAGGAGAAGGGCTGCAGCCTGCAGATCGGCGGGGGCGACCAGTTCGGCAACATCACGGCAGGACTGGAATTCATCCGCCGCAAATGCGGGGCCGAGGCCTACGCGCTCACCTTCCCCCTCATCACCACGGCCAGCGGCGCCAAATTCGGCAAGAGCGAGAAGGGCGCCATCTACCTGGATCCCGAGATGACCGCGCCCTACGCCTTCTACCAGTACTGGATCAACGCCGACGACCGGGACGTGATCAATTACCTCAAGTATTTCACTTTGCTCGACGAGACGGCCATCAACGAATACGCCGGGTTGACCGAGAGCGCCCCCCATCTGCGCGAGGCCCAGAAGAAGCTGGCCTACGAGACCACGGCCATGATCCACGGAGAGAGCGAGGCCGCCAAGGTGGTGGCCGTGAGCGAGGCCCTTTTCGGCAAGGGCGACATCAAGACCGTGGACGCGGCAACGCTTATGGCCGCTCTCGAGGCCGCGCCCAGCGTTTCCTACGAGAGCCTTTCCGCCGTCCCGGACCTGCCCCAGGTCCTGGCGGACCTTGGCCTGGTCAAATCCAAGTCCGAGGCCAGGAAGGCCATCCAGGCGGGCGGGCTCTACATCAACAACGACCGGGCCGGGGACGAGAACCGCGTTCTTGGCGCGGAGGACCTCATCGGCGGCGCGCTGATTCTTGTGCGCAAGGGCAAGAAGAACTACGGCGTGGTGGAGATTCGCGGAAACTAGCGTCGCGTCCCTAGAAGAACAGGCCGATGTTTTTCACGGGAAAAAGATACGCATCTACTGGAGTATCTTCGACATTCGTCTCCGCTCATTTTGAGGATGCGACACGAGGGCCTGACGGCCGGTTGTCCGCATGCGCGACGAACGGCGCGCGGAAATTCGGGAAGGGAAGCCCCAGCCCGGCCTTCCGCGCGCTTTTTCATGGGAAACGCGCGGCAACCCGGCGAGGTTCCGGGAGATTTCCCCGTCCGGGGCTTGGATTCCCGCCGGGGTCATGGTAGAAACGCCCGGCAGGCCGCGCCTGGGGACGTTTCCCCGCTTTTTCGCGCCGGGCCGCGCATGTTGTCTGGAGTTTTCATGAACACGACGATCAAGGAACGCGCCGCCGCGCTGTCGCGCATGGTCAAGATCGAGCACTCGGTCTTCGCCCTGCCTTTCGCCTACATGGGCCTTTTCGTGGCGAAACCCGGCTGGCCCGGGTTTTGGCTGTTCATCATGACCACGGTGGTGATGGTGGCCATCCGCTCCTTCGCCATGACCGTGAACCGGCTGGCGGACCTGTCCATCGACCGGAAAAATCCCCGCACCCAGGGCCGGGAGCTGGTCACGGGGGAGGTGAGCGTCCTCGAAGCCTGGATTTTCGCCCTCATCTGCGCAGCGGTCTTTGAGCTCGCCTGCTACGCCATCAACCCCCTGGTCTTCGCCCTGTCGCCCGTGGCCCTGGTCTGGGCGGCGCTCTACAGCTTCGCCAAGCGCTTCACCTGGCTGTGTCATTTCTTCCTGGGCTCCACCCTGGGGCTCGCCCCGCTTGGGGCCTGGCTGGCCGTTGTTCCGCATTTTTCCCCGGCGCCAGTCCTTCTGGGGCTCGGGGTGACCTTCTGGGTGGCCGGGTTCGACATTCTCTACGCCTGCCAGGACGAGGCCTTTGACCGCGAGCAGGGGCTGTGGGCGGTTCCGGCGCGTTTCGGCTTGCGGGGGGCGCTTGGCATGAGCGCCTTTTCCCACGTGAACGCGGCCATCTTTTTCGCCATGGGCGGCTGGGCGGCCGGGCTCTCCTGGATCTATTTCCTGTTTTGGCTCATCTCGTGCGGCGCGCTTTTGGCCGAGCATCTCATGCTTTCGGAAAACGACATGTCCCGGGTGAACATGGCCTTTTTCACGGTCAACGGGCTCATCGCCGTGGGGCTTGGGCTCGGCGCGATCCTGGACGTGTTTCTCCTTTCGGCGTAAGCCGCGCGCGTCAACGCCCGGCTCGCCGTCGCCGTTTTGAAGGAGGCGTTCGTGAAAGCCTTTATCCTCTTCCTGCTGATCGTTTTCGTGGTTTGGGATTTCGGCTGGATGGCCGCGGGGGTCAAGCCGCTTTTCCCGTGGGAACTCAAAAAGGAGCTGGCGGGCGAAACGCCCCCCCTCCTGCTGGACGTGCGCACCCCGGCCGAGTACGCGCTGTTTCACATCCCTGGCGCCCTCAACCGGCCCCAGGCCCTGACGGACGATTCCGTGCTCAAGGACATCCCCAGGGACCGCCGGGTGGTGGTGGTCTGCATGACCGGGCACCGCTCGCCCTTTGTGGTGAAAAAAATGCAGAGCATGGGATTCACCAACGCGGTCAACCTGACCTGGGGATCGCTAGGCTGGCTTTTAAGCGGCGGGGAAACCGTCCGGGGCGGCTAGAAGCCTCATCCGCGTCATAAGGTTGGTAACGCCCCCCCTTGCAAGGGTTTCTGAGGAAGGGAGGGGGGCGCGGGGGGAGGGAAACACCCTCTTTCCCCAAAAGAGGGGTTTCCCTCCCCCCGCCTGTCGGAGACATATGCTTCGCATTTTCGCCATATTCGCGTTCAGTCTGGCGCTTTCGCTGATCCTGACGCCGCTGGCCGCGCGATTTGGCCGGGCTTTCGGCATCCTGGCCCTGCCCAAGGGCCGCAACATCCACAGCGCCCCCATTCCGCGCACGGGCGGGTTGGCGCTGTTCCTGTCGTTTTTCGCCGCGCTGGCGGTGGTGTCTCTGTCTCCCTTCGGCTTCGCGGCTGGTTATGGGCCGGACAGGCTCATGTGGTACGTGTTCGCGGGCGGGGCGCTCATCTTCGGGGTGGGCTTCGCGGACGACAAATGGACGCTTCCGGCCAGGCTCAAGCTCGTCTTCCAGATCGTCGCCGCCTCGGTGGCCTTTTACGGCGGGGTGCGCATCGAGTCCTTCGCTCTGGAAGGGTTCACCCTGGCCCATTCCGGCGTGGTCTCCTACGTCCTGACGGTGTTCTGGTTCGTGCTGCTCATAAACGCCATCAACCTGATCGACGGCCTGGACGGCCTGGCGGCGGGGGTGGTTTTTTTCGTGAGCCTGGTGCAGACGGGGCTTTCGGCCTCGCGGGCCGAGTACCAGACCGCCCTGGTCTTCGCCACCCTGTGCGGGGTGACGCTCGGGTTTCTGCGCTACAATTTCAACCCGGCCAGCGTCTTTCTCGGCGACGGGGGCAGCTATTTCCTGGGCTACATGATGGCGGCCATCTCCACCCTGACCTCGGTCAAATCCGAGGTGGGCGCGGCCATGCTCATGCCCATCATCGCCTTCGGGGTGCCCCTGCTGGACGCCATTTCCGCGCCGCTGCGGCGGTTCGCGCGCGGGCGCAACGTCTTCGAGCCGGACAAAGGCCACGTGCACCACAAACTCTTAAGCCAGGGCTGGTCCCAGCGAAAAGCCGTGCTGTTCCTCTACGGCATCACCATTGTGCTGGCCGTGACGGCCGTTTTGCTGGTGAACCTGCGCAACGCCCCGTCCGGTCTGTTCCTGCTCCTGGCCGGGGGCGCGCTCATCGTGCTCGTGCGCAAGGCCGGGTATTTCAGCGCGTTCGCCATGGAAAAGCTCTACGGCTGGGTGCGCGACGTGTCCGACGAGGCGGGACTCGGCAAGGGCAGGCGCACCTTTCTCAACTACCAGATCGAGATTTCCGAGGCCAAGGACCTGGACCATTTGTGGAGCGCCGTCACGGAGGCCCTGGAATTCTTGCGTTTCGATCTGGCCGAGCTGGTCATGGCGGCCGGGGCGCCCGGGACCTGTCTTTCCCCGGAATCCTTGCTGGAACGCATGGGCGGGCGCCCGGTCTACCGCTGGCGGCGGTTCGAATTCGACGAGAGCGAGGAGGCCTTTTTGTGCTCCCCGGCCCTCATGAAGCTTGAGCTGCCGCTCATGGGCAAGGACAGCGCGGTCTACGGGGCCTTGTGGCTGGTCAAGGACCTGAAATCCGACCCCATCACCGCCTTCACCCTGCGCCGGGTGGAGAATCTGCGGCGCACGGTGGTGGAGGCCCTGGACGCCCTCAACGCCAGGCCCGGGGGCGCCGGGGAAACGCGGTGAGAATCCTTCAGCTCGGGAAGTTTTTCCCCCCGGACGAGGGCGGGGTGGAGACCGCGACCCTGCAGATTTCCCGGGGCATGGTCCGGCGCGGGGCCGTTTGCGACGTCTTGTGCTTCGCCAGGACCGGCCCGTACGCGGATGCGGACCTTCCCTTCGCCGTGACCCGGGCGAAAACCCTGGGCGTGGTCGCCTCCACGCCGCTTTCACTCGACTACGTCCGCCGTCTGGCCGTCCTGGCCCCGGACTACGATATCCTGCACGTTCACATGCCCAATCCCATGGCCGCCCTGGCGCTTTTCCTGGTCCGGCCCAAGGCGGCCGTGAGCCTGCACTGGCACAGCGACGTCATCCGGCAGAAGCGGCTTCTGGCCCTGTACCGCCCCCTGGAGAAATGGTGCGTCCGCCGGGCGGGTCTGGCGGTCGCGCCCACGGCCACGCATCTGGACGCCTCGGATCTGGCCGGGTTTTTCGCGGGCAAATCCCTGGCCGTCCCCTTTTGCGTGGACGAGAGCTTTCCCTCGCCCGAAAAGGCCGATCTCGCGCTCACGGCCGCCATCCGGGCGCGTTTCCCCGGGAAGCGGATCGTTTTTTCTTTGGGGCGGCTCATCTACTACAAGGGATTCGAAACGCTCATCGAAGCGGCGGCCCGGCTGCCCGGGGACTACGCCGTAATCATCGGGGGGACCGGTCCCCTGAAAGATGCGCTGGCGGCCAGGATCGCGGCGCTGGGGCTGGAAGGCCGGGCGATCCTGGCGGGGCGCGTTCCCGAGGCGGAGCTGTCCTCCTGGTACGCGGCCTGCGATCTCTTTTGCCTGCCGTCCACCCACCGCTCGGAGATGTTCGGCATCGTCATGCTGGAGGCCATGGCCTTCGGCAAGCCGATTGTTTCCACGGCCATTCCCCGCTCCGGGGTGACCTGGGTCAACGAAGACGGGGTCACGGGCCTGACCGTCCCCCCCGGCGATCCCGCCGCCCTGGCCGCCGCCATCGTAAAGGCTGGGTCCGATCCGGCCCTGTACGCCCGGTTTTCGGGCAATTGCCGCCTGGCCGTCCGTGAGCGCTTCAGCGAGGGGCCGGTCATGGACAAGCTCTACGCCGGATTCGAGCGGCTCTCCGGAGCCGGGGGAACGCCTTTACGCCGAAGCGGGGGCGCCGTATAAAAAAGGAAAACGGCAAACCGATACGGAGGTCGCCATGAACGAATCTTCCGGCTGCTCGTGTTCCATGCACTCCGCCACCCTGTGGGCCCTGACCCTTGGCGGACTTTTCATCCTCTTCCTTTTCTTCACCTCCATGACGGTCAAATGGTGGCTCATGCTGCCGCTGGCGGCCGCGTCCTTTTTCCTTTTCCGGATGCGGCGCAAGGAGGCGGCCGGGCTTGAGAAGACCCTGTGCGACTGGGGCTACTGGATCGTGCTGGTTGGTTTTTTCCTGCGTGACATCTGCCTGTCCTCCCGGCTGGCCGGCATGTACGACAAGATCGTCACGGCTGGCGACGCCGTGCGCGCGGCCATGAACATCTAGCGCGGCGCCCTAGAACGATAATGCACTGAGCGGACGATCCTCGAAGAAAGGAGGGGGTCCCCAGAGGCGCGACGCCGGAGCGGCGTCCCTGGAGAATCGGGACGCTCGCGTCATGGAACCGCCATGACGCAAGCCGTCATCCTGCAAACATTCATGCCCTCGTTTCGGGGGCGCAACGTCAGCCCGGCGTCCGCGAGCCTGGCCGAACCGGCGCGGCGCCAATCGCCGCGAGGGCCGGCCCGCGCGGCCCGGATACGCCGATACAGGAGCGCCCATGCGACTTCTTCGCCTATCCCCATTCGCCACCCAGTCCGAACATGAGGACTTTCTGGGCGTGGACGCCGCCCTTTTGGAGCAAAAAGCCCGGGACGCAGCAAAAAGCCCCAGGCTGCGGGAAATCCACCGCCTGCACCAAAAGGACGAGGAAACCCTGCACCGCATGCTCAACGCCCTGCAGCCCGGCAGCTACGTGCGACCCCACCGGCATCTCGATCCGCCCAAGGCCGAGGCCTTCATCCTGCTGGCCGGGCGCCTGGGCTTCATCCAGTTCGAGGACGACGGGACCTTCACGCGGGAAAACTGCCTGCTGCTGGACCGGGAGCGCGGGGCCCTGGCCGTGGACGCCCGGGAAGGGCGCTGGCACGCCATCGTGGCCCTGGCCCCGGACACGACGGCCTTCGAGGTCAAGCCCGGACCCTACAGCCCGGCCTCGGACAAGGATTTCGCCCCCTTCGCCCCGGCGGAGAACGATCCCGGGGCCAAGGCCTATCTCATGGGGCTGGAGGACAGGCTCCGGGAATGGTTCGGCCTGGAAAAGCGGCCCTGGGGCTAGCGCGGCGTTCCTGACGACTCCCCCTGTCGTTTTCAGAAATAATAATCAGATGCGTATGGTCCTCGATGAAAGACGCGTACTCTTCGAGGACGCGGCGCGAGTCTGCCCCGCTGTTCGCGCGGCGACGGAACGCGTCTCCTGGACCGCGTACGCAAACCGGACGCGCGGCATGGCGCCAGGCGTGTGGCGGCGCGGCCGGCCGTTGTCTCTGGGAAGGGGCGGGAAGGATTTTCGGAGGCGGCGGGCGGCGGTCAGGCCGAGCAGATCATGACCCGGTTGCGGCCGCCGCGTTTGGCCTGGTAGAGCATGCTGTCGGCCTGGGCGATCATGGACTCCAGGGAATCCATGGGCTTGTCGCACACGCCGATGCTGATGGTGGCCGGGATGAACTGCTTGTCCACCTTGGTCTTGGAGCGTTCGATGCTGCGGCGCAGGTCGTCGAAGACCTCGAAAGCCGCGCTACGGTCCATGTTCACGGCCAGCACGCAGAATTCCTCGCCGCCGAAGCGGGCCACGATGTCCGAGCCGCGAAACCGGCTGCTGATGCCTTCGGAAACGTGGCGCAGGACCTGGTCCCCGGCCGCATGGCCGTAGGTGTCGTTGACCTTCTTGAAAAAGTCGATGTCCAGCATGGCCACGGTGATCTTGAGGTTGCCGCGCTTGAAATTGGAATAGAACTTGGAAGCGGCCTCGAAGAAATAGCGGCGGTTGTAGAGCCCGGTCAGCGGGTCGCGGATGGAGGTCTCCTTGAGCTTTTGCACGTATTCAAGCATCTCCAGATTCTGGACCAGGCGGCAGTAGAATTCCTCGCTGGAAAAAGGCTTGTTCAAAAAGTCGTTGGCGCCGTGCTTGATGAAGGTGGCGGAAAGCAGGTTGGATTCCCCGTAGGCCGAGATGCCGATGATGGACAGCTCCTCCCTGCGGTATTTGCGCCGGATGAGCCGGGTCAGCTCCACCCCGTCCACCTTGGGCATGTAATAGTCGGCGATGACCACCTTCACGTCCTGGTGGGCTTCCAGAAGCTCCAGGGCCTTCCCGCCGTTGTCCGCTTCGAGCACGCCGAATTCGTGGGCCTCTAAGAGCCTGCGCAGATGGTTGCGCACGGTGGAGGAATCGTCCGCGACCAGGATGCGCACGAATTTGTTCTTGTAGATGCGCCGGACCACGCCGCAGATGTAGTCCAGACTGTCCGGCGTCTCCTTGAGCACGTAGTCCACGACCTTTTTGGACCAGAGCCTGTCGCGGATCTCGTTGTTGATGATGCCGGTGAAGACGATGACAGGGATGTTTTTTGAAATGACGTAATCGACCACCTCCCCCTCCGGGGCGTCGGGGAGGTGCAGATCGAGCAGGGCGGCGAAGAAATGGGCTTTCTCAGGGTTCTCTTCGAGGATATACTTGGTTTCCTCGAGATTCGAGGCCCAGCTCGTATCGAAAAAAAGCTCGTCCTCGATTTTCCGGATGAGAAGCCTGGCGAAAACCTTGCTGTCTTCGACGATGAGTACTTTATCCATGAGACAATGCGCCATGAGAGTGCAGGATGTGGGAACCATAGCCGCAGCCTTGGGAGAAATCCAGCGCGTTTTTCCATTTTTCTCCGGACCGGGTTTTTCGGCGAAGACTTGCTTTGTCTTGCGGCTTGAACCATAACCTGTTGAAAACGCGAAGCGGAGGATGCATGAATCGTAAACATTGGGCGCCGGTTTTTCTTTGCCTTGTGATGCTGGCCGCCGGAGCGGGCGCAGCTTCGGCCGGGACGGAATCCTTCAACGGCGTGGCCTTCGGTACGCCCGCCGGAGAACTGAAGAGCTTTCTCAAACTCAAAAGCAACGGTCCGATCGATTATTACGTGAACCTGAACGAAAGCTACGAAATCCCCGGCTTTCCCAATCCCATCGTCTTCTACGGCTTCGTGGACGGCAAGCTGTACGCGGCCTATGTCCGTCTGGACAGCGCCAACGCCTACGCCGCCCTGAAGAAAAGCCTGACCGGGAAATACGGCAAGCCCAAGATCAAGCAGGACGGAGAGATCGTGGTCAACCGCTGGACAACGGGCGACGTGACCATCAAGCTCAAGGCGGACATGCAAAACGCCGTCATGCGCCTGGCCTACTACTACGAGCCCGCGATCAAGGACCGGAACATTCTGAGCGAGCAACTGGATACGGGCATGAACTTCAAGGATCTCATGCAGGAATGGCAGCGCCAGGGACTCAAGAAGTAGTCCGCCCGGCGGGCCGCATGGGATAAGGACGGCGAGTGGACGACTCCGCCCTGCGCGATTTGGCCCTGACCCTGGCGGGAGAGGGCGTGGAGGCCGTGAGCGGCCCGGCGGCCAGAGCCTTGTTCGAGGCCCTGCCCCGGGCCGCGGCCTATGTCCGCGCGGACGCCAGCGTGGCCCTGGCCAACGCCCGGGCCGCGAGCCGTCTGGGCCTTTCCGGCGAGCCGGAGCGGACCGCGCCGCCGGAGCTGATGGACGCCCTGGCCGGACTTTTCGCCTGCCCCGGCCGGGATGGGGCGGCGCTGCGCATTCTGGGCATGACCTGGGTCTGCGCGGCCATCCGGGGACCGGACAAAACCGCCTCCGGGGCCGTCCTTTTGGGCGCGGACGAGCCCGAGAGGCCCAAGAGGCCAGATAGGCCCGATGCGTCCGACGCGCCGGAAACAACGAGAACGCCGCCCACAAGCGCCGCCGCGAGGACCTATCAAGCGGACCTCCTTGACGCGGCCAAACATCTCGGCGTCATTCTGGATCACGCGGCGTCCAGCATCTTCATGGCGGACGCCTCCCAGCGCTTCCTCATGGCCAACGCGGCCTTCGCCGCCCTGTTCGGCCGCACGCCGGACGCGCTTATCGGCCAGCCCGTTCATTCCCTGCTCGCCGCCGGGCTTTCCCCCGGGTTTCTGGGCGGCCTGAAGCGCGCCCTGGGCGCCGGAGAGCGCGTGCGCAGGGAGGAGACCATCCTGACCGCCCAGGGCGAACAGGTCTTGCTGGCGACCTTTTTTCCGGTCATGGCCGACGAGATGGGCGTCAAGGCCGTCTGCGGCCTGGCCACGGACATCACCGGCCGGGTGCGCGCCGAGAACGCCTTGCGCAAAAGCGAGGAAAAATACCGGCTGCTTGCGGAAAACATCTTCGACTACGTGTGGTTCATGGATGCGGACCTGCGCTTCCACTACGTGAGCCCTTCGGTGGAAGGCATTCTCGGCTATACGCCGGAAGAGTACATGAGCCTGCCCGTGGAGAAGCGCTACGTTCCGGACTCCGCCGCGATCGTGCGCGAGAGGCTCGCGAGCAGACGCCGCGACGCCGCCATCGGCATGGTCGACGCGGCTCCCTCTTTCCATTTGTTGGGCCAGATCGCCAAAGACGGCCGGATCGTCCACACGGAAGTCAAAAGCTCCAATCTCTATTCCCCGGCCGGCGTTTTCCTGGGCGTCCTCGGGGTGACCAGGGACGTGACCGACCGGGTGCTGGCCGAGCGCGAGCTGCAGAAAAGCGAGGAGAAATACCGCAGCTTCTTCGAAAATTCCGCCGAAGGCATTTTCCAGTTCCTGCCGGACGGAAGCCTGGTCACCTGCAACCGGGCCATGGCCCGCATGCTTGGCTACGCCTCGCCCGAGGAGCTTTTGCGCTCGAAAACCGACATCCTGGCCAAGATCCACGTGCAGCACAAGGACCGCATGGAATTTTTGCGGCTTCTGGCCAAGCAGGGCAAGGCGCTGGACTACGAGGCCCAGGTGTTCCGGGCGGACGGCCGCAAGATCTGGATTTCCACAAACGCCCGGGCCGTGCTCAACGAGGCGGGAGAACTCCTTTTTCTGGAGGGCGCCGCGCGCGACATCACCGCCCGGAAACGGGCCGAGCAGGAACGCATGCTCCTGGTGGCCGCCGTGGAGCAGACGGCCGAGGCCGTGGTCATCGTGGACGAGAACTACCTGGTGGAATACGCCAACCCGGCCTTTTCCAGTCTGACCGGGCTCGAATCCGCCAGCCGGGAGGGGCTCGGCAAGGCCATCCTGCCCTTTTTCGAGGAGACCGTGCGCAGACAGCTTTTCCGGGGGCGCAAATGGTCCGGCCGGGTGCGCCACGTCAGGGACGACGGTTCGGAATACGTGGCCGAGGTCCTCATCACGTCCATCCGGGACGAGTTCGGCCGCATCCGCAACCACGTCATGCTGGTGCGCGACGTGACCTATGAAATCGATCTGGAGAAGCGGCTGCGCCAGGCGGAGAAACTGGAGGCCATCGGCGTTCTGGCCGGAGGCATCGCCCATGATTTCAACAACATCCTGACGCCGATCCTGCTGAACAGCGAGCTGGCCCTGGGCGATCTGCCCGAGGGCCACGCCTTGAAGAAGCCGCTTACCGACGTGGTCCACGCCTCGGAGCGGGCCCGGGATCTGGTCAAACAGATCCTGACCTTCAGCCGTCAGCGCGGCCGCGATTTAGCCCCCCTGCTCCTCAACCCTCTGGTCAAGGAGACCCTCAAGCTTCTGGGCGGCATGGTGGAGGCCGGGGTGCGCGTCATTCCGGTCCTTGCCGACAAGGATATCGTGGTCAGGGCCGACCCGGCTCAGATGCACCAGGTGCTCATGAACCTGTGCCTGAACGCTTCCCAGGCCATGCGCGAGGGCGGCGGAGAGCTGACCGTCATCCTGGACGAGACGGACGTGGCGGAGGGCGGCGGGAAGCATGGACCGTTTTTGACCCCGTCGCCAGGGCGCTATGCCAGGCTCGTGGTGCGCGACACCGGGCACGGCATGGACCCGGAAGTGGCGGACAGGGTTTTCGAACCGTTTTTCACCACCAAGCGGCCGGGCCAGGGCACGGGCATGGGCCTGGCGGCGGTGCACGGCATCGTGCGCGCCTGCGGGGGCGGCGTGTCCGTGGAGACCGAACCGGGCAGGGGGAGCGCGTTTACCGTGCTGCTCCCCCTGTACGATCCGGAAAACGCCCGGGAAGGCGGGAAAAAAGAGCGGCGCTAGACAGGGGCTCAGTTGTTGGGCATGTCGAGCAGCTCATAGGATTGCCAGCCCGGTCCGTCGAAATGCCACCACTCCGTGGGCAGGGGCTCGAAGCCCTCGGCCGCCATGGCCGCTTCCAGCTTCTTGGCGTTGGCCCTGGCCGCCGGATCGCCGCCCGTATAGGCCCGGGAAGCCTTTTCCGTGAAATCATCGAAGGCCGTGGGCATGGGCAGCTCCTGGCCCTTCGCGTCCACCAGGGTGATGTCCACGGCCGCGCCCCGGTTGTGGCGCGATCCCTCCACCCATTTGCCGTCCTTCATGACGGGCTTCGCCACGTAGCGCTCGTCCGGAACCAGATCCCAGAATTTCTTCTGCACCGAGATGGGCCGGTAGCAATCGAAGATCTTGACGCCCAGTCCTTCCTTGGCCAGGGCTTTTTCCACGCGCATGAGCCGCTCGGCCACATCCTTGCGCAAAAAGCAGCGGGCCGCCGGGTAGACGGTCTGGCCCGTGAAATTGTTCGGGGTGGCGTAGCGGATGTCCAGGATTACGCCGGGCGCCTGTTCCGTAATTTCGGTGAAGCCCGCCTGTTTGAGGGCGTTACCGGCCGGGTCGGCCGGGTCGGCCGGGGCCGGGTTGGCCGCGCGGACCGGGGCCGCGACGAACGCGAGAACGAGCGAGAGAACCAGGGCCGAAACGAGCGGGCGGATACGGGATTGAGCGTTCACGGCTTCTCCTTGCGTGCTTTAGCGCCTCCGGGCGCGGGGGATGGTTCGGGCCAGGCCGGGCCGGAAACGGCGAACGCCGTCCGCGTGAGCGGCGTGAGCGGCGTGAGCGGCGCGGGCGGTCCCGGGCGGACATGGGCGGACCGTCCCGTCCGGAAGCCGAGCCCGGGGCCTTGGGGCCTTCCTGGCGCGTTGCGCATGAAACGTACGCCGAACCTAGCCGGGAAGCGGGGGAATAACAATGGCCAGGGCCGCCGGATGGCGCTCGCGGCCGGTTCCCGGGTCTTTTTTCTCCCCGGTTCCCGGATCGGATCGCAACCCGTTTCCTCTCCGGTTTTCCGCCCGGACCTTCGCCCGGACCAGCGTCCATTTCCCCGCCCGGTTCCGGGCGCGGCGTCCCTTCGCGGATGCGGTCGCGTCCTTGAAGAAAAAAGCCGATCAAGGCGTTGCCCTCGAAGAATCGGCGCGCCTTCTTCGAGGACGAAACAGCTAGCCCGCCTCGTCGTCCATCATGGACGCCTTTCTCGGCGCCGGGCGGTCCTGGCTTTCCCGGCTTGCGGCAAGGGGCGGGGCGGCGGGGGGAGCGGCGCCCGTCCATTCCCGGCCCGAGATCCTGGCGAACAGGGAGCGGCCCTCCGCGAACAGGGGATTCATGGCGCAGGCCTTGGAGGCGCTGGACAGGGCCTCCTCCTTCATCCCGGCCAGGAAATAGGCTTTGGCCATGTTGTAGTAGATGTTCTCGTCGTCCGGGGTGAGTTGCATGGCCTTCCGGTAGGCGTGCAGGGCGCCCTGGTAATCGCCCTGCTTGCGCAGTCCGACCCCCAGGGTGTTGAAGGGGTTTGGCGCGTCGCTGTCGCATTTGATGGCTTCCACAAAGAGCTTCTTGGTCTCCTCGAACCGGTCGAACCGGGCGTGGATATCCATGGCTTTCTGGAGATTTTCCTGATACTTGGCCGAGTCTCCCTTGCCCTTGTAGGCGTCGGCCAGGCCCTTGTAGGCCTCGGCGAACAGCTCGTTGATCTTGATGGCCCGGTTGAAGGCGATGATGGCCTTGCCGTATTTGGCCTGCACCAGATAGTCGCAGCCCATGTCGAAATAGCGCAGGGACTCGTCCTGCTCGGAGACGATTTCCTCGAAGGCCTCGATGGCGTCCTCGAAATTGGACATGGCCACCAGCTCCTTGGCCTCCTCAACCTGGATGCGGTCGATCTCGTGAAAGCTTTCCATCTCCACGGCCATGCGCAGATGGCGTTCGAAGGTCTGGGTGGAGTAGGGGCGCAGGATGTAGCCGGCGCAGCCCGCGGAAATGGCGTCCAGCACCTTCTCGCGCCGGTTTTCCGCCGTGACCATGACCACGGGGACGGATTTCTCCTTGAGCCGTTTCTTCACCATGGTGAGAAATTCCGTCGCATCCATGTCGCGCATGGAACCGTCGCACAGCACGATGTCCGCGCCTTCGCGGCGTAGATGTTCCATGGCGTCGGCGCCTTTTTCGAAAAGCAGAACCTCGGAGGGTTTGAACGGTTTGAGATTCTTGTGATCCCAGCGCAAATGCCGTTCATCGGCGCCCACCAGAAGGACGGTCTTGAAAACGTGGCGTTGTTGCATCGCGTGCTGGGTGTTTGGGTGGATAGATGCGGGCTTGCGCTTTCTTCATTCGTGCTTAAAAGAGAAAGCATCTTACTGTAAAAATAATACTTTATTTTTGCGTTCAAGTCCAGATAGGATGTTTCGCCCGAGGGACGCGACGCCTGTTCGCGGGCGGCGGCCTCCGCCGGGCGCACACGGAAAACCCTCGTCAAGGAGGATGTCATGCAGGAACGTCAAGGACTCATCACCATTCACGGCAATCCGCTGACCTTGCTGGGAACCCCGGTCAAGGCCGGCGACAAGGCGCCGGATTTCACCGCCCTTGATAACGATCTCGCCCCCAAGTCCCTGGCCGATTATTCCGAAAAGGTCCTCGTGCTCGCGGCCGTGCCCTCCCTGGACACGCCCGTGTGCGAGATGGAGACCCGCCGGTTCAACGCCGAGGCCGGAAAACTCGGCAAGGACGTGAAGATCCTCACCCTCAGCATGGACCTGCCCTTTGCCCAGAAGCGCTGGTGCGCGGCCTCCGGCGTCGAACAGGTCCAGACCCTGTCCGATCACAGGGACGCGTCCTTCGGCCAGGCCTACGGGCTGCTCATCAAGGAACTGCGCCTGCTCGCCCGGGCCGTCCTGGTGCTGGACGAAAAAAGGACCGTGAAATACATGGAGCTGCTGCCCGAGGTGACCAAGGAACCCGACTATGAAAAGGCCCTTGCGGCCGTAAAGGACCTTTTGTAATCCATGCGCGCTTCGTTCGCTCAAACGGGCGGGACCGTCCGGGGCTTTTCCGGCCTCGGTCCCGCCCTCGCTTGTCTGCTGGCTGTGTTTCTTCTTTCGGGCTGCGCGGGCTACAAGGCCCAGCTCGCGGTCAAGGCCGTGGCCGAGCCCGAGGAGCTCGGGAAAAAAGCCCCGGTGTCCGTACGCGCCAAGGACGCGCGGGATAATCCGGTGGTCTGCAAGAACGCCGGCGCCATGGGCATGGCCTCGGAAGTGACCCTGGCCCCCGGAGTCGAGGACCAGCTGGCCCGGGCCGCCGCAGCGCTCCTGTCGGAAAAGGGCTTCGTCCCCGGGCCGGACGATCCGCAGACCGCGCGCAAGGTCGAGGTCTCGCTGACGCGGCTTGTTTGCGTCAATGCCTTCGGCGGGAACGAGACCGTGGCCAAGGCCGAGGCCGAGCTGCTCGTGACCGTGGACAACAACGGCCACGCGGACGAGCGGCGCTACGCGGGGGAGACCGTCTGGCGCCTCGACGGCGAGAACATGGAGCCGGATTACGACCGGCTTTTCAGCCAGACCATCTCCAAGACCCTGGCCCGCCTTGGGGCGGACTACGATTTCCTGAACGAACTGGCCTCGGTCAAGCTGCGCTCCAAGGACCTGCAATAGGCGTCCCGGGCGCGTCCGGCCTGCCTGCTGGAGACGCTTCTATGGGCGACGATGCCCCGTTGGAACCGCCGTACGACATCGCCATCTGCTTCGGGGGCGGGGATTTCAAGAAAGCCGGGCAGTGGATCAAGTCCCTGTGCGTCTCGCGTCTGGGGCTCGCGCCCTCGGGGCGGGTGCTGGACGTGGGCTGCGGCGCGGGCCGGGCGGCCATTCCCCTGACGGACTATCTGACCACGGGCCGCTACGAGGGTTTCGACGTCTTTCCCA
Source organism: uncultured Desulfovibrionaceae bacterium (assembly GCA_937934715.1). Taxonomy (GTDB): domain Bacteria; phylum Desulfobacterota; class Desulfovibrionia; order Desulfovibrionales; family Desulfovibrionaceae; genus CALGYO01. Next base: position 5,065 of record CALGYO010000130.1, on the reverse strand, counting down.
TTGGGGTCGAGTGGGCCAGCGCCAACATCACGCCGCGATTCCCCAATTTCGTCTTCCGGTCCGTGAGCGTCTACAACAAGACCTACAACCCGTTCTCCCCGGTCAAGGCCAGGGATTTCCGCTTTCCCTATCCGGACGCCTCCTTCGACGCGGCCATCCTCAACTCGGTCTTCACCCACATGTTTCCCGAGGACGTGCACGGCTACATGCGCGAGCTTTCCCGCACCTTGGACGCCGGAGGCGGAACGCTCATCACCTGGTATCTGGTGGACGGGCTGGCCAGGGAAATGCTGGCGAAGAAAGAGGCCAAACCGGACATGTCCCACAAGTTCGGGTCGTTTTACGTGGAAAATCCCGCTGAACCGGAAGACGCCGTGGCCTACGACCAGGGGTTCGTGGAGCGGCTCTACGCGCAGGCGGGCTTCGACATTCTCGAGATCCTGCCCGGCTCCTGGAAAAAGGCCCCGGGCGCCTCCAATCACCAGGACGCCGTCCTGGCCGTCAAGCGCCGGGAAGGCGCGGGCGCCTAAAAAAAACGGAGGCCGGTTTCCCGGCCCCCGCATCGATCACATCGCCTTGGAAGGCGTTCTTCCCTAACCGAAAAGCCGCTTCACGGGCTTGCCGAACTTGGCCAGGAGCTGCTTCCTGGTCATGGGGTCGGCTTTGCGCTCGGCGAACTCGTAGTACATGGTCCTGGGCTGGGTGACCAGGTAGATCACGTTCAGCGCGTCCACATCGAGCAGTTCCGCCTTGGGATGGGTTTTTTTCACGGAAGCCAGGCGTTCCTCGGCGAGCTTGAGCATGGCGTCGCGTTCGCCGAAGTTCATGGTTCCGGTGCAGCAGGTCTTGACGCAGATGGGCAGCATGCCCGCCTGGACCCGGTCGATGCACATGTCGCATTTGGTCACAAGCCCCGTGTCCTCATCCCGGCGGGGGATGTTGTACGGGCACGTTTCCTTGACCTCGTTCGCCTGGTCGATGGTCAGTTCCTTGGTCTTGTCCGTATAGAGCACCGCGCCCGTGGGCTCGTCGATGACGATGGCGCCTTCCACGTACATGTCGGCCACGTCCTTGCAGGGCGCGGTGACGCAGTGGCGGCACTGTTCCGGGAAGAACAGCCATTCCACCCGGCCGTCGATCATGTGCTCGTTGAAATGCACGATCTTGAAGTTGAAGGGCGTCAGTTCAGGCGGGTTCTGGTGGGAACCGCGCTGTCTGGTGGGCACGGCCCTGTGTCCGTGCCATTCCTTGCAGGCCACCTGGCATCCCCGGCAGGCCGTGCACCGTGAGGTATCGACAAAAAAGGATTTCGCCATGATTTCGCTCCATTGTCCTGGCGCGGCGGGGAAGGGGACCTCCCCCGCCGTCGCGGATTACGACATGTTCAGTTCCGTCACCTTGTCGGCCTTTTTCAGATTGACCAGGCAGGCCTTGTATTCCGGGATGGTGGTGTTGGGGTCGCCCACCGAGGGGGTCAGCCGGTTGGTGGCGTCGCCCACGCCCGGGGTGGTCCAGCCGAAGCAGAACGGCATGCCCACCAGGTGTACGGTTTTGCCCTGGATGTTGAGCGGGCGCATGCGGATGGTGACCATGGCGATGGCCTCCACCTTGCCGCGCGCGCTTTCCAGGATCACGGCGTCGCCGTTTTTCACGCCCTTTTCCTTGGCCAGCTCGTGGCTCATTTCCACGTAGAGCTGGGGCTCGGCTTCGAGCAGCGGCGGGGTGTTTCTGGTGTCGCCGCCGCCGCACCAGTGCTCGGTCATGCTGTAGGTGGTCAGGACAATGGGATATTTGGGATCGCCCGGCTTGGCCAGCACGTCCATGTCGCTCTTGATGACCTTCATGACCGGGCTCGAGAGCTGCTTGGAGAACGGGTGGCTCTTCACCGGGGTTTCCGCGGGCTCATAGTGCTCGGGGAAGGGGCCGTCCATGCGGCCCGGGCCGTAGAGCTGACCATGACCCTCGGTCTGCATGATGAACGGGTACTTGCCCTTGCCGGAGGCCATGGGCGGCCATCCGCCGTCGGGGATGTCGCCGATCCATTTCTCGCCGTTCCAGGCGATGACCGCCTTTTCGGGCGCGTAGGGCTTGCCTTCCAGGTCCACGGAGGCGCGGTTGTAGAGAATCCGGCGGTTGACCGGCCAGCACCAGGAGAACTTGGGGAAGAGCCCGATCTTGGCCTGCATCTCGTCCTGGGACAGGTCGCGGCGCAGGGACAGGTTGCCGTCCGGGCCGTAGCAGCCGGAATACAGCCAGTTCAGGCTGATGGTGGAACCGTCATCCTTGAGCAGGGTGAAGTTCTTGACCTGGTCGCCCTTCTTGTAGGTCTTGTCCCCGTCCACCACGTCGCGGGTGTACCAGCCGTTGATCTTCTTGGCCAGGTAGTCCGGATCGTAGTCGCCGGGCAGGTCGAGGGCCAGGATGGGATCGGGGAAGGCGCCGCCGTCCTTCTTGTACTTCTGGCGGATGGCGTCGAAGATCTCCACGATCATCTGGCCCATGGGCTTGGATTCGCCCATGGGATCCACGGCCTTGTGGTGCCACATGTGCCAGCGGCCGGAGTTGGAGATGGTGCCGCCCTTTTCCGCGCGCTGGCAGGAGGGCAGGAGGAAGACCTCGGTCTTGATCTTTTTGGGATCAACGCCCGGACGATGCCAGAAATCGCTGGTTTCGGTGTGGTGCACTTCGCCCACCACCAGCCAGTCCAGGTTGTCCATGGCCTTGCGGACCTTGAGCGAGTTGGGCACGCTCTGGCACGGGTTGGTGCCGAACACGAAGCCGCCCTTGATCTTGCCTTCGTACATGCGCTGGAACAGGTACATGTAGGAGTAGTCCACGCCGGGCTCGACCTTGGGAAGCAGATCGTAGCCGAAGCCGTTCTCCTTGGTTCCGGCGTCGCCGAACCAGCCCTTCAAAAGGCTCGCCATGTACTTGGGACGGTTGCCCCACCAGTTGGCGCTCATGGGATCCTTGGAAACCGGGGTGTTGGCCTTGTTGTACTCGTCCAGGTTCTGCCACTGGGAAGAGGGCACGGGCAGGTAGCCGGGCAGGATGTGCCAGAGGATGCAGTGGTCCGTGGAACCCTGCACGTTGGGCTCGCCGCGAAGGGCGTTGATGCCGCCGCCCGCCACGCCGATGTTGCCCAGAAGCAGCTGGATGATGGCGGCGGAACGGATGTTCTGCACGCCCACGCTGTGCTGGGTCCAGCCGAGCGCGTACATGACGGTGCCGGACTTGTCCGGGGCGCCCGTGGCCGCGTAGGTCTTGTAGACCTTCAGGAGATTGTCCTTGGACACGCCCGTGATGGCGGACACCTTGTCCAGGTCGTAGCGCTCATAGTGCTTTTTCATGAGCTGGAAGACGCACCTGGGGTCTTTCAAGGTCTTGTCGCGCTTGGGCACGCCGTTCTCGTCCAGGGCGAAGGCCCACTTCTTGCGGTCGTAGGTCCTGGTCTTGGCGTCGTAGCCCGCGAACATGCCGTCCTTGAAGGAATAGTCCCCGCCCACGATGAACGCGGCGTTGGTGTATTCCGTCATGTACTGCTTCTGATAGGCCTCGTTATCCAGGATGTACTTGATCATGCCGCCCATGAAGGCGATGTCCGTGCCGGAGCGAAGCGGCACGTGGAAATCGGATCTCGCCGAAGTCCGCGAGAATTTCGGGTCGATGTGCATGACCGTGGCGCCCTTGTCCTTGGCCTTCAAAACCCATTTGAAGGAGATCGGATGGTGCTCCGCGGCATTGCTGCCCATGATAAGGATGGAGTCGGCATTCTTGATGTCGACCCAGTGATTCGTCATCGCGCCGCGTCCGAACGACTCTGCCAGAGCCGCAACAGTAGCGCTGTGTCAGACCCGGGCCTGGTGGTCCATATGGACGACGCCCAGGCCTCGAAGCATTTGGTGCGTGACGGCGCACTCTTCGTTGTCCATCTGGGAGGTGCCGAGATGGAACAGGGCTTCCACGCGGTTGACCGCGACGCCCTTGTCGTTTTTCTGGATGAAGTTCTTGTCGCGGGTGTCCTTGGCAAGGGCGGCGATGCGCTCAAGCGTCCAGTCCCAGGGTTTCTCCTCCCACTTGTCGCTGCCCGCGGCGCGATACATGGGCTTCAAGAGACGGTGGTCGCTGTTCTGCATGGACAGAAGCGCCGCGCCCTTGGCGCACAGCGCGCCTTCGCTCACCGGATAGTCCGGGTCGCCCTCGATGTTGATGACCTTGCCATCCTTCGAGTTCACGATCAGGTTGCAGCCGCAGGAGCAGAACGGGCAAATGGAGATGGTCTCCTTGCTGCCCGCGATCTTGAGTTCCTTGGCGTATGCCGCCACGGGTTTCAGGTCGAAACCCAGTTGCGTCAGGGTCAGGCCGGCAACGCCCGCTCCCGTCAGCTTCATGAATCCTCTTCGCGAAAGTCGCATGATACGCCTCCTTCTCGCTTTAGCCGCCGATCAAGCGGCGGGCTGGTTGTAGCGCTAGCTTCTCTGTCTTATTTGACATAAGGAAATGTCATGTCAACAAATTTATCAATTATTTTAATGTGTTAGTCTAAACATATTGACCCGTTTCCCGATGGGGACCGGAGGGGGGCGATGCGGCGTACGGCTTTTCTTCACTGTTCCGGACGGGTTCCCGCTTCCCCTGTCCGGTCCAGGCCGGGGAGCGGGGAGGAACGCCGCCGCGCCGTTTGAGCGCAATACGCAGGCGGGGCGGCGTTTTTCGCCCGGGCCTCGGGTCCCGCCCGGCGGCGGGAACGTATTATGCCTATCATGGCATAACAAAGGGAAAAGTAAAGAACCCACTGAAATATTTACTATGTTAGTTTTTGCATAGTAAATGCGAAACGTCCGGGCGCGCGGAAGACGCCGAAGCGCGGGAGATGATTCGAAACGCGCGGGGGGCGCCGGAGCGCGCGTTGGGGCGCTGGAGCGTGAGGGGGTGCGCGGGAGCGCGGGTGTTGCGCCGAAACGTGCGGGGTTGCGCCGAAACGCGCGCGGGAAGCGCGGGAGCGTGCGGTGGGGCGCTGGAGCGTGAGGGGGTGCGCGGGAGCGCGGGTGTTGCGCCGAAACGT
>CALGYO010000129.1 GCA_937934715.1 uncultured Desulfovibrionaceae bacterium | reverse complement strand
CCGGCCGCCGGGTTAAAGATACTGAACCTCAGACAACCCCATTCGCATCCCCGCCTGCCCCAATCATCAAGAAGCAACTACCTGTTATAAAACATAAATCTCGAAATATTCTTCAAGCATCCATCCTTGGCACGTTCCGTGCTTTAGAGAATGTATCCTTCCTCTGAATTGATATTTCGAAAGAGGGTTTTCCGGGTGGCTCCCTGAAAACCCTCTTTCCTTTTGGAACGACAGCTTTTCCAACTGGGGCGGACGCGTTGTTCAAGCGCTCCTCGCCGGAACAGGATTCCCCACCCCTGACGGATTACCCTGGGCCGGGGCGGCGTCCGCGTGGACGGGAGCGGCGTATGCCCCGAGTTACGACGATTCCGGCCGCGCGGACGCCGCCCCGGCCCGCGAGACGCGCTCCCCCGGTACAAAATTCAGGTCCATCCGACACGCCATCGGCCGCCAGGTTAAAGATACTGTACCTCGAACGCTCCAAGAGACGCCCAACCCCTTCCTGAAAACACGCGATAACCATATATAATGACACTATAAATGAGAAATATTCCCTAAGCTTTCAGCGTTGGCACGCTTCGTGCTTTAAAGAATGCATCCTTCCTCTGAATTGATATTTCGAAAGAGGGTTTTCCGGGTGGCTCCCTGAAAACCCTCTTTCCTTTTGGAACGACAGCTTTTCCAACTGGGGCGGACGCGTTGTTCAAGCGCTCCTCGCCGGAACAGGATTCCCCACCCCTGACGGACTGCCCGTGGCCGGGGCGGCGTCCGCGCGGACGGGAGCGGCGTATGCCCCGAGTTACGACGATTCCGGCCGCGCGGGCGCCGCCCCCGGCCCGCGCGACGCGCTCCCCCGGTACAAATTTCAGGTCCATCCGACACGCCATCGGCCGCCAGGTTAAAGATTCTGAACCTCTGCCCCCCCCAAAGATGTTCAGCCAAATGCAAATCACGCAAAACAACAGCCTAAAATAACACCATAAATTAGAAAAATTCATCAGACTTCCAGCGTTGGCACGCTCCGTGCTTTATAGAATACATCCTTCCTCTGAAATCAAATTTAGAAAGAGGGCTTTCAGGGTGGCTCCCCGAAAGCCCTTTTTCCTTTTGGAAGCGCTCACGTCCCATCCAAACGCATGCGTCCAGGCGCGCTCAAGACGCGGGGACGCCGCCCCAAGACGGCGTCCCCGGGATCCCCTCGGATATCAGGCAAGATTTTTGAACCGGGCCGCCCGGCGCGCGATCGCCCCCTACAGGCGGCGGCTCGATTCGGGCTTGAGAGGAACGGCGCCCGCCAGCGCCTGGTCGATGAAGGCCAAAGCGGCCTCCTTGTCACGAGGCAGGCGGATTTTGAGCGGCAGATGGTTGGAGGCGTGATTGGCCAGGAAAAGCCCCCTGCTCAGCTTCGTGTGCAGAAGCATGGTCTTGAGCTCGGAAAGCAGCTCGTGGGGCTCCAGCAGGGTGAACCGGCCTTGCAGCCAGTCGTCGTGCAGAGGCGTTCCGGGGATGAGCATGAGACTCAGGGCGCCGGCCTGCTCGGGGTCGATCCGGGAGAGGGCTTCGCCCGTGGCTATGGCGTGCTCGGCCGAACGCTCGGGACCAGCCAGACCCAACAGCACGGTCACGGAAAGCTTGATCCCGGCCTGACGCGCTTTCAGGCCCTGGGCGATGATCTCCTCGGGCGGATTGGCCTTGCGCATGCGCGCAAGCGTCGCGGCGTCGCCGGATTCCAGCCCCATATAAAGGATGCCCAGGCCGTTCTCCTTAAGCTCCCGCAGCTGTTCCGGGGTCTTGCGCCTGAGGGCCTTGGCGTTGGCGTAGGAGCCGATGCGCGTGATCCAGGGCAGATGCTCCCGGATTTTCGCCAGGAGCCTGAGGAGCTTGTCCTGGGGCAGGATGAGAGCGTCGCCGTCGCACAGGAAAAGGCGGCGCTGGGAACGGCAATAGGCCTTCGCGAAGGCGATGTCCCGGTCGATGACGTCCTCGCTCTTCACGGCGAAGCGCTTGTCCTTGTAGGCCCCGCAAAAGGCGCATTTGTTGTGCGAGCAGCCGAGGGTGACCTGGAGCAGGATGCTGTCCGCCTCGCTTGGCGGCCGGATGACGGTTCCTTGAAGATCCATGTGAAGGTCGCGGACCGGAGCGTCATGGCGCCCCGGCCCGCGCGGGTTTCGGCCGTACGGCTATTTTTCGTAAATGTAGTCGCGTTGCAGCCAGCCGGTCCCGCCCTTGGCGGTGATCTTGGCCCAGCCGCTTTCCACTTCCAGAATGTCGATCTTCTCTCCGGCCTTGACGGTGAAAAGCTGGTCGCAGTCGATACGCGGGCAGCTGTACACGGTCTGATCCGGGATGTGGATCATGATCGTGGCCTGGGTCCCGGCGAAGGCGGCCGACGCGAGGCACAGGGACGCGAAAACGCTCAAGGCGATCAGCGCTCGTTTCATGGCAATCTCCCGCTTTGCGGCGAATCCCCCGCCGCGAGGGATGCGGCCCGCGCCCCGGAATGGGGCTGAGCGGCCGCGATCATGGCCCGCCGGGTCATCATGCCCGGTCTACTGGATTTCCCGGTTCCCCGTGCCGCAGCCGGAATAGACGCTCTGGCAGGCGCTGTAGCACTGCTGCAAATAGGCCGGATTCTGGGCGTTCATGGGGTCGGTCTGGCATTTGCGCACGCAGGCCTGATACTGGCTTTTGCACATCTCGGGCGTTTCGGGCTGGCTCATCATGTTCTCCGGCGTGGCCATGGTCCGGTCTACCGGGATGACGGGCAGGCCCATGGCCCCGTATTTCGCGGCGGCCCCGGCGCCGCCTTCCGCGACGCAGGCCAGGGCGCACTGGGGGCTGGCCTTGTTGCACAATACGCTGGGATCTGCGTTCGTTCCGGCCATGACCTCGATGGCGCAGACCGGGGTTCCGCCGGGTTTGACGCAGAAAAACAGTTCCTGGGCGAAGGCCTGACCGGCAAGGCCCGTCAGGAGGAGGAAACAAACGAAAAACAGCGAGGACGCTTTCATAACCACTCCTTCGAGCATGGCGGCGAACCGCGTTGAAAAACGCTTACCCCTTGCGCATATACCCCAAGACCGTTCGGATGTCATGGAGTTTGCCCGTGGGGACGGCGGACCGCCCCCCGCCCTTTCCCCGAAGTCCTCGCGACGATTTGCCAGGCAGACGGCGGCGCGCGCCGCCGTCGCGCCCGGACACGGGAGGCCTTGTGCGCTGGCTCCTGACAAAAACGTTGCCCAACCCCGTCCAAGACTGATACCGGTTTCGGCCGGACGCAAAACACGGGCGCAAAACGCGGACGCATGACGCGGGCGTAAAAGGAGGCGGGCATGGGCGTGAAGGATCTGATTCTCGCGACGCGGACCATCCGCCGCTATGACGCCGGGGCTCAGGTTTCGCGGGAAACGTTGCTGGATATCGTGGATTGCGGCCGCCTCGGGGCCTCGGGG
>CALGYO010000128.1 GCA_937934715.1 uncultured Desulfovibrionaceae bacterium | reverse complement strand
AAGCGGCTACGCCTCCTGCTTCAGCCAGGTTTTGAGCACGTTCACGCCCTGTTCCAGGTTTTCCTCGAAGAGCTGCATGGCCAGGTTCTTGGTCATCTCGAAGCGCTTGGAGGCTTCCATCATGCCGACCTCTTCCTCTTCCGGCTCGGCCAGGGCCACCCGGCGCTCGCCCTCAGGCAGACGCTCCAGGGTCTCGATGTCCTCTTCGGACACCCTGGGCCTGATCAGCGCCAGGACCACCGGCCTGACCACCAGGATCAGGAAGAGGAAGATCAGCACGCCGTTCAGGAACGGCTTGCCCAGGCGCTGAGCGTATTCCATCATGGTCTGGACCAGGCTCGGCTCGGCGTAGACGTCAGGGGCGCCGAATTCGAAGCTGGACACCTCGATCTCGTCGCCGCGCTGGGCGTCGAAACCCACGGCCTTGGCCACGACCTGCTTGATCTGCTCCAGCTCCTCGGCTTTGCGGGGCGTGAACGTATACTCGTTGGAGCCTTCGACCGGCTCGTACGTGCCGTCCACGATAACCGCGATGGTCAGGCGATTCAAGTCGCCTGCGGCCACCACCACGTTTTCTTCCTGCTTGTTGATCTCGTAGTTGGTGGTCCGGGTCTCCCGGTTTGACTTCTCGGTGCTTTCCGTGCCGGAAAAGCCGTCGCCCCTGAAATTGGTGTTGGGCACGGCCGCGCCGGTTCCGCCGGGACCCACGGCCGTGTTGTCCACGGCGGCGGTGCCGGAGGTGGTTTCCTCGCTGCGCTGCTCGCTTCTGACCACGGTCACGTCGGGATCGTAGGATTCCTTGCGGATGGTGCGCTGGTTGAAATCCAGGTCCGCGTTGATCTTGGCGATGGCCCGGCCCGGACCGATGATGGGCGTGAGAAGCTGTTCGATGCGGTTTTGCAGGTTCTTTTCAAAGGTGTTCTTGAATTCGAACTGGGTGGTGGTCATGCCCTGCAGGGAATCCTCGTCCGAAGGCTGGTAGAGGATCTGGCCCGTGGTGTCGGCCACGGTGATGGAGTCCGGGGTGAGGCCTTCCACGGCCATGGACACGAAATTGACGATGCCCTGGATCTGCTTCTGGTCAAGTTTTTGACCCTTCTTCAAGGTCAGGACCACGGAAGCCGACGCCTTTTTCTGTTCTTCGATGAAAAGGCTCTTCTGGGGCAGGACCAGGTGCACGCGCGCGGATTCGATCTGGGGAAATTCCGAAATGGTCCGGGCCAGTTCGCCCTGAAGGGCCCGCTGGTAGTTGATGCGCTGCACGAAATCCGTCTGGCCGACCTTGAGCTCGTCGAAAATCTCGAACCCGATGCCCTGGCCGTGCATCATGCCTTCGCCCGCCACCTTGAGGCGCTGCTCGTAGACCACGTCCGCCGGAACCATGATGGTGGAACCCCCGTCCACCAGCTGGTAGTCCACCTTGGCGGCTTTGAGCAGTTCCACGACCCTGGACGCGTCCTCCTCGCCGAGCTTGGAGTAGAGCACGCGATAATCGGGCTTGTTGAGAAAATAGACCATGATCAGAAAGGAGGTCACCACCGCAAGGGCCAGGCCGCCGATGAGCACGCGCTGGGACAGGGTGCGGTCTTTCCAGAAGGCGCCGATCTTTTCCATGAATTGGGACAGGGCGGGGGGCATGGTTCGTCTCCGTGGCCGCTAGGCGTTTATTTCTGAGGGGTTGTTCCGGCGCCGTCCTAGAAGGACATCTTCGTCAATTCCTTGTACGCTTCAAGAACCTTGCCACGCACCGCCGTGGTCATGCTCATGGCCAGCCCCGCCTTTTGCAGGTTGATCATAAGCTCGTGCACGTTCTGGGTTTCCCCGGAAGCGAAAGATTCGATCATCTGGTTCTTCTGTTCCTGGAGATCGTTCACGGACTTGAGCGAATCGGTCATGGTCTCGGAAAACGACTGCTGGGGCTTCCCCGGCCGGATAAGGCTCTTGGATACCTTGCCGTCTATGGAGGAGGCCTGGGACAGGGCGGACTTGTACGCGTTCAGGGCGCCGATGGGGATGGCCATGAGGATCCTCCTTTACTTGCCGATTTCCAGGGCTTTGTTGAACATGGTCTTGACCGTGGAGATGGACTGGGCGTTGGCTTCGTAGCCGCGCATGGTGGTGATCATGTTGGCCATCTCCTCCACCACGTTGATGTCGGGATAGGCCACGTAGCCCCTGTCGTCCGCGTCCGGATGCCCGGGTTCGTACACCATGCGGAAGGGGCGGTTGTCGTTCACGATGCCGGTCACCTTCACCCCGGCCAGCTCCCGGTCCTGGGCGGACTGCATGGCCTTGGAGAACGGGGAGTCCACGGGGGTGGATTCGAAGGCCACGCTCTTTCTCTGGTAGGGGCCGCCGCCATTGACGGTCCTGGTGGTTTTCATGTTGGCCAGGTTCATCGAAATGACGTTCAGGTGGGTGCGCTGGGCCGAAAGGGCCGAGGACCCGATGTCGAGCGCTGTCATGAAGTCCATAATATTAAGCCTTTGCGTCGGTTATGACTTTCTGAAGCCCTTCGAAGGACTTTCTGGTGATGTCGCCGAGGGCGTTGTACATGAGCGTGTTCTTGGCCATGATGGCCATCTCCTTGTCCATGTCCACGCCGTCCAGACCATCCACGATCTGCGGCTTCCAGCTCATGTCGATCTGCCCCTTGAAGGTCGAGGTATTGAAGGCGCTCGGCACGTGCTCGCCGCTGGTCCGGGTCATCTTGCCCTTCACGTCCAGGTTCAGGGCGGACTGCAGTTCCTTTTCGAATTCCAGCCGCCGGGCCTTGTAGGAGGGGATGTCCATGTTGGCCAGATTGGACATGACGACATTTTGACGTTGCAGCCGAAGATCCAGCACTTTCCCCAGCAGACCGAGGTTTTCGGGAAACATGTCTTTCATCCTGGCATCCTCCGCTTTTTCAGGCTCCCGGCTCCGCAAACCGGCGGTTTGGGAACCGATTCGGCTTTTCTTAAAGCACGTTCCGTTCCAAACAACGCAATACACTCATATCATTTGTTTTATTCTGAAGAACAAGGCATATCCCCGCCCCGCCGCCCCGCTCGGCGCGCAATCTCGTCAAATTCCCAGCGCCCCGCCCCGGTTTGACTTTGTAACAATGCGAAACCGGAAAGGACGTCCCCCTCCTCGAAACGCCCCGACAGGGCTCGCGCCCCCCGCCCCCGCCTGGCGCATCCCCCGCCGCCCCCTTGCGCATCAATTATATTGCCAGGAAAAGCCTTCCCTGGCGTCCGGCGCCCCGCGCCGAAATAATAGAGCATGGCATGAGCATTGCATATCTCAGCTTGCCCGGTAAGAGTTGCTCTGCGGGCGGATGGCCACGCCATCCATCGTCCTGAGGAAGGGGAGAACCGGACCGCGACGCGGTCCACAACGGTCACAGCCGGCCGGGCCGGCCACGCCTTGACGAGGCGAAAAACGGCGTCAACGGATTTGACGCCAGCCTCGCGCTACGGAGGGGAACACAATGAGCGGTCAACTCGACTATGAAATCAACAAGGAACTCGGCGAATGCTACCTGTTCATGGGCGACATGGACAAGGCCGAGGAATACTATTCCAAAGCCATGGGCTGCAACGGCGTGCACCCCGAGCCCTACCTGGGGCTGGCCACCATCGCCGTGCAGCGCGGCGAATTGGAAAAGGCCATGACCTTCTACAAGAAGGCGTCCAGCATCGCCCCGGATGACCGCTCCTACGCCGGCATGGCGCTCATTGAAACGGAACAGGGCCAGACGGAAGAGGCCATGGAGCATTTCAAGAACGCCCTGGCCAAGAACCCCGAAAATTTAGTGGCCCTCTTCGGACTGGTCCGCCTGGCCTACGCCGCCGGCGCCCAGAGCGAAGCCGCGCCGCACCTGGAAAATTACCTGGCCATCGACCCGCTCAAGCACGAGGTCCGCTACGCCCTGGCCGGATGCCTCATCAGCGCGGGAAAAACCGATGAAGCCTGCGAACAGCTGGAACGCATCGTCGAACACGACCCGGCCAACGCCGCGGCGATCGAAATGCTCAACCAGCTGCGCCAGGACGCCGCCTAGCGCCGCATCCCCGAAGAAAGCGCATGCTTTCTTCGAGGACAATGCATCGCGCGGGACGCCGCGGGCGGAACGGCGGCCCAGCCGTCAGCCAACCGCTCCCGGGAAGAGCGGCGGGCGGGCCGAGCGGCGAACGGCCGGAAGGAATCTCCCCTCCCCAATTGGTTTTCGGCCCCGGAGGAACCGTCCCCGGGGCCGGAAATCAACTTTCCGGGGGGCCGCCTTCCTTGCCATGCCCGGCTAAATTTGGCACTGCCTCGAAAAAATCGAAAGCGAGGCAGCCATGGACCAATTGCCGATCACCCGCGCCCTGTTGAGCGTTACCGATAAAGCCGGACTGGTGGAATTCGCCGGATTCCTCCAGCATGGCGGCGTGGAACTCGTCTCCACCGGCGGCACGAAAAAATTGCTCGCCGAACACGGCCTGCGCGTCACCTCCGTCAGCGACGTGACGGGCTTCCCCGAAATCCTCGGCGGCCGCGTCAAAACCCTGCACCCCCACATCCACGGCGGCATCCTGGCCGACAAGGACGACCCCGGCCACATGGCCACCCTGGCCGAAAAAAACATCAAGGCCTTCGACCTGGTGTGCGTGAACCTCTACGCCTTCGAAAAAGCCCTGGAAGCCAGACTGCCGCTCAAGGATACCGTGGAACAGATCGACATCGGCGGCCCCTGCCTCATCCGCGCCGCCGCCAAAAACTTCAACTCCATCCTGGTGGTCCCGGACCCGTCTTTCTACCCGCGCATCCTGAAGGAGCTCGCCGACGGAAAATTTTCAGTGGGCCTCGACCTGCGCCGCGAAACCGCCGCCGCCGCCTTCAGGAAAACCTCCGCCTACGACGCCCTGATCGCCGGCTATTTGGCCGGGTAACCGCCTCCGGCGGCCGGGGGGAGAGAGGGAACCCTCTTTAAGGAAGAGGGTTCCCGCTCTCC
>CALGYO010000127.1 GCA_937934715.1 uncultured Desulfovibrionaceae bacterium | reverse complement strand
AATGCCGGGCGGGCTATCCCTGGGCGCCGATCACCTGCGAGATCTATCAGGCCGAGTACGAGGGCGTGCCGGTCTATTTCGTGGAGCGCGGGGAGTACTTCGACCGCAGGCATTATTACAACACCCACGACGGGGACTATTTCGACAACTGCGAGCGGTTCATCTTCTTTTGCCGGGCCACCATGGCCTGGGCCAGCCGCCTGGACGGCGCACCGGCCATCGTGCACGCCCATGACTGGCAGGCCGCCCTGGTTCCGGCCTACCTGCATTTCCTGCGCCCCGGCGCCCCGTTCTGGCGCAACACCAAGACGCTGCTGACCATCCACAACCTGGCCTTCCAGGGCCGGTTCGCCTCGCGGCTTTTCTGGACCTCCGGCCTGCCGCGCGAAGCCTGGGGGATCGACGGCGTGGAGTACTGGGGAGACTTCAACCTGCTCAAGGCGGGCATCGCCTACGCGGACTTGGTGACCACGGTCAGCCCGTCCTACGCCGGTGAAATCCTGAGCCACGAGTTCGGCTGCGGCCTGGAGGGCATCCTGCAAAAGCGGGCCTTCAATCTGAAGGGCATCACCAACGGGGCGGACTATTCCATCTGGGACCCCATCGACGACCGGCATCTGCCCTGCGTCTATTCCCCGGACGACCTTTCGGGCAAGCTCATCTGCAAGCGCAATCTCATGGCCGAGCTGGGGCTTCGCAAGAGTCTGGAAAAGCGGCCCCTTCTCGGGTTCATCGGCCGGCTGCGCCAGCAAAAGGGCATCGATCTGGTCATCAAGATCCTGGACAAGCTCATGGCGCTCGACGTGTGCGTGGCCGTGCTCGGCGAGGGCAACCTGGATTACGAGGCCAAGCTCATGGAGCTGGTGGAGCGCTATCCCGGCAGGCTCGGGGTGCGCATCGGCTACACCGAGGATCTGGCCCACCGCATTCAGGCCGCCTCGGACATCTTCCTCATGCCCTCGCGCTACGAGCCCTGCGGCCTGACCCAGATGTACGCGCTGCGTTTCGGCGCCCTGCCCGTGGCCACGGCCGTGGGCGGCCTGCGCGACACCATCGTGCCCTGGCCCGATCCCAACGCCACGGGATTCATCTTCCAGGCCGCCCAGCCCGACCTGTTGTACGAGGCCATCCTCACGGCCATCGAGGTGAAATCCCGGCCGGACGAATGGACGGCCATGGTCAAGCGGGCCATGAGGGCGGATTTCTCCTGGGAGAAGGCCGCCAAGAAATACATCGAAACCTACCGGGATCTGGGCGCGGACATCTAGCCGCGCCCGGCGGACGGCCGCCGGTTTCTTGAGGCACGCTCATGAAGATGACCTCGCGCTTCAAGGCGCTCATCCTGGATCGCGAGATCCTGCGCATGCCCTGCGTCCACAACGGGCTGGCCGCCAGGTGCGCCCGGAAGGCCGGAGCCCGGGCCGTATGCTGCGGGGGCTACGGCGCCAGCGCCTCTCTGCTCGGCATGCCTGACGTGGGCCTTTTGACCATGACCGAAATGGCCGGTCATGTGGGCCGCATGGCCGGCTGTCTGGACATCCCGGTCTTTGCCGACGCGGACACGGGACACGGCGGGCTTCCCAACGTGACCCGCACGGTCAAGGCCTTCGAACAGGCGGGCGCGGCCGGTCTTTTCATCGAGGATCAGGTCTTCCCCAAGCGCTGCGGCCATATGGACGGCAAGGCCGTGGTCTCCCGCGAGGAGATGGCCGCCAAGATCACGGCGGCCCTAGACGCCAGGACGGATCCGGATTTCGTGATCATGGGCCGCACCGACGCGCTTTCCGTCCACGGCCTGGACGAGGCCATCGCGCGCGGTCAACTCATGCGCCGGGCGGGGGCGGACGTGATTTTCGTGGAGGCGCCGCGCACGGTCGAGGACATGCGCCGGATCGTGGCGGAAATCGACGCCCCGGTCATGGCCAATTTCATCGAGGGCGGCAAGACGCCCTTGCTGGACGCCCAGGCCTTGCAGGAACTGGGCTTTTCCCTGGTCTCCTACGGGGTGAGCGCCCTGTACGCCGCGGCCTGGGCCATGGAGGCGGTCTTTCGCGAGATCATGGAAACCGGGGGATCGGCGGGAATGGCGGAGCGCATGCTGGATTTCGGCGCCTTCAACGAGCTGATGGGGCTTTCGGCCATCCGCGAGCGCGAGGCCGCCTGCGCCGGGGCGGCGAAGCGGCTCATGGACGGCTCCGGGGACGCATAACGCCTTTTCACCCGGCCGGGTGCGCCGCTATCGCCCCGCGCCGTCAAAGCGCGCTCGCGCCGCTTCCGTTTGCTTTTCGGGCAGGCGGGACCGGGCCGCTAGAAATATTTCCCGAACAGGTCTTCGCGGGCTTCGTGAAGCTTTTCCAGCTTGGCCAGCTCCTGACGCTGGGCAGGGGTCGAAGCCAGATCCTTGGCTTTTTCCATCTGAAATTCCGTCTGCTTCTTGTCCATCCTGTAGATGGCCGCATAGGCCAGATGCAGGTGGGCGCCGAACAGGTCGCCCGAGGCGCCGAGCATTCTGGCGTAGACGGCGTGGGTCTCCGGGCTTTCCGGCTCATGGAGCATGACCGGGGACATGAGGCGCAGAGCCTGGCTGTAGTCCCCGTTCTGGGCCAGAAGGTCGGCGTAGTCCCGCCGCGATTCCAGATCCACCGGATTTTTCTCGAAAGCCTTGCGCAGCAGGGCGTCGGCCTTGGCGAATTGGCGGATTTTCAGGAAAAAACGCCCCGCCTCCCGCAAATAGAGGGGATCGTCTCCGCCGCAGGCCAGCGCCTCCTCAAAGGGCTTGGCCGCCAGGGCGAAATTCTGGGTGCGGGAAAGGGCGATGGCCTTGCCGAGCTTGTCCAGGCAGGACATCTTGTCTCCCAGCTTGGAGTAGTACCCCAAAGCGATGGAGGGGTCGGTGTAGCGGGCCCGGATGAGGGTCTGGGCGCGCAGGAAGCGCGAGTCGTCGTTCTTGCGCGCCTTCACCTCGGGCGGCATCTTCTTGATGCGGTCCTCGAGATAGCCGATGCGCTCGTTGAGGCCCGGGTGGGTGCTCAGATAGGTGGGTATGTCGCCGCCGCCCTTCAGGAACTTCATGCGCCGCATGACCGTGAAGGCGCCGGTCATGCCGTTCGGGTCGTAGCCCGAAGCCGTCAGATAGTTCATGCCCACGTCGTCGGCCTCGTGCTCGTCCACCCGGCTGTAGCTGAGGTAGGTCTGGGCGGTGGCCGCCTGGGAGCCCATGGCCACGGCGCCGCCGGCCTCGGGATTGTTGGTGGCCGCGCCCAGGATGGCGCCCGCCAGCATGCCGGCCACCTGGGCGATGGAGTAGTATTTCATGCTCTCCACCTTGGAGGCCAGGTGGCGCTGGGAGACGTGGGCCAGTTCGTGGGCCACCACGGCGGCGAACTCGGATTCGTGGTTGAGATTGAGGATGAGCCCGGTGAACACGTAGACGTACCCCGCCGGTGCGGCGAAGGCGTTCATGGAGCTGTCCCTGATGACATTGACGGTCAGCGGGAAGGGCTGGGCGGACATGTTTTTAGAGACGCGGGTCACCACGTCGCGCACGTAGCCTAAAATTTCGGGGTCCTCGATCAAGGGGAGCTTGGCCCGGATGATGGCGTTGTATTTCTGGCCGAGCTCCTTTTCGTCCTCCACCGTGAAATCGAAAAGCCCCGCCCGGGCGGTCCCGGCGAAAAAGGTCAGGAAGGCCAGAAGCGCCGCCAGGGCGCGCAGGGGACGGGAAGCGTGAACGGTTTTCGGCGGGACGGTTTGCCGCGGGACGCCCATGGCTGCCTCTCTTGTCGCTCGTCGCGGGCGACGTGTTCCCGCCGCCGGGCGCCGCAGGGGCGAAAGGCGGGGACGGGATGTTTGACGTATTGATCTTCTTGAAAAGCGCCGGGCGTTTTCCAAGGGGCGTTGCGCCAGGATAGCCGCCCTTATGGCGGGGCGCAAGAGGGAGTATAAGGTCTTGTGGCGGAAAGGGAAGGGCGGCCCGCAGAGGCGTCAAAACGGCGAAAGGCGGACCGGAGTCCGCCTTTTTACCTGGAATGGACGCGATGCGCGATCGCTATCTGTTCATGAGGTCGAGGAATTCCCGGTTGCTCTTGGAGCCGCGCATCTTGTCCAGCAGAAATTCCATGCTGTCGATGGGGCTCATGGGCGCGAGCAGCTTGCGCAGGATCCAGACGCGGTTGAGCACGTCTTCGGGCAGGAGCAGCTCTTCCTTGCGGGTGCCGGAGCGGTTGATGTCGATGGCCGGGAAGACGCGCTTTTCGGACAGATGGCGGTCGAGATAGATGTCCGAGTTGCCGGTGCCCTTGAATTCTTCGAAAATGACCTCGTCCATGCGCGAGCCGGTGTCGATGAGCGCGGTGGCGATGATGGTCAGGCTGCCGCCGTGCTCGATGTTGCGGGCGGCGCCGAAGAAGCGCTTGGGGCGTTGCAGGGCGTTGGCGTCCAGACCGCCGGAGAGCACGCGTCCGGAGGAGGGGGTCACGGCGTTGTAGGCCCGGCCCAGACGGGTGATGCTGTCGAGCAGGATGACCACGTCGCGTTTGCGCTCCACCAGGCGCTTGGCCTTTTCGATGACCATTTCGGCCACCTGGACGTGGCGCTGGGGCGGCTCGTCGAAGGTGGAGCTGACCACCTCGGCCTTGACCGTGCGCTCCATGTCCGTGACTTCCTCAGGCCGTTCGTCGATGAGCAGCACGATGAGGTAGGCGTTGGGGTCGTTGGCGCTGATGGAGTTGGCGATGGTCTGCAGGAGCATGGTCTTGCCGGTGCGGGGCGGGGCCACGATGAGCGCGCGCTGTCCGCGGCCGATGGGAGCCAGAAGGTCGATGACCCGGGAGGAGTAATTTTCGGCGCCGTTTTCGAGGACGAAGCGTTCCTGGGGATACAGCGGGGTGAGGTTGTCGAAGAGCACCAGGTTGCGCGAGGCCTCGGGGGGCGCGAAGCCGATCTCGCCCACCCGCAGCAGCGCGAAATAGCGCTCGCCTTCCTTGGGGGGGCGGATCTGGCCGGAGACCACGTCGCCCTTGCGCAGGCCGAAACGGCGGATCTGCGAGGGGGAGACGTAGATGTCGTCGGGACCGGGCATGTAGCTGTACATGGGAGAGCGAAGGAACCCAAAGCCGTCGGGAAGGATTTCGAGCACGCCTTCGCCGTAGATGGAGCCGTTTTGGGAGGCGCAGCTTTGCAGGATGGCGAAGATGAGTTCCTGCTTGCGCATGCCGCTCGGATTTTCAACGTTGTACTGGCTGGCGAGCTCCATAAGCTCGATCATGCTTTGGGTTTTCAACTCGGAAAGGTTCATTTACTGACTCCGTGACAAAGTGGTGCGTTTTGCTTGAGCGAAGACGGATTGGGCCATAGCGGAAATTTCCGGATTTCGGACAGGAAAGGGCCGCGCCGGGAGAGAAAAAACGAAGAAACGATCCAAAGAGCAGGCGCCGGTCTGTCGCGGAAATATGCTATGGAAGATTCAATGCTTTGCAGAAAATACTCAATACACGGCCGAAGCCGTATTTCCCGGAAGATTTTAGTGTAAAATGTACTTGGAACCTGACAATGCGGGGGGCGAAAAAATCGCCTGACGAAGCTACTTATACTTTTTCCTTGATCTGTCAAGCGCTCGCGCCGGAAAAAGCCCGGCCGGGCGCGCGTTACGCCTCTTCTTCAGTCTCTTTGGGCGCGAGTACGTCGGCGAACAGCTCGTTGATGGTCTCCTTGACGTCGTCCTGGGGCCGGTCAAGGGACAGAGCCAGTTCCAGCGTGAGGAGGTTGGTGGCCTGTTCCAGGAGACGGCGCTCGCCAAAGGACAATTCCTTGTTCTGGCCGATGAGCAGCAGTTCCTTGAGCACGTAGGCCACATCCGCGAGGTCGCCGCTTTTGAGTTTCTCCGAATACTCGCGGTACCGCCTGTTCCAGTTCTGACCGGTGTAGCCGGTGAAATCCGAACGATCCTCAAGGGACTTGAGAATGCGTTCGCCCTCTTGCTTGGAACACAAGGGACGCAACCCGACGTTGGCGGCGTTTTTGATGGGAACAAGGAGCGTGACGTTATTGCTCAGAATGCGGACGATGAAAAAATCAGCCTTGGCGCCGCCTATTTCCTGAGATTCAATACGCTCGACCTTGCCCACGCCTTGGGCCGGATACACGACAAGATCGTCCACGGAAAACACCAGAAAAGACTCCTTCGCGGCTCTGGTTGCGGCGCTTTACGCGCAGCGCCGAGCCTGCATCGACCACGTGAACAGAGGGAAAATGAAATCGTTAGGGCGAACAGTACCGCAATGGGAGAAAATAGTCCACGCAAGAATGGAAACAATTCCGCAGCGGAGGGATCAGTCCCTGGGCAGGGCGTCGAAGCCGTTGACAAGGCGCATGGCCGCTTCGAGTCCTTCCTCGAAAAGGACGGCCAGACCTGCCGCGGCCTGTGCGCAAACCTTTTCGGCGATGGCCGCCTCATCGGAGGAAAACCGTTCCAGCACGTAGTTTTTCACGTCCCGCTCCGGGGCCGGACGGCCGATGCCCAGGCGGATGCGGCAATAGTCGCGGGTTCCGAGGCAGGCCCCTATGGAGGCCAGCCCCCGGTGCCCGGCGTCGCCGCCGCCGCGCTTGATCTTGATCCGTCCCAGGGGGAGGTCCAGTTCGTCGTGCAGGACCACGATGTTCTTGGGGTCGAGCTTGTAGAAGGCGCACACGGGCGCCACGGCCTCGCCGCTCAAATTCATGAAGGTGGCCGGTTTCTGGACGAGAAAAAGGCCTGGAAGCCGCCCGCGTCCGCCCGCAAGAGGCTGGCTCCACAGTTCGCAGTTCTTCCGGGGAGGCGACAGGGTCTGGACGGGAAGATTGTTCCGCTCGGCGGCAAGGCGCAACGCGTCCGCGGCCATGAAGCCGAAATTATGCCGGGTGCGGTCGTATTTGGGGCCTGGATTGCCAAGACCAACGATAAGCGTCGTAAAAGCCATAGATGCGGCCGGGAGGGTGGAGGATTGGCAAACGCCCGCTGGTTACGCCGGCGCCTGACGCGAGCGCCGGGAGAACGGCGGGCGCGAGAGACGAGGCGAAAGCGCCTTTCCGGAACGCGGGCGTTCCGGAAAGGCGCCTGACATCGCGCGATAGGGGCTAGGCTTCGGCCTCGCCTTCTCCGGCGCCTTCATCCTCGTCCTGGGTGATGACGCCGACCACGGGGTAATTGTTCTCGAAAACGGCCTTGACGCCCTCGGGGAAGACCACGGCGTCGATGTGGATGATCTGGTTCGGCCCGAGTTCGGTCACGTCGATGACGACCTTGTCCGGGATGGCGCCGGGCAGGCACTGGATTTCGACCTGTTCGGCGAACACTTCCAGACGGCCGCCCACGATCACGCCCTTGGCCTTGCCGGTGACTTCCACGGGGATATGGACCTTGATCAGCTTTTCCATGTCCACGCCGTAGAAATCCACGTGTACGAGCTTGTTCTTGTAGGGATGCCGCTGGAGCTTCCAGATGAGGGAGGGCTTGGTCTCCTGGCCGGCTTCGCCCTCGATGATCAGATCGAAGACGTGGGAGGGGCCGGCCGATTTGACGAGCTTCAAAAGCGGCAGTTCGCCCACCATGACCGGGATATTGGTCCCTTTGGCGTCGTAATAGATGCCGGGCACGATATCATCGGCCCGAAGCTTGCGATTGGCGCCTTTGCCGCTGGAGGACCGGGTCTTGACGGCCAAGGACAGTTGCTCTTTCATGTCGTGTTTCTCCTTGTGCGATTTACCGCGAAAAAATTTTTCTCATCCCGGCCGCATCAGGTGAACAGGACGCTGACCGAGGATTCGGTGTGAATGTTGTGAATGGCCTTGGCCAAAAGCCCGGCGATGGACAGCACCTTGATCTTCGAGCAGCATCTGGCGTTGTCGTTCAAGGGGATGGTGTTCGTGGTGAGGATCTGGGTGTACCGGGAATTCTCCAGGCGCTCGATGGCCGGACCGGAAAGCACGGCGTGGGTGGCGCAGGCCATGACCTCGCGCGCCCCGTTGTCGATGAGCACGTCGGCGGCGGCCACGATGGTTCCGGCCGTGTCGATCATGTCGTCGAGCACCACGCAGATCTTGTCGGTCACGTCGCCGATGACGTGCATGGCCTGGGCCTGGTTGGGCGCGTCCCGGCGCTTGTCGATGATGGCCAGCCCCCCGCCCAGGCGTTTGGCGAAGGCTCTGGCGCGCTCCACGCCGCCCGCGTCCGGGGAGACCACGATGAGATCGTCGCCGCCGACGCCCCGGAAATAATCGGCCATGATGGGCGCGGCGTAGAGGTTGTCCACCGGGCCGTTGAAAAAGCCCTGGATCTGTCCGGCGTGCAGGTCGATGGTCAAAAGCCGGTTCATGCCCGCGATGGTCAGGAAGTCCGCCACCAGCTTGGCGCTGATGGGGGCTCGCGGCGTGACCTTGCGGTCCTGGCGGGCGTAGCCGTAGTAGGGCACCACGGCGGTCACCCGGCTGGCGCTGGCGCGCTTTAAGGCGTCCAGCATGAGGCACAGTTCCATCAGGTTGAAATTGACGGGATTGCAGGTGGACTGCACCACGAAGATGTCCGATCCGCGGACGTTGGCGCCGACCTCGATGCGGATTTCGCCGTCGCTGAATTTGCCGACCTTGGCCGGGAGCAGGGTGCACCCGAGGTGGTCGCAGATGGCCTCGGCCAACGGCAGATTGGACGTGCCGCTTAAAATTTTCAAGTCGCCATGCGCCATGATGTTGGGCCTTTTCCCGCCGCTCCCGAAGGCGCGGCATGCGGACGGTCGCTTGTCCGCCATTCGGCGTTCCACAAGGGATTCCCGTTGATAAAAATGGCTGGGGCGGTAGGATTCGAACCCACGAATGCGGGGACCAAAACCCCGTGCCTTGCCAACTTGGCGACGCCCCAGCGAAACGGCGCTTGCGACGGCGAAGCGAAAACTTCGCCGCGCGCCTTACCGGAGAACGGTGACGAACGTTCGTCCCTCGTTTTTTTCCAGTTCGGCGGCTACGCCGAAAGCCTTGTCCTGGTCTCTGAACAGACCAAATACGGCGGAACCGCTGCCGCTTAAGGCCGCCCCGCAGGCTCCCAGGGCCAGAAGATGTTCCTTCAGGTCCCGCAACGCGGGGTGCGCGGCGAAAACGATCCGCTCAAAACTGTTGTAGAGCGGCGCGGCGGTCACGCAAACGCACCTTGTATTTTCCCCCATTAACCTTGTCAAGGATTCCGTGCCGCTTTTCCCGCCTTTTTTCGGGAGCTCGTCGTAGGTCCGGTAGGCCCAGGGCGTGGAAACGGCCACGGGCGGGCAGACGATGACCAGGGTCAGGCCCAAAAGGCGGAGAGAGACGGGCGCAAGGACGTCCCCGATGCCCGTAGCCCGGGCCGGGGAGGACTGGAGGAAAAAGGGAATGTCCGCTCCCAGGGAGGCGGCGAGGGCGCTCAGATCCCCGGGGGAAAGGGCGGCCCGCCCGGCCAGGGCGTTGAGCCGCGCGAGCATGACCGCGGCGTCGGAGCTGGCCCCGCCGAGCCCGGAGCCGTAGGGGATGCGCTTGGTCAGATGAACGCCAAGGTCCGGGGCGAAGCCGGTCCGGGCCGCGAAACGCCGGTAGGCCCTGGCCATGAGGTTGTCCTCGCCAGCGATGGCCGGGTCGTCACAGGTGAAGACCAGCCCGGTACCGCACGCCCCGGCAAAGAAGACGATGACGTCGCTGGGGTTTTCCACCGGGAGGAAAATCGTGTCGAGCTCGTGGTAGCCGTCCACCCTGCGCCCGGTGATCCGTAAGTGCAGATTGATCTTGCAGGGCGCGAAAACGCTTTCGGGAAGCGAACCGGGAGTCTGGGGCGTGACGTCTGGCATGTGGGCGCGTCCTTCAGGCGTTTTCGCGGCGCGCGTTCGCGCGCCGGTCCGGGAATCCGTCCGCGGGGCCTGCGTCCCGGGCCGGGCTTGAAAACAAAGGCGGACGAACGCGGCCGCGTCCGTCCGCCCGAGCGGTCGTAGAACCTATGGATTACTTCTTGTCAACGGGAATGGTCCTGAACAGGTTCTGTCCCTTGCGTTTGAGCAGGAGCATGACCACGCCCTTCTTGGCGCCTTCCTCCTTGACGGCCTTGGAGAAATCCTCCGGCGAGTCCACGGGGCGCTGGTTGATCTCCATGATCACGTCGCCGGGGCGCACGTCGGTCTCCTCGGCGGCCGAACCTTCGTCCACCTCGGTGATGAGAAGCCCCTCGGGCTTCTCCATGCCGAGGGCCTTGGCCTCGTCCTTGGTCGGCCGCGTCACGGTGAGCCCCAGGACCCTGGCCTCGTCCGTCTGTTCGGGCTCGTCCTCGCCCATCATGTTCTGGGCGGTCTTTTGGGCGTCGCGCTGGCCGAGCTTCACGGACACGGTCAGCTCGGCGCCGTTGCGGAACACGGTCAGTTCGGCCTTTTCCCCGGGGCGGAGGGCGGCGATCTTGCGCAGAAGACCGTTGGAATCCTCGATCTCCTCGCCGTTGACCGCGCGTATGACGTCGCCGGTCTTGATCCCGGCCTTGTCCGCCGGATCGCCGGGCAGCGCCGAGGACACCAGCGAGCCCTTGGGCGCGTCGAGCCCGAGCGCCTTGGCCGTATTCTCGTCGATGTCCTGGATGGTCACGCCGAGCCAGCCGCGCTTGACGCTTTTGTTCTCGCGCAGCTGGTTCACGATGTCCTTGGCCATGTTGGAGGGGATGGCGAAGCCGATGCCCTGTCCGGCGGCCACGATGGCGGTATTGACCCCGATGACCCGGCCTTCGAGATCGAGCAGGGGGCCGCCGCTGTTGCCCGGATTGATGGAGGCGTCGGTCTGGATGAAATTGTCGAAGGGACCGGCGCCGATGATGCGGCCCATGGCGCTGATGATGCCCGCGGTCACGGTGTTTTCCAGGCCGAAGGGGTTGCCGATGGCCAGCACCCACTGGCCCACCTTGAGCTTGGCCGAGTCGCCGAATTCGAGGTAGGGCAGGTTCTCGCCGTCCTCGATCTTCAGCAGCGCCAGGTCCATTTCCGGATCGCGCCCCACCACCTTGGCGGGAAGGGGCTTGTCCGAGTCGGGCAGGTTGACCTTGACCTCGTCCGCCTCCTCGATCACGTGGTTGTTGGTGACGATGTAGCCGTCCTTGGAAATGATGAAGCCGGAGCCCAGGGAGCGCTGCTTGAAGGTCCGGCCCTTGTCCTTGCCGTCCTTTCCCTTGGGGCCGAGAAATTTGTCGAACTGGTCGAAGAACTCCTCGAACGGCGCGCCTTTTTTGTGGAACTCGAAGAATTCCCGCAGCCGGTCCTGCTCGTTGACGGTTTTCGTGGTGGATATGTTGACCACGGCCGGACCGACTTTTTCCACAAGCTCGGTCAGTTCCGGCAGGGATGCCAGGGCGGGCGAGGCCAGGATCGTAAGACAAACAAGAGCCAGAAGGCTGCGGAAGGCGTGTTTACCCATGGGCGACTCCTCGAAATCATGCGTTTTCGGCGTCCGGCGCGTCGCGGAGCGATGGACGGCCCCGCCTGCGGCGTGAGAGCGCCACGCCTTCGGTTATACGCCGATCAGGCCTGTTGTAAACAGGACCCGCCGCCGGACATCCTGAAGATGTAGGACCGTGGGGACGTCAGTCAAGGCGAATCCGCCCGGAAATCCTGTGAAACGCGCGGACCGGGGGGGCTGGTCAAGGCGCGGCGCGGCGTCTCCAGGGCGGGAAAGCCCGGCGAGGCGGCCGGTTCGAGATCCGGGGAAATCCACAGGGCGGCCGCGCTTTGCCCGAACCGCTCCAGAACGGCCGCGCCTTCCCCCGGGCCCAGGGCGAAAAGCGCCGTGGCCAGGGCGTCGGCCGTTTCCGCATCCCGGGCCAGGACATTGACCCCGGCGCTTTTCGAGGCGGGGGTCATGCTGCGTGGGTCAAGGATATGGTGCCTGCGGCCGGATGCGCCCGCGGCCGCATCCACGTCCACATAGCGTTCGTAATCCCCGGACCCGCAAAGGGCCGCATTCCTGACGGGAATGCTGGCGAAAACCCCCTCGCCCCGGGGATTGCGCAGTCCCGCCGTCCATGTCCTGTCCCCGAAGAACACGGCGTCGCCTCCCGCTTCCGCCACGCCGGACCGGACGCCGTGATCCTTCAGAACCTTGACGGCCGCGTCCATGACGGCGCCCTTGGCCAGCCCGCCGAGGTCGAGAGCCATGCCGGATCGCGGCAGAAAAACGGTCCGGGCGTCCGGGTCCAGCTCCACCAGCCGGTAGTCCGTCAGCTCTTTCTTGGCGCGAAGGGCCGCTTCGGGGCTCAGGAAATAAAACGGCGTGACCGTGACCGCGCCGATGGCCGGATCGAAAATCCCGTCCGTTGCCCGGGCGAAGGTCAGGGCGTCCCGGATGAGGGCGAAGGCTTCCGGGGAGACGCGGACGGGATTCTTGCCCGCCGCCTGGTTGATCCGCCCCACGGAGCCGTAGGGGTTGCGGTGGTCGAAATCCGCCGAGAGTCCGGCGATGCGGTCGAAGGCCGCCTGGGCCGCCTGTTCCGCCGCCGCTTCGTCCGCCGCTTCCAGGGTGAGGGTGGCCAGGGTGCCCATGACCGCCCGGGTCTGTCTATAGAGGTTGTCCGGCGCGTCTCGCAGGGTTCCGGCCGGACCGGCCCCAGGCCAGATAAGCAGCCCGGGCGCCAGGGCCAGGACGGCCAGGCCCCAGGAGAGGGCGCGCGAATAACGCAGGCGGCGCTCGAAATACAGGGCGCACAGGGGCAGGCAGGCGAAAACGCCCGCGCAGGCGGCGGCAAGAAGGGCGGCCTCCAGCCTGCCCGCCCGCTCGGAGGCCAGGGCGCAGAACATGGGGCCCATGAGAAACCCGGCGCCCGCCGCGGCGTGGGCCGCGCCCATGAGGCGCCCGGCGTCCGGGCCGCACCGCGCGGCCAGGGACATGGAGGCGGGCAGGGACAGGGAGGCGCCCGCGCCCATGGCCAGCCCGGCGGCCAGAAATCCGGCCGGCGTCGCGGCCAGGCCCGCGCCGCACAGGGCCAGGGATCCGGCCAGCATGCCGCCCAGGGCGAAAAGAAGCGCGTCCCGGCCGTCGCTCAGGCGTCCGGCCAGGGGCAGGGCCAGACAGGCGGCCAGGGCCGGCGCGGCGAAGAGAACGCTGGCGAAAAGGACGCTTCCGCCGGTTTGGCGGGACAGGATGAGAGGGTAGAACGCGGCCAGGGCGGCCGCCTGGACCGTCCGGCCCGCGATGGCCACAAGGGCGGCGGCGAAAAGGGGGCGGTCCGTGACGCCCAGGCCCTGGTTCGCCGTCCGCGCGGCCCTGTCCGGGGCGGTCTTCCCTGGCGCCCGGGAAAAGGCCAGGGCGGCCAGGAGCATGCACAGGGAAAGAAAGAGAATCATGGGGACGGGGTCGCGGGAAAAAAAGAGCGCCCCGGCGGTCAGGGGGCCGAGAAAAAACGCCAGGTTGATCAGGGCGTTGTACGAACCGAAGCGCCTGCCGAGGCGTTCCGGCGGCCCGGCGCGCGAAACGGCGGCCGCGCTCACGGGCCGGATGGCCGCGCCGCACGCCCCCAGCAGGCACTGCGCCCAGAGCAACGTGGCCGGGGCGCGCCAGATCAGACAGAAAAGGGGAGCGACGGCTCCGAGGAGCGCGGCCGGAACGAGCAGGGCTCGCTGGCCCAGCCGGTCCGCCAGGGCGCCGGCCAGGGGGGAGCACAGGATGCGGATCAGATAATACAGGGTGAAGGCCGCCCCCAGGGTTCCGAAGGACCAGCCCGCGCTTGAAGCCAGCAGCGGAAAGGCGAAGGCGAAGGCCGAGGCGCCGAGAACCGAGGCGAACGCGCCCGCCGATATGAGACCGGAGGCGCCCGCCGGCATGAGGCCGGACGCGCCCGGAAAAGACGCGCCGCCTTGCCGGGCGGCGGCGTTAGCGCGAAATCGAGGCATCGGGGCTCCTTCAAGAGGCCCTTTACCCGCTTTGGAAACGCTAGTCGATCATCTCGCCCTTGCCGAAGACCGAGACGGGCTGGAGCGGGGCGGGATCCTCCTCCCGGGCGCGGATGGCTTCCAGGGCGTAGCGCTTGGTCTCCGCATACAGGCGCGGCAGGCGGTAGGGCGTGAGAAAACGCGTGCGCACGGCGCTGACGATGCCGCCGTAGACCAGGATGGCCGTTTCCATGAGCGGCGCCTGGCGCACGGAGCCGTCCCGCATGCCCCGGTCCAGGCGCCGGGAGATGTCCAGCAGGAAGTCGCCGAATTTCTCCGCGATGCGCTCTCTGGCGAAATCAAGATCTACATCGCTGAACGGGGAGCAGCGGATGAGGATGGGAAAGGCGGCGGCGTGCTCCAGGGTGAAATCGAGATAGGCCTGGATGAAAAGCCCCACGTCCTCCAGGCCGTTTTCCGGTTTTTCCGGCCGGGAGCATATGGCCGCCATGGCCTGGTCCACCATGTCGAACCCGGCTCGAAGAAACAGATTCTCCTTGCTTCCGAAATGATGGGCCACAAGCCCGAAGGCGACGCCGGCCTTCTCGGCGATCATTTTGACCGTGGCGGCGTGATAGCCGTACTGGCCGAACACTTCCTGGGCGCAACGCAGAATGCGGCGTTTTTTCATGACATGGTCTTCCCTCGCGAAGGAAACGGAGCTCGCCGCCCAAACGGCCGGACCGGGAAGGCGGGTCCGGACGGCGGGGCGTTTGGGCGGCCGGAGCCGCCTGGATGGGGGACGCCTGCTTGCGGCCCTTTGCGCCCGTTTCCGGCGGGGCGCTCATGTGGAGCGCCGGGCATGAGG
The DNA here is from genome assembly GCA_937934715.1 of uncultured Desulfovibrionaceae bacterium. Taxonomy (GTDB): domain Bacteria; phylum Desulfobacterota; class Desulfovibrionia; order Desulfovibrionales; family Desulfovibrionaceae; genus CALGYO01. The sequence goes on along the minus strand of CALGYO010000127.1, from coordinate 14,318 downwards.
AGTACGGTAATCACGGAACATGAAAAAATCAAATAGATTATCAAAAAGTAAGAGGAAGTCAAAAAAAATACGAAGACTGATTGACCAATCAATCATTGTGGGGTATGCAGTCAAAAGGAACCAGAAAAGCCCCGCTCTGGGGAGGCGTTCTCGGCCCGAAGGCGCGCGATATGAGGAAAGGCGCGCCGCAGCTGGTTCCCGGCTCAAAGGGGTGACATTCATGAACAATGCGGGCGAAGGTCCGGTTTACCGCCGGATGGGCTTTCCGGGAGCGCGCGTTCTTGCGGCGAGCGCGTATCCGGAAAGGTTTCGGATTCCGGTCGCCGCGTCCGCCCGCCGCGTTCTCCCGCCTTCCCGTTTTCCTTTTTTCTTCCCGGAGTCGTCAATCCCGGGTAGTTTCCCGAAGAAGATCGTTCGCGAAAATCGAATCGGAGCGTTGTCCCGGCTGTCCGGGGGGCGGCCGGTTTTCGCTTGCGCTTATCCGGACCAGGCGGGGGGGCTTCGCCGGGACCGGCGTTTCACGTAAGGCTGGGGCTGGTTCCGCACGCCCGGCGGCGGGCGGACCGGCCGGATCTCATTAACCGCGGCCTCGCCGCAAGATGGAGGAGCGTTATGTCCATTGACGCAATCATGCCCGTCCCGCGTTATTCCGCAAGGGACGCCTTTCTCGACTGGTTGCAGATGCTGACCGGAGCCGGACTCATTGCCTTCATGTGGTCCCATATGATCCTCGTGTCGTCCGTCATCCTGGGCGCCGGCGCCATGAACGCGCTGGCCGGATTCTTCGAGGCCACCTACATGGCCCAGGTGGGCGGCCCGCTCATCGGCTGCGCCTTCCTCCTGCATTTCGTCCTGGCCGCCAGGAAAATCCCCTTCAGGGCCGACGGCCAGCAAACCATCCTGGCCCACGCCAAGATGCTGCATCACAAGGACACCTGGCTGTGGGTGGTCCAGGCCGTCACCGCCATGATCATCCTTATCATGGGCTCCATCCATATGTGGGTGGTCCTGACCGATCTGCCTATCACCGCGGCCAAGTCCGCCGCCCGCATCCAGGGCGGCTGGTGGCTGGTCTTCTACCTGATCCTTTTGCCCATGGTGGAAATGCACGTCTCCATCGGCTTTTACCGCATCGGCGTGAAATGGGGTTTCATCAAGACCGGCAACAGGGCGAAGTCCAAGCGCCTGGAGCTGGGCCTGTTCTCCATCTTCATGGTCATCGGTCTGATCACCTTGATCCGTTTCGTAACTTTAGCCGCATAAGGGTGGAGCCATGCAGATTTTCTATTCCGATCTTCTGGTCGTCGGCGCCGGCCTTTCCGGCGAGCGCATCGCCGTGGAATCGGCGGACGCCGGCTTCGACGTGATCGTCCTGTCCATCGTTCCCGCGCGCAGGTCCCACTCCTCGGCCGCCCAGGGCGGCATGCAGGCGGCGCTCGGCAACTGCGCCATGGGCAAGGGCGACAGCGTCGACGTCCATTTCGCCGATACGGTCAAAGGCTCCGACTGGGGCTGCGACCAGGAAGTGGCCCGGCTTTTCGCCGACGCCGCGCCCATCGAGATGCGCCGCCTGGCCCACTGGGGCGTGCCCTGGAACCGCGTGGTTCCCGGCAAATCCTTCTATTTCAAGGGCGGCGAGAAATTCGAAAAATACGAGGAGCCCGACAAGGAAGGCCTGATCACGGCCCGCTCCTTCGGCGGCACTGCCAAATGGCGCACCTGCTACACCTCGGACGGCACCGGCCACGCGGTCATGTGCACCATGGACAACCGCTGCGCCCAGCTCGGCATCGACGTGCGCGACCGCAAGGAAGCCATCGCGCTTATCCACGACGGCGAGAACTGCTGCGGCGCCGTGGTGCGCTGCCTGCGCACCGGGGAACTCGAAGCCTACCTTTCCCGGGCCACCGCCATCTGCACCGGCGGGTTCGGCCGCATCTACAAAGCCACCACCAACGCGGTCATCTGCGACGGCGGCGGACACATCCTGGCCATGGACACCGGCGTCGTGCCGGTGGGCAACCCCGAGGCCATCCAGTTCCACCCCACCGGCATCGTGCCCACGGACATCCTGGTGACCGAAGGCTGCCGGGGCGACGGCGGCACGCTCCTCGACGTGAACGAGGAGCGCTTCATGCAGATCTACGAGCCGGAAAAGGCGGAGCTGGCCTCCCGCGACGTGGTTTCGCGCCGCATGACCGAGCACATGCGCGCGGGCAAGGGCGTGAAATCCCCCTACGGCGAGCACCTGTGGCTGGACATCCGGCACCTGGGCGACAAGCACATCTCCACCAAGCTGCGCGAAGTGGACGAGATCTGCCATCACTTCCTGGGCGTGGACCCGCGCACCCAGCTCATTCCCGTGCGCCCCACCCAGCACTACACCATGGCCGGCATCCGCACCAACAAGGACGGCGCGGCCTACGGCCTCACCGGCCTTTTCTCCGCCGGCGAGGCGGCCTGCTGGGACATGCACGGCTTCAACCGCCTGGGCGGCAACTCCCTGGCCGAAACCGTGGTGGCGGGCGGCATCATCGGCCGCAAGATCGCCGAATTCCTGCAGGGCCACGATGTCAAGATCGACTCCAGACTGGCCCGCGAGGCCGTGCTCGCCCAGAAGGACCGCATCGCCGCCCTCATCGAGCGCAGGAACGGCCGCGAGAACGTCTACGAGGTCCGCAACGCCATGCAGGAAGCCCTCATGGACGGCTGCTTCGTGTTCCGCAACGGCAAGGACCTGGAAAAATGCGTGGAGACCTTGAAAGAGGTCTATGAGCGCGCCGGAAAGGTCGGCCTGCGTTCCGACGGCAAGGGCGCCAACTACGAGGTTTCCTCGGCGCTCAAGATCAAGGGGCAGGTGAAGCTCGCCCTGTGCATCGCCACGGCGGCCCTGGCCCGCACCGAAAGCAGAGGCAGCCACACGCGCGAGGATTACCCGGAAAGAAACGACCGCGAATGGCTTACCCGCACCCTGGCGTACTGGCCGGAGGGCGCGGATATGCCGGATCTCAAATACGAGGACGCGTCTCCCGTGTTCGAGCTTCCTCCGGGCGAACGCGGCTACGGCGGCGGCAAGATCATCACTGCCGACGCCGCGTTCATAGAGGAAAGAACCATCAAGCGGTAACGCCAACCTCGTGAAGAGAAAGGAAGACATCATGGCCAGAACTCTGCGTTTCGACATATTCCGCTACAATCCGCAGGACGCCGGCTCCGTCCCGCACATGCAGCGGTTCAACCTGGACGAGAACCCCAACATGACGCTTTTCATCGCGCTCAACAGATTGCGCGAGGAGCAGGATCCGGGGCTCAAATTCGACTTCTGCTGCCGGGCCGGCATCTGCGGCGCCTGCGCCATCGTCATCAACGGCCGTCCGGGCCTGGCCTGCCAGACAAAGACCAAGGACCTGCCCGACGACATCACGCTCATGCCGCTGCCCGTGTTCAAGATGCTGGGCGACCTGACCGTGGACACCGGCGTGTGGTTCCGGGAGATGTACCAGAAGACCGAATCCTGGGTGCACACCAAGAAGGTCTTCGATCCGAACGCCGAGGAAGAGCGCATGGATAACGCCGTGGCCGAGCAGATCTACGAGCTCGAGCGCTGCATCGAGTGCGGCTGCTGCGTGGCGGCCTGCGGCACGGCCAGGCTGCGCAGCGACTTCATGGGCGCCGCCGCGCTTAATCGCATCGCCCGCTTCGTGGTCGATCCCAGGGACCAGCGCTCCGACAAGGAGTACTTCGACGTCATCGGCAACGATTACGGCATCTTCGGCTGCATGGGCTTACTCGCCTGCGAGGACGTCTGCCCCAAGGGACTGCCCCTGCAGAACCAGCTCGGCTTCCTGCGCCGTAAAATGGGCATCACCGCCCTCAAACAGATCTTCAAAAGGGGGTAGCCATGCGAACGATCAAGGCGGCCGACGTCGTGGACGCCGTGGCCAAGCTGTGCATCGACGCCAACAGGTATCTCCCGGCCGACGTGAAGGAATGCTTCGACAAATGCGCCGCCCGGGAAACCTCCCCGGCGGCCAAGGAAATCTTCCGCCAGCTCAAGGAAAACTACGAGCTGGCCGATGAGACCGGCCTGCCCCTGTGCCAGGACACCGGACTTGCCGTCTTCTTCGTGGAGATGGGCGAGGACGTGAAGATCGAGGGCATGACCCCGCGCGAGGCCATCAACGCGGGCGTGCGCAAGGGATACGAGGAAGGCTATCTGCGCAAATCGGCCTGCCATCCGCTCACCCGCGCCAACACCAAGGACAACACTCCGGCCGTCATCCACCTGGACATCGTCCACGGCGACAAGCTGAAAATCAGCATGATGGCCAAGGGCGGCGGTTCGGAAAACATGTCCCGCGTGACCATGCTGGCGCCGGCCCAGGGCTGGGCGGGCGTCAAGAAGTTCGTCATCGAACGCGTGGCCGAGGCCGGACCCAACCCCTGTCCGCCCACCATCGTGGGCATCGGCATCGGCGGCACCTTCGAGCGCTCGGCGCTTCTGGCCAAGGAGTCCATGCTGCGCAAGCTGGGCGACGCGAATCCGGACCCCGAACTCGACAAGCTCGAAAAGGACCTGCTCGAGGATCTTAACAAGCTCGGCGTGGGCCCCATGGGCCTGGGCGGCGTCACCACCTGCCTGGACGTCAAAATCCGCATGGAGCCATGCCATATCGCCAGCCTGCCGCTGGCCGTGAACATTCAGTGCCATTCCGCCCGGCACAAGGAGGTGACGCTCTAATGGCCGAATACTCCCTCAAAACGCCGCTCACCGATGCGGACATGGTGAAGCTCAAGGCCGGGGACGTGGTCAAGCTGACCGGAACCATCTACACCGCCCGCGACGCCGCCCACAAACGGCTGGTGGACCGCCTGGACAAGGGCGAGGACCTGCCGTTCGATCTGAAGGGAGCGGTGGTCTATTACGTGGGGCCGAGCCCGGCGCCTCCGGGGCGGCCCATCGGCGCGGCCGGTCCCACCACCAGCTACCGCATGGACGCCTACGCGCCCAGGCTTCACAGCCTGGGACTCAAGGCCAGCGTGGGCAAGGGCAAGCGCAACGACGCCGTGAAGGACGCGCTCAAGACCTACAAGGCCGTCTACTTCGGCGCCACGGGCGGCGCCGGGGCGCTTCTGTCTCAATGCATCAAGGACGCCAAGGTCATCGCTTTCGACGAACTGGGTCCCGAGGCCATCCGCGAACTGACCGTGGAGGATTTTCCCCTCCTGGTCATCAACGACTGCCACGGCGGCGAACTCTACGCCAAACCCGACCGCGAGGCCGCCGGACTGTAGGCGATTCGGCTCAACCATCCGTAAACGGAGGACATCATGGCTTTATTCACCAAACAAGAGGCGCTCGATTACCACAGCCAGGGACGCAGGGGCAAAGTTGAAGTCGTTCCGGTCAAACCCTGCAAGACCCAAAAGCACCTGTCCATGGCCTACAGCCCCGGCGTGGCCGAGGCCTGCATGGCCATCCACCACGACGTGGAGAAGGTCTGGGAATACACCGGCCGCGGCAACCTCGTGGCCGTGGTCTCCAACGGCACGGCCGTCCTGGGTCTCGGCAACATCGGCCCCGAGGCGGGCAAGCCGGTCATGGAGGGCAAGGGCGTTCTCTTCAAGGTGTTCGCCGACGTGGACGTCTACGACATCAACCTGAACCTCAAGGACCCGGACAAGATCATCGAGGTGGTCAAAGCCCTGGAGCCCACCTTCGGCGGCATCAACCTCGAGGACATCAAGGCCCCCGAGTGCTTCTACATCGAAGAGACGCTCAAGGCCGAAATGAACATTCCGGTCTTCCACGACGACCAGCACGGCACGGCCATCATTTCCGGCGCCGGCATCATCAACGCCGTGGAGATCGCGGGCAAGAAGATCGAGGACCTGCGCCTGGTCGTCTCCGGCGCGGGCGCGGGCGCCATCGCCTGTACCAAGTTCTACGAGTCCCTGGGCATCGCCCGCGAGAACATCGCCATGTTCGACTCGCGCGGCCACATCAACCAGGACCGCACGGACCTCAACGAGCAGAAGAAGTACTTCGCCACCAAGAAGACCTACGCCAGCCTCGGCGACGCCTTGAAGGGCGCGGACGTCTTCCTGGGCCTTTCGGTCAAGGGCATGGTCACCAAGGACATGGTCATGGGAATGGCCAAGGACCCGATCATCTTCGCCTGCGCCAACCCGGATCCGGAAATCACCTACAACGACGCCAAGGAAGCCCGTCCCGACGCCATCATGGGCACCGGCCGCTCGGACTTTCCCAACCAGATCAACAACGTTCTCGGCTTCCCCTTCATCTTCCGCGGCGCCCTGGATTGCCGGGCCACGGCCATCAACGAGGAAATGAAGATCGCCGCCGCCAAGGCTCTGGCCGCCTTGGCCAAGGAACCGGCCCCGGACTACGTGGTCGAGGCCTACGGCGTGAAGGAACTCAAGTTCGGCATCGACTACATCATTCCCAAACCGCTTGATCTGCGGCTCATCGAGTTCGAATCCGCCGCCGTGGCCCAGGCCGCCATGGATACCGGCGTGGCGCAGGTCAAACTGGACATCCCGGCCTACCAGAAGCGGCTGCGGGAGCGCATCCTGGCTTCCAAGGCCCGCATCGAGGCCTTTGTCGAGAGCTACCATCTCGACTTCTGATCCTGGCGTTCAGGTTTCCGGCTCCGGGCGTCTTTCCGTCTGCCCACGGGAGATGTCCGGGCCGGAAACCAAACGGTTTGCCCCATGTGGGGAAGAACGCGGCTTTTTCTGGTGGAGGGCCGCAAAAACGAGGGGGTTAGAGTGGCTAGTAGTTATGGTACATCGAAACGAGTGGGGTTTTTCGCAGGGCCTGCGGTATTCGTCCTGATGCTTCTGTTGCCCGTGCCCGAGGGCATGAAGCCGGAAGCCATGAAAGTGGCCGCCACCACGGCGCTCATGGCCATCTGGTGGATTACCGAGGCCATCCCCATCCCGGCGACGAGCCTTTTGCCCATCGCCCTGTTCCCGACGCTTGGCGCCATGAAGTCCGCGGCCTCCACCGCGCCTTACGCCAACCACCTGATCTATCTGTTCATGGGCGGCTTCTTCATCGCCGTGACCATGGAGCGGTGGAACCTGCATCGCCGCATCGCGCTCAACACCATCAAAATCGTAGGAGTCAGCCCTGGCCGGATGATCCTGGGATTCATGCTCGCTACCGCCTTCTTGTCCATGTGGGTCAGCAACACCGCCACCACCATGATGATGGTGCCCATCGGCCTGGCCGTCATCCAGCAGGCCTTCGGCTTCACCCATGAGGACATTATCGAGCACCGGGGCGGAAAGCGGGAACTGAATTTCGGCCGGGCGCTCATGCTCGGCATCGCGTACGCGGCCTCCATCGGCGGCGTGGGCACCATCATCGGCACCCCGCCCAACACCATCATGGTGGGCATGATCGAGAAAATGTACGGCCAGCACATCAGCTTCGCCCAGTGGATGGCCTTCGGCGTGCCCCTTGCGGCCATCACCCTGTTTTTCACCTGGTGGTTTCTGGGCAAGGTGCTCTTCCCGGTGGGCGATCTGAAACTGGCCGGAGGCGAGGAGATCATCCGGGACGAGCTGGCCAAGCTCGGCCCCATGAAAAAGGAAGAGAAATATATCGTCATGGTGGGCTGCGCCGTGGCCGCCGCCTGGATACTGCGCGGTTTCATCAAGATCCCGGCCATCTCCATGATGCATGACGCCACTATCGGCATCCTGGGCGCCGTGGTCATGTTCGCCATACCGATCAACTGGGAAAAGGGCGAGTTCCTGCTCGACTGGAAGACGGCCGTGAAGATTCCCTGGGACGTCATCCTGCTCTTCGGCGGCGGTCTGGCCATCGCCGAGGGCTTCGGAAAGACGGGGCTCGCCGACTGGATAGCCCTGAACCTGACGGCGCTCGACGGCGTGTCCATGCTGGTCTTCATCGGCGTGGTGGTCACCATGACCATCTTCCTGACGGAACTCACCTCCAACACCGCCACCGCCACCTTGCTCATCCCCATCATGGGCAGCGCGGCCGTGGCCATGGGCGTCAACCCCTACGGCACCATCATCGGCGCCACGGTGGCCTGCTCCTACGCCTTCATGCTCCCGGTGGCCACGCCGCCCAACGCCGTCGTCTTCGGCTCCGGCTGCGTCTCCATCCCGCAGATGGCCAAGGCCGGATTCTGGATCAACATCTTCGGCATTTTCCTCATTACCGCGTTTACCGTGTACGTCATGCCCATGCTCTGGGGGCTCGACCTGTCGACCCTGCCTGCCTGGGCCGTCGGGAAATAACCCGTTTCGGGCGCGTGAGCCCGCGCGGCCGTTCCTTCTCCGGGAGGGGCGTCCGCGCGGCCGCGCCAAGCCCGGCCGGCGGCGTCCCGCCCTTGAGACGAGCAGGGAGGGCGCCGCCAGGCGCTGGCATGATGTGATTTCCTGGGGGGAGCCGGAAAAGGGCGGATCGGACGAGCCGCCCTCGCGCCGGGCGAAACCGCCCGGAGTCCCGGCCTCAGGCTGCGGGAAACGCCGGAAGCGCGTCTTCAGGCCGGAACAGGCGCCGCGCGCGGTCCGCGACGGCGCGTCCCGTACCGTCTTTCATCGCCTCCCGGCGGATGAACCGGGCCGGCGGGACCCGGAAAGCCTCAATCCGGACCAGGCTCCGGAGGCGCCTTGACCCGGCGCCGGGCGGAAAACATGGGTATATGCAGCGTGTTTCTTTCCGCAAAGGGCGTTTCGCCATCGCTTTTCAAAATGAAATGGATACTCCCCGTCAACGCCGGATTGATCCGGCGAAATGGCGTTCCGAAATCATAAAAGCAAAGAATGAAGGCTGGATGGAGAAAATGTCCAATTTGGCGGGATTCTTGCTCACCCCCAGCAAGGGACGGTCCGGCTCGCAAGGAGACGGGCGCGCCCAAGCGGTCAACCCGCTGAGTCCCGCGCCCGGCCCCGGCCGCTCAAATGCGCGCTCCCCTGGAGTGGACCTTTCCTTGAAACCCCGTCCCGGAGAAGCGGACGCGCGGGAGCGCGCTGGCGGGCTTCATGGGAAGGGCTCCCCGCGCTCCGGCGCGGCGGGAGAGGGCCGTTTCCCGCGTTGGTGCCGGGAAATCGCCCCGGAATATCCGCTTCAGCCGCAGCCGCGCGCCGTGACCGGCCGTGGCTTATACAGCCTGTTTTTTCACGTGCGACGGGAGAGGACGGCGGAATATTCCCGCGGCGGAGCGACCTTCGCGGGGTTTGGCCCGATTCTTTCATAACAAACATGGCGTTCCGGCGGATAGCGTCTTGGGTTTCGAGAAAACGGCATATTTGGGGACGCTATCCCGACAACGGCGCAGGCGGTCCTGTCCGGATTTTCGGAATGCGCCCCGTAAAAGTCCGATTTTTCGGATGCGGGGGCGGCGCTGGCCCGGGCGACCGATCGCCGAGTGGAAACAACACCGCCGGATGGGCGCGAAGGAGAACATCCCCCTGAAAGCGTCCGCCGCCTCTTGTCCGGGAAATCCCACGTTGGATGTTCTCGTTTTTTCGTCCGCAAGACCTCTTGTTGCGGACGATTCCCTTTCCCGGGGTCGACCGCCGGGCCCGTTTACGGGCTGATCCCGGGGCGCCCGCCGAAAGGCGCCGGGCGGACCGCCCACCCCCGGTCCGCCCGGCCATGGGGCGATACAATCCTTTTGCACTGGAGCGTTTGGATGTCGAAGAGTCTGTATATCACTGCGGCCGAAGCCAGAAGCGGCAAATCGGCCATCGTGCTGGGACTGATGCAGCTGCTCCTGCGTCAAGTGGACCGGGCCGCCATCTTCAGGCCCATCATCAACCGGCCGCCCGCCGGGGAACGGGATCGTGATCTCGATCTCATCATCACCCACTTCAAGCTGGATATCCCGTTCGAGAGGGCCTACGCCTATACCTTGAGCGAAGTGCGCGCGCTTTTGAACGAGGGCAAGGAGGCGCTGGTCTTCGAGAACATCCTGCGCAAATACAAGGAACTGGAAAAAGAGTACGATTTCATCCTGTGCGAGGGCACGGACTATCTGGGCGACGAGGCCGCGCTCGAATTCGACATCAACGCGGAAATCGCCGTGAGCCTGTGCTGTCCGGTCCTGTGCGTGACCAACGGCAAGGGCAGGGATCCCTCCGAGATCGCGAGCTTCACCCAGCGCGCGGTGGAAGCCCTGGAGGAGAAAGGCGCCGAGGTGGCCGCCGCCATCATCAACCGCCTGGAAACGGACGACGCGCGCGGCGTGGCCGAAACCGTGTCCAGGAGCCTGAGCCGCAAGGACGCGCCCCTGCTGGTCTATGCCGTGCCCGAGGTCAAAAGCCTCGGCAATCCCACCATGAAGGACTACAAAAAGTGGCTCAAGGCCACGGTCCTGTACGGGCACGGCCGCCTGGACTCCCAGGTGGACAAGACCTTGATCGCGGCCATGCAGATCGGCAATTTCCTCAACTACATCGAGGAGAACGCCCTGGTCATCACCCCCGGCGACCGTTCGGACATCGTCCTGGCCAGCCTGGCCTCGCGGCTTTCCACCTCCTATCCCAACATCTCCGGCGTCATCCTGACCGGCGGTCTTGAGCCCCCGGCCAGCATCCACCGGCTCATCGAAGGCTGGACCGGCGTTCCCGTGCCCATCCTGGCCGTGGCCGAGCACACGCACCAGGCCTCCCAGATCATAAGCCACCTGCACGGCAAGATCGATCCCGAGGACGGGGCCAAGATCGCCACCGCGCTCGGCGCCTTCGAGGCCGCCGTGAACGTGGAGGAGCTCGGCAAGCGCATCGTGACCGCCGCCTCCGCCAAGGTCACGCCCCGCATGTTCGAGTACAACCTGATCGAGAAGGCCAAGGCGAAAAAGCAGCGCATCGTTTTGCCCGAGGGCTCCAGCGAGCGCATCCTGAAGGCTGCGGACATCATCCTGCGCCGCCAGGCGGCGGACGTCATCCTGATCGGCAACAGGGAGAAGATGCTGGAAAAGGCCTCCGGGCTCGGCGTGAGCCTGGAAGGCGCCTCCATCGTCGATCCGGTTTCCTTCGAACATTACGACGATTACGTCGAAACCTATTTCAAGCTGCGCTCTCACAAGGGCATCCGTATGGAGGACGCCAGGGACCGCCTGGCCGACCCGACCTATTTCGGCACCATGATGGTCTACAAGGGCCACGCCGACGGCATGGTCTCGGGCTCCGTGACCACCACCGCCCAGACCATCCGCCCGGCCTTCGAATTCATCAAGACCAAGCCCGGCGCCTCCATCGTCTCCAGCGTCTTTCTCATGTGCCTGAAAGACCGGGTGCTGGCCTTCGGCGATTGCGCGGTCAATCCCAACCCCACGGCCAGGGAGCTGGCCGAGATCGCGGTCAATTCGGCCCAGACGGCCGCTCTTTTCGGGGTGGAGCCCCGCGTGGCCATGCTGTCCTATTCCACGGGCGCCTCGGGCAAGGGCGAGCAGGTGGAGAAGGTGGCCGAGGCGGCCCGGTTGGCCAAGGAACTCGCTCCGGGGCTTCCCATCGAAGGCCCGATCCAGTACGACGCGGCGATCGACCCCGAGACCGCGAGGACCAAAATGCCCGGAAGCGAAGTCGCCGGACGGGCCACGGTCTTCATTTTCCCGGACCTCAACACCGGCAACAACACCTACAAGGCCGTGCAACGGTCAGCTTCGGACGTGCTGGCCATCGGACCCATCCTGCAGGGCCTCAACCGGCCGGTGAACGATTTAAGCCGGGGCTGTCTGGTGGCGGACATCATAAATACCGTAGCCATAACGGCCATTCAGGCCCAGGCGGAAAAGGAGCGCGCATGATCGTTTTAGTCGTCAACGCCGGAAGCTCGTCTCTCAAATACCAGCTTCTGGATATGAAAACCGAATCAGTCCTGGCTTCGGGGCTGGTGGAGCGCATAGGGGAGACCATGGGCGCCGTGAAGTACGTCTCCCGTCCCGGCGCCCCGGACGAGGCCAAGGAAGTCTTCGAGCGGCCGGTGGCGGACCACAGGGAGGCCATGCGCCTTTCGGCCGAGCTTTTCACCTCCACGGACAAGGGCGTGATCGCAAGCGCCGACGAGATCGACGGCGTGGGACACCGGGTGGTGCACGGCGGCGAACGGTTCTCGGAATCCGTGCTTGTGGACGCGGCGGTGATCGAGGGCATCCGCGACGCCGTGCCGCTGGCGCCGCTGCACAACCCCGCCCACCTGCAGGGCATCGAGGTGGCCTTGGAGCTGTTCCCCAGGGCCGGTCAGGTCGTCGTGTTCGATACGGCCTTTCACCAGACCATGCCCCCCGAGATCTACATGTACCCCCTTCCCTATGCGCTTTACGAGAAGTACCGGGTGCGCAAATACGGCGCCCACGGCACCTCCCACCGCTACGTTTCCAAAAGGGCGGCCGCGCTTTTAGGCAAGGCGCCCGAGGAGGTGAACGTCATCGTGGCCCATCTGGGCAACGGTTCGTCCATCACGGCGGTCGCGGGCGGCAAATGCGTGGACACGTCCATGGGGCTGACCCCCACGGGCGGGGTGATCATGGGCACGCGCACCGGGGACATGGATCCCTGCGTGACCACCTTCCTCGGCCGCAACGCGGGCTACGACATCGAGGGGCTCGACCGGCTCGTGACCAAGGAATCCGGCTTCAAGGGCGTGTGCGGCGTCAGCGACATGCGCGACATTCACGCCAGGGCTGGGCAGGGCGACGGGCGCGCCAGGCTGATCCTTTCCATGGCCGCCAACCGGGTGCGCAATTTCCTTGGGGCGTATTTTTTTACGCTGGGGCGCGTCGACGCCGTTGTGTTTACGGCCGGAATAGGCGAAAACGATGACGTCTTCCGGGAAATGTGCTGTAAAAATCTTGAGAATTTCGGTGTCGCGCTCGATGAAGACAAAAATCGCGGCTTGAGGGGAGGGGATCATCTGATCAGCAAGCCGGACTCCCCGACGGCGGTTTACGTCATCTCCACCAACGAAGAACTCGAAATCGCGCGCGAAACCAGCCGGCTTCTCGGCCAGGCGGCGAAGCGGCTTTGATTTTTCCCCGCAACATTTTCAAAACAAACGGAGCATTCTCATGGCAAAAAAAATGAAGACCATGGATGGAAATCAGGCCGCGGCGCATGTCGCCTACGCCATGAGCGAGACCGCCGCGATCTATCCCATCACGCCGTCCTCGCCCATGGCCGAATTCTGCGACGACTGGACCGTCAAAGGCGTCAAGAACATCTTCGGCCAGACCCTTGAAATCCGCGAGATGCAGTCCGAGGGCGGCGCGGCCGGCGCCGTGCACGGCTCCCTGGCCGCCGGGTCCCTGACCACGACCTTTACCGCCTCCCAGGGCCTCTTGCTCATGATCCCGAACATGTACAAGATCGCGGGCGAGCTCCTGCCGGGCGTGTTCCACGTCTCCGCCCGCGCCCTGGCCGGTCACGCCCTGTCCATCTTCGGCGACCACCAGGACGTCATGGCCTGCCGCCAGACCGGCTTTACCATGCTCGCTTCCAACTCGGTCCAGGAAGTCATGGACATGGCCCTCATCTCCCATCTGGCCGCCATCGACTCCAGCGTGCCGGTGCTCCATTTCTTCGACGGCTTCAGGACCTCCCACGAAATCCAGAAGATCGAAGTGATCGACTACGCGGACATGGCCGCTCTGGTGGACTGGGAAAAGATCAAGGAGTTCCGCCAGCGCGCGCTCAACCCCGAGCATCCGCACATTCGCGGCACCGCCCAGAACCCGGACATCTATTTCCAGGCCCTGGAACGCTCCAACCCCTACCACGAGGCCGTTCCGGCCGCCGTGGCCGCGGCCATGAAAAAGGTGGGCGCCCTGACCGGCCGGAAATACAACCTCTTCGACTACTACGGCGCCAAAGACGCCGAGAAGGTCATCGTGGCCATGGGTTCGGGCTGCGAAGCCGCCGAGGAGCTCATCGCCCACCTTACCGCCAAGGGCGAGAAGGTCGGCCTGATCAAGGTCCGCCTGTACCGTCCCTTCGTGGCCGACGCCTTCTTCAAGGTCCTGCCCAAGACCGCCACGACCCTGACCGTGCTCGACCGCACCAAGGAGCACGGCAGCCTTGGCGAGCCGCTCTACCTGGACGTGTGCGCCGCCGTGGCCGAGAAGGGCAAGGACCTGACCATCCTGGGCGGCCGCTACGGCCTGGGGTCCAAGGAGTTCAGCCCGGCCATGGTCAACTCCGTCTTCGACAACATGTCCGCCAAAAAGCCCAAGAACCACTTCACGGTGGGCATCGCGGACGACGTGAGCAAGACCTCGCTGCCCTGCGTCAACTGCGTCGTGGACACCACCCCCAAG
>CALGYO010000126.1 GCA_937934715.1 uncultured Desulfovibrionaceae bacterium | reverse complement strand
GGCGACCACCGAGATCTACACTCTTTCCCTCCACGACGCTCTTCCGATCTGAACGCCGTGGTCAGGGCCTGGCCCAGAAGGCCGTTGCGGCCGCCGAGAATGAGGGTGCGTCTGGGCGCGCTCATATCCGGCCGCCGTACCATTTGTTCATGAAATGGAGGTATTCGCCGGATTCGATTCCGGCCAGCCATTCGCCGTTGGCCTGGTACCAGGCGATGGTCTCCTTGATGCCGCGCGCGAAATCGTATTCCGGCGCGAAGCCCAGCTCTTTCGCGGCCAGGGAGAAATCCATGGCGTAGCGCCGGTCGTGTCCGGGACGGTCGGCCACGTATTTGATCAGGCTTTCGGGCTTGCCAAGCGCGGAGAGGATGGTCTTGACCACCTCGATGTTGGGCTTTTCAGCCGCTCCGCCGAAATTGTAGACCCCGCCGGAAACGCCGTTGCGAAGGGCAAGATCCACGCCCCGGCAGTGGTCCGTGACGAAGATCCAGTCGCGCACGTTCATGCCGTCGCCGTACACGGGGAGCGCCTCGCCGGACATGGCCCGGGAGATCATGAGGGGGATGAGCTTCTCCGGGAACTGATAGGGGCCGTAGTTGTTGGAGCAGCGGGTGATGACCGTGTCGTAGCCGTAGGTCTCGTGGGCCGCCCGCACCAGCATGTCGGCCGAGGCCTTGGAGGCGGAGTAGGGGCTGTTGGGAGCCAGGGGAGTGGTTTCGCTGAAGCGTCCGTCGGGTCCGAGGGTGCCGTAGACCTCGTCCGTGGAGACGTGGACGAAACGCTTGACCCCCAGGGTCCTTGCGGTCTGCAGGAGATTCTGCGTCCCCTTGATGTTGGTCTCGATGAAAGGGGAGGCGTCGTCGATGGAGCGGTCCACGTGGGTTTCGGCCGCGAAATTGACCACGGCGTCGATCTCGTGGGTCTTGATGAGATGCGAAACCAGCTCAACGTTGCCGATGTCGCCCTGGGCGAAGAAATAGCGGGAGCCGCCGTGGATTTCCTCCACGTCGGCAAGATTCATGGGATTTCCCGCGTAGGTCAGCTTGTCCAGGTTGACGATGACGTCGCCGGGCTTTGTTTCCAGAATCAGGCGGACGTAGTTGGCGCCGATGAAGCCACAGCCTCCGGTCACGAGTAAGCGCATAGAGAAGCCTTTCTTGAAGTTAGGGGTTGTATTCGGGGGCATTTCGTCCTTTTTGACGATCGGATGAAAAAAGCCGTCAAAAATTGCTTGCCTGCCGGGACGATTTTCCATACATACGTCGGCGGGCGGTTAACTCAGCGGTTAGAGTGCCATCTTCACACGGTGGAAGTCCGGGGTTCAAATCCCCGACCGCCCACCACCGGAAAAACAAGCCTCGCTTTGCGGGGCTTTTTTTTTGCCCGCGACGGGTTCGCGGAGAATACGGTTTTGGCGTTCGGGGTCAACAAAAAAAGCCTCCGCGCCGCGCTCACGAGCCGCCCTTGGCTTTGAGGTCGCGGATGGCCTTGTAGTGGTCGATGATCTGGGCTTTCAAATCATCGATCTGTTCGTTGTAATAGCGCTTGATGATCCGAATCTCGGTACGCCGCTTGGCGGCGGCGGGGGCTTTGGGATCCAGCGCGCGCAGTTCCGCATCGTATTCGTGCAGCACGCCCTCGTATTCCGCGATCTTGGCCTTGCGGCTTTCGATGGAGCGTTCGTGCCAGGGAATGCTCTGGTCCAGCGGCCCGGCCAACGAGAGCCCGGGGTGGACGAAAAGCGCGGCCAGGAGCAGGGCGGCGGTCAGGAAAAGGGTGCGCATGAAAGCCTCCGTGAATCGCCTGTGGGACGGCGTGGCCGCCCCCTTGCGGGGAAAGGAAAATAGCCTAGTCGGGCGGCCTTGACAAATCCCCGTCTCGCGCGTTTTCTGCGGACGCCGCGCAGCGTTGCGGAGCGTTTCAGCTTTATTTGTGGAGGGCATCATGGAATCCGTGACCGCGAAGGACGCATTCGCCCGGTATCTGGGCATTGAGATCGAAGAAATCCGTCCGGGCTACGCTCTGGCGCACATGGATATCGAGGACTACCACTTGAACGGCGTGAACGTCGTCAACGGCGGGGCCATCTTCACCCTGGCCGACGTGGCTTTCGCGGCGGCGGCCAATTCCCACGGCGTGCTGGCGCTGGGCGTGGGCGCGCACATCTCCTTCGTCAAGCCCGGCCGGGCGGGGCGGCTTTTCGCCGAGGCCCGGGAACTCTCCAAGGGCCGCAAGCTCGCCGTCTACGCCGTGGATGTGACCAACGCCTCCGGGGAAATCGTGGCCGCCTTCCAGGGCACGGTCTACCGCAAGGACGCCCCGCTTCAATCCGCATAGCGCATCCGCCGTTTTCCGGAAACGGCCTTCCGGCGTTCCGGGAAGGGCCGCCGCGGCGAAGCGCCGCAAGAAACGTCGCGCCGCCAGGGAGGACCCGTGGCCGAAATCGTTTTGTATGAGCCGGAAATTCCCCAGAACACCGGCAGCGTGGCCAGGTTGTGCGCGGCCACGAAAACCGTCCTCAACCTGATCGAGCCCCTGGGCTTCAGCCTTTCGGACAAATACCTGAAGCGGGCCGGGCTCGATTACTGGCCCCATGTGGTCGTCAGGGTCTGGCCGGACTACCCCTCCTTCCTGGCGACCGTTCCCGGCCGCAGGCTCGTGTACATGACCGCGGGCAACCGGGGCCAGCAAAGCGTCCCCTACCATCAATTCCCCTTCGAGCCGGACGACCTGCTCGTTTTCGGAACCGAGAGCCGGGGGCTGCCCGACGCGTTGCTCGACGGGGCCCTTCACGTGGCGCGCATCCCCATCTGGGGCAAGGTCAGAAGCCTCAACCTGGCCAACGCCGCCTCCATCATCCTCTACGAGGCCCTGCGCCGCGTGGGGGAGCTTGAGGGCAAATGACCCTCCCGGACGGCCTTTATGCGGCCGGAGTCGCGGCGCTGGCCCTGGGGGTGGACCTCCTTGTGGGCGATCCGCAGGGCTGGCCGCATCCCGTGCGGCTCATCGGCGCCGGGCTCGATCGTCTGGAGACGTTGGCGGACCGGGCCGCTCCCCAGACGGCGCCCTCTCGCAGGAAGCTCTTCGGCGCGGCCTGCGTCCTTCTCATGGCGGGCGGGTCCTGGTTCGCCGCCCGGACGCTGTGCGGCCTGCCCGCCGCCGGAGGACTCCTGGCCCTCTATCTGGCGTACGCCGGGCTGTCTCTCGGCGGGCTTCTGGCCGAGGCCCGCAAGGCGGAGGAGCTTATCGAATCCGGGGATCTCAAGGCAGCGAGAAAGGCCGTGGGCATGCTGGTCAGCCGGGAGACGGGGCATCTCGACGCGGCGGCCCTTCGCCGGGCCCTGGCCGAGACCACGGCGGAAAACGTGAACGACGGCTTCACCGCTCCTTTTTTCTATCTGGTCATCGGCGGTCCGGCGCTCCTGTGGGCCTACAAGGCCGTGAGCACCATGGACTCCATGTGGGGCTACCTGACCCCGCGCTACAAGGATCTGGGGCTCGCCTGCGCCAGGACCGACGACGTCCTGGCCTTTATCCCGGCGAGACTCACGGCCCTGGCCTTCATGGCCGCCGCCGTGCTCGCGGGCCGCGGTGAAAAGGGGATGTTCCGGCGCATTCGCCGCGACGCGGCCAAAAGCAAGAGTCCCAACGCGGGCTGGCCCATGGCCGCCGGGGCCTGGACCGCCGGGGCCTCCATGGGCGGCCGGGCGGTCTATTTCGGTCAGGCGTCGGAAAAGCCCGTTCTCGGTCCGCCCGGGGTTCCCTGGAACCGGGAACGGCTTGCGCTTTTGCGCAGACTGAGCTTGGCCGCGTCCCTGGGGCTGGCTTCTTGTCTGATGCTTGTACGCAGTTTTCTTTGACTTTCCCCTTTCGTCGCGTTTCATGCGGTAAATAGTTTGCAGGATTGTCGCTTGTACCTGGAAAGTACAGACGTCTGTGCGCCGCGCCGACAGCGATAGATGCAAGAAAAGGACTTTTTCCCGTTGACCGGCTACCCTGAAAAAAGCTATACGGTAATCCCTGTATTATTTTTCAAGGAGGGCATTCGTATGGCTTTCGAGGGCACTGTCAAATGGTTCAGCGACAAGAAAGGCTATGGATTCATCCTGCGCGAAGGCCAGGATGACGTGTTCGTCCATTATTCGTCCATC
The DNA here is from genome assembly GCA_937934715.1 of uncultured Desulfovibrionaceae bacterium. Lineage (GTDB taxonomy): Bacteria > Desulfobacterota > Desulfovibrionia > Desulfovibrionales > Desulfovibrionaceae > CALGYO01. The sequence continues at coordinate 10,755 of CALGYO010000126.1, read as the reverse complement.
CAGGGCGAAGGATTTCGGACCTTGCGTGAGGGCGAGAAGGTCTCCTTCGACATCGTGGACGGAGAAAGAGGACCCAAAGCGTCCAGCGTCGTGAAAGTCGCTTAACGACAACCTTAACAATCCCAAACAAAAAGCCCCGGGGGGAAACCTCCGGGGCTTTTTGCGCGCATTGGGTGATTTTTCGTCGCGCAGGCGTCTTCAGCCCCCAAGCTCCCGGTTGCGGTCGCAGGCGGCCACGACGGCGTCCACGATGGCGGCCCGCACGGCCTGCCTGTCGAAATGGGCCGTGCCCCGGATGGTGGAACCGGCCGGGGAAGTGACCATTTCCCGCAGGACGCTCATGTGCAGTCCCGACTGCCTGGCCATCTTGACCGAGCCGGAAAACAGCGCGGTCACGATCTCCGTGGTCTGGGCGCGTTGCAGGCCGAGATACACGCCGGCCTCCACCAGGGCTTCCATGAAGTACATGACGTAGGCCGGGCCGCAACCGGCCACGGCGGTAAAGGCGTCGAAATACTTCTCCTCCAGGGCGTGGCACTGGCCGATGCCGGAGAACAGCTCCATGGCGAAGGTCTTCTGGGCCTCGGACAGGCGCGCATCCTCAAGGCACAGGGCGAAGACCCCCTCGCCCACCATGGCCGGGGTGTTGGGCATGATGCGGATGACCGGACAGACATCCCCGCTCCACCTCGCGAGCGTGGCGCTGGTGACGCCGGCCGCGATGGACATGAGGCATTTCTCCGGGGCCAGGGCGTCCTTCATGCCTTCAAGCACACAGCGCATCTGCTGGGGTTTGACGCACATGACCACGTAGTCCGCCGTCTTGGCGGCCTGGGCGGCCGACGCCGCCGGGACGACGCCCGCGTCCTTGTGGAGCGCTTCGAGCTTGGCCGTATCCGGGTCGAAAGCCGTAAGCGCGAGGCCTTCCTTGCAGGCCAGGCCGCGCATGATGGCGCCGCCCATGTTGCCCGCGCCGATGAAAGCCGCCGTGACGCTCATAACCTAGCCCACCATCTCGAGGTTGCTGAAGAAATAGGCGGTTTCGAAGGCGGCGGTTTCGGGCGCGTCGGAGCCGTGGACCGAGTTCTTCTCGATGTCCAGCGCGTGGAGCTTGCGGATGGTGCCTTCCTCGGCGTTGGCCGGGTTGGTGGCGCCCATGAGCTTGCGGTACGTGGCGATGGCGTCCTCGCCTTCCAGGATGGACACGACCACCGGGCCCGAGCACATGAAATCGCACAGGCTGCCGAAAAACGGACGTTCCTTGTGCACGGCGTAGAAGCCCTCGGCTTCCTTCCTGGACAGGTGGATCATCTTCATGGCCACGACTTTGAGTCCCGCCTCCTGGATCATTTTCAGGATGGCGCCGGACAGGTTGCGTTCGACGGCGTCGGGCTTGATGATGGAAAGGGTGCGCTGCATGTGGTTTTCTCCTTGATAAGGTATGGTCTCCGGCCGGTTAATGGAAACAGCTCCCGGGCCAGGCGCGAAGGCCCGCCCCGGGCGGCGAAGACCGGCCCGGAAAGGGGCCGGGGAGGCCGGAAGCCTGGGTTTCAGCTTAAAAGCATCCTGTCGGAAAGCTCGTCCGCCCCGCCGAGGCTGTAGAAGCGTTCCAGCAGGTTTTCCACGGAAAGGTTCTTTTTCTCCTCGCCTGCGATGTCCAGGATGACCCGGCCGCGATGGAGCATGATCAGGCGGTTGCCGAGCTTGATGGCCTGGTTCATGTTGTGGGTGACCATGAGGGTGGTCAGGCGCTGGGTTTCCACGATGCGCTGGGTGAGCTCCAGGATCTGGGCGCCGGTCTTGGGGTCCAGGGCGGCGGTGTGCTCGTCCAAAAGAAGCACCTCGGGCCGCACCATGGTGGCCATGAGCATGGTGAGCGCCTGGCGCTGCCCGCCGGAGAGAAGCTTGACGCAGGCCTGGAGCCTGTCTTCAAGTCCCAATCCGAGCTGCTTCAAAAGCTCGCAGAACCGGTCCCGGTCCTTTTTCTTGACCCCGAGGCCGAAGCCGCGCCGCTGACCCCGCTTGTCGGCCAGGGCCAGATTCTGTTCGATGGTCAGGGAGGCGCTGGTGCCGAGCAGGGGGTCCTGGAAGACCCGGCCCAGGAACTTGGCCCGGCGAAATTCCGGCAGGCCGGTGATGTCCTGGTCATTCAAGGCGATGGTTCCGGAGTCCGGGAAAAAACAGCCCGCCATGCAGTTGAGCATGGTGGTCTTGCCCGCGCCGTTGGAGCCGATGACCGTGATGAAATCCCCCTGGCGGATGTCCAGGGAGAGGTCGTTCAAGGCCAGGACTTCGTTGGCGCCGCCCTTGTGGAAATATTTGACGATGTTTTGTAAGTTCAGCATCTATTTCCTCGCCAATTTGCCCTTGATCTGGGGCGAGGTCAGGGCCAGCACCACGATGACGGCGGTGATGAGATTCAGGTCGCTCGGCGAAACGGCCAGTTCCCCAACCCGGAAATCCAGGGCGAAGGCGATGGCCAGCCGGTAGGCGATGGAGCCGATGAGCGCGGCGATGATGGGCCGCGTCACGCCGCCCTTGCCGAAAAGAGTCTCGCCGATGATGACCGAGGCCAGTCCGGCCACGATGGTGCCCACGCCCATGTTCACGTCGGCCGCGCCCTGGTTCTGGGCCACCAGCGCTCCGCACAGGGCCACCAGGGCGTTGGACAGGCCCACGCCCATGATCACCACCATGTCGGTGTTGACTCCGAGGCTGGTGATCATCTGGGGATTGTCCCCGGTGGCCAGGGTGGCCTGGCCCAGTTCCGTGTGCAGAAACCAGATGAGCGCGGCCACGGCCACGATGGAGATGGCGCCGAAAAGGGCCGGGGCGGCCAGGTAGGCCGGAACGCCCAGGCCGGTCAGGCTGTCAAGCACGGTGGGCTTGCCGAGCAGCGTCAGGTTGGGGCGGCCCATGATGCGGATGTTGATGGAATACAGCGCGATCATGGTCAATATGCTGGCCAGAAGGTGCAGGATCTTGAGCTTGGTGTTGAGAATGCCGGTGATCATGCCCGCCAGAAATCCCGCGCCCAGGGCGAAGAAAAGCGAGACGAAGGGGTTCACCCCGGCGGTGATGGCCACCGAGGAGACGGCCGCGCCCAGGGGCAGGCTGCCGTCCACGGTCAGGTCCGGAAAATCCAGAACCCGGAAGGTCAGGTAGACGCCGAGAACCATAAGGCCGTACACGCTGCCCTGTTCAATGGCGCCGAGAATCGCGTACCACGTCATAATCGTAAGCCTGTAACGAGCCCGGATGCCGGGCCTCTTGAAATCCACGCAAGCGGTTGGCGCGCCTTTAGCCTCTTTTGGTTTTTTTTTCAAAGGGTAAATCCGCCGGGAGGGCGAAAGCGGCCTGAAGCGCGCCGGAAAAAGCCGGTAAACGACTCTTTCTTGAGTTTTTTCATGGGAAAGTCGCCCGGCGCCTATTCACGAGCCGGGACAACGGCCTTACCTTCCAAAGGCCGGTTCAAACGCAACCATTTCGCCCAAGGAGGCGCGTATGTGGGAATATACCGATAAGGTGCGGGATCATTTTCTCAATCCGAGAAACGCCGGAGAGATCGAGAACGCCGACGCGGTGGGCGAGGTGGGAAGCCTGGCCTGCGGCGACGCGCTCAAGCTCTTTTTGAAGATAAACGAGGACGGGGTGATCGAGGACGCCAAGTTCCAGACCTTCGGCTGCGCCAGCGCCATCGCCTCAAGCTCGGTGCTGACCGAGCTTTTGAAGGGCAAGACCGTGGAGGAGGCCAAAAAGATCACCAACCGGGACATCGCCGACTATCTGGGCGGCCTGCCCAAGGAAAAAATGCACTGCTCGGTCATGGGCCAGGAAGCCCTGGAGGCGGCGCTCAAGAATTACGCGGGCGAGGCCGCCGAGACCCCTGAACTGGAAGGGGAGCTGGTGTGCAAATGCTTCGGCGTGACCGACGTGGTCATCCGCCGGGCCATCCGCGAGAACGGGCTTAAGACCGTGGAAGACGTGACCGACTACACCAAGGCGGGCGGCGGCTGCGGGGACTGCGCCGGGCGCATCGCCGAGATTCTGGCCGAGGAGCTCGGAACCTCGCCGCCCGAGACGCCCCCCAAGGCGAAGAAGCTGACCAACCTCGAGCGGATGCGCCTGGTTTCCCAGGTCATCGACGAGGAGATCCGGCCCAGCCTGAAAAAGGACCGGGGCGACATCGAACTGGTCGACATCGAGGGACATGTGGTCATCGTGAGCCTGCGCGGCTCGTGCAAGGGCTGCCCGTCAAGCGCGCTCACCCTGAAGGAATTCGTGGAAAAGCGGCTGCGCGAGGCGGTGGAGCCGGAAATCGTCGTCAAGGAGGCGGACGCATGAAGCCAGTCTATCTCGACAACAACGCCACCACCATGGCCGCGCCCGAGGTGATCGAGGAAATGCTCCCGTATTTCGGGGAATTCTACGGCAACCCGTCGAGCATGCATTCCTTCGGCGGCCAGACCGGAAGAACGATCGCCCAGGCCAGACAGCGCCTGGCCGAAGCGCTGGGCTGCGAGCCGCGCGAGATCATCTTCACCTCCTGCGGCACGGAAGGGGACAATACGGCCATCCATTCGGCGCTCGCCTCCCAGCCGGACAAGCGTCACATCGTAACGACCCGGGTGGAGCATCCGGCCGTGCTCAACGTGGCCCAGAACCTGGAAGAGCGGGGCTACGACGTCACCTATCTCAACGTGGACGGCAAGGGCCGTCTCGATCTCGACGAATTGACGAAAAGCCTGCGCAAGGACACGGCGCTGGTCTCGGTCATGTACGCCAACAACGAGACCGGGACCGTTTTTCCCATTCCGGAGATCGCGGCCATCGTGAAGGAGCGCGGCATCCTCATGCACACGGACGCGGTCCAGGCCGTAGGCAAGATTCCCATCGATCTGAAAACCCTGCCCGTGGATTTTCTGGCGCTTTCGGGCCACAAGCTGCACGCGCCCAAGGGCGTGGGGGCGCTTTTCGCGCGCAAGGGCGCGCCGTTTCGGCCCTTCATGCTGGGCGGCCACCAGGAGCGCGGCCGCCGGGCGGGCACGGAAAACGTCGCCAGCATCGTCGGGCTCGGCAAGGCGGTGGAACTGGCGGCGGCCGGGATCGGCGAGGAGAACTCCCGGGTGCGCGCCCTGCGCGACCGCCTGGAGCGTGGGCTCATCGCGGCCATTCCCGACGCCATCATAAACGGGGACGTTGAAAACCGCCTGCCCAACACCTCCAGCGTGGCCTTCAAATATGTGGAAGGCGAGGCCATCCTGCTCATGCTCGACCAGTTCGGCGTGTGCGCCAGCTCCGGCTCGGCCTGCACCTCGGGCAGCCTGGAGCCTTCCCACGTCTTGCGCGCCATGGGCGTTCCCTTTACCTTCGCCCACGGCTCCATCCGCTTCAGCCTCAGCCGGTACAATACGGACGAGGACGTGGACGTGGTCCTGCGCGAGCTGCCGGGCGTCATCGAGCGGCTGCGGGCCATGTCGCCCTTTTCGGCGAAAACGGATGAAAAACCGGCCTGTACCTGCTAGAAAGCGGGACGAGAACGTTTGTTTTACGGAGAGGACATGAACATCAAGAACGATATGACCGGGCTGGTGGGGAAAACGCCCCTGGTGCGGCTGAACAAGATCAGCCAGGGGTGCGCGGCGGCCGTGGCCGCCAAACTGGAATTCCAGAACCCCTGCGGCTCGGTCAAGGACCGCATCGCCCTCAACATGATCCGCCGGGCCGAGGAAGAGGGAAAAATCGGCCCGGGCGCGATCATCGTGGAGCCCACCAGCGGCAACACCGGCGTGGGGCTGGCGTTCATGTGCGCCGTGCGCGGCTATTCCCTCATCCTGACCATGCCGGAAAGCATGAGCCAGGAGCGAAAATCCCTGCTGGCGGGCTTTGGGGCCAAACTTGTCCTGACCCCGGCCGCCAAGGGAATGCGCGGCGCCATCGAGGAGGCCGAGGCCATCCTGGCAAAGACGCCCGGCGCCTTCATGCCCAGGCAGTTCGAAAATCCGGCCAACCCCGAGGCGCACGCCCTGACCACGGCCCTTGAGATCTGGGACGACACGGACGGAACGGTCGACGTCTTCGTGGCGGGCGTGGGCACGGGCGGCACCTTCACCGGGACGGTCCGGACGCTCAAGGAAAAAAAGCCCGGGCTTCTCGGCGTGGCCGTGGAGCCCGCCGCCTCGCCCGTGCTTTCGGGCGGCGCCCCCGGCCCCCACGCCATCCAGGGCATCGGCGCCGGATTCGTTCCCGCCGTGCTGGAGAGAGGGCTCATCGACGAAATCGTCCCTGTGGAAAACGAGGCGGCCATGAACATGGCCAGGCGCCTGCTGAGGGAGGAAGGCATCCTGTGCGGCATTTCCTCCGGCGCAAACGCCCACGCCGCCATCGAGGTCGCCAAACGTCCGGAAAACGCGGGCAAGCTTGTGGTTTTCATCGTCTGCGACACCGGGGAGCGCTATCTGAGCACCCCGCTTTTCACCGCCAAAGAAGAGGAGTAGGGCCCCCGCCATGGTTCCCCACATCAACGGCAAAGCCGCCGCCCTTCACGAGACCGTGGAAAAACTCTGCGACCCGGCCTCCTACGAAAAGGTCTATCACCGCACCCTGCACGACCAGCCCATGCCCTCGGTCTCGGCCCTGCGCGAGATCATGAGCCGCTTGCAGGCGGTGATCTTTCCCGGCTATTTCGGCCGGGCCGACGTCTCCCCCGAAACCATGCGCTATCACATCGGCGCCAATCTGGACGCCACCTCCAAGCTCCTGGCCGACCAGATCAAGCGGGGCTACTGCTTCTTCTGTTCCAGGGAGGAGGGCGGTTCCTGTACGGACTGCGACCTGCGGGCCATGGACATCGCCGGGCGCTTTCTCGAAACCCTGCCCAGGATCCGGTCCCTTCTGGCCGGGGACGTGCTGGCCGCCTTCGAGGGGGACCCGGCCTCGCGCACGCCCGGGGAGACCATCTTCTGCTACCCGAGCATCCTGGCGCTCACTCATTACCGGGTGGCCCACGAACTGCGCGCTCTTGGCGTGGATCTCATCCCGCGCATCATCACGGAGATGGCCCACTCGGCCACCGGCATCGACATCCACCCGGGCGCGCAGATCGGGAAGGAGTTCTTCATCGACCACGGCACGGGTACGGTCATCGGCGAGACCTGCGTCATCGGCGACCACGTGCGCCTGTACCAGGGAGTGACGCTCGGGGCCAAAAGCTTCCCCAAGGACGAGTCCGGGGCGCTCATCAAGGGCATCCCGCGCCATCCGGTGGTGGAGGACCACGTGGTCATCTACTCCGGGGCCACCATCCTGGGGCGCGTGACCATCGGCAAGGGCTCCACCATCGGCGGCAACGTCTGGCTGACCAGAAGCGTGCCTCCGGGCTCGCGCATCATGCAGACCCGGCAGACCAGGACCCGGGAAGAGGATTTCTGCGACGGCGAAGGGATTTAGGAGCGCAATGCTCCCCCCCCCCGCGAGGCCGGGGCGAAGACGCGTCTTCGCCTCGGCCTATTTTTCGCGTGGGCTCTCGCCGACGGCCTTTTCATTATTATGATGAACCGGTCTCAAGACGGATAGCACTGCCCGGCCAGCAATGCGCTTTCAGATTACCCATCCACGCAGCCATGCGGCCCATTGGTTCCATGCCGTTGCATCCTCCACAGAATGCTCGAATTCCCAGTGGTCTTTTCTTTTGGGAACTTCAGGAGCCGCATTATCATTCTGCGACCTTTGCGACCTTTGTACGTTGAAACAGCATCCCATAAAATGCTGGTTCATCGTCTAATGGTCTACAATTCTTAAATATTGTTGACAGAAGCATTCGGTTTCATGCAATGCTGTCCAAAAAGAGAGGATAGCCATGCTTGAGATCAAATGCACGATGCATTGCGTCAACTGCGGTGCGCCTTTGGAAATGACTGCTCGTATCGAATCTGAAGAAAAGAGTGATAAAAATGAGATGTCCCATATGCGGGGAAACCGTATGCGCGATGCCCCTTTTTTTGTTTGGCATCACAATGGATTAAATGTAAATGGATGTTATGTATATATGTTTTGTCATGGTTGCGGCGCTGATTACGAACTCAATAGCGGGATAATTTCGCTTCGGTGTGTTCTGGAATCTGTAGATGAAGATAAACTCAACATTTCCTGCATCGATGGTCCTACGCCAAATGGGCGCTTAACTTTTTTAAAGTGGTTAAAAATGCAAAGAGATAGGAGTGATCTCATAGGAGATTTGGCAAGGGATGCATATCATAATGAGAACTATCATGATAAGAATTTTGTTAGTAAACAAGATGAAAAAAGGCCAAAAGATAGTTCGAGATACGAGGCTTGGGTCTCGCACTTGCAGCGTCATCCCGAAGCATTACAAGCCTTTTCTTTTGCTTGGGCGGAATACCAGTTTTTGAAGGATTATTAGCGCCAGATGATGGGAGGGCGGCGACGCTCAATACTTCTGCGGCGCCCCCTTGACGGCTATGTCCGTCCCCGGTACATACCATACCGTATGGTATGCATGAGAGGGCGAACGGGATGACCAAAGCGAAAACGCGGCGCACGAAAGAGGACCTCCTGGAAGAAGGGCTTTCCCTGGTCTCCAGTCGCGGGCCGGAGAGCCTGACCATCGACGCCCTGTGCCGGGAGCTCGGCGTCACCAAGGGCTCCTTTTATCACCATTTTCAAAACTGCGACGCCTATGTGGCCGAACTTCTGGACTTCTGGCTCGAACGCTTCGGCAGGGCGCTTATCGAACAAAGCGTCCGGGAGACGGCGCCCGAGGAACGGCTGCGGCGGATCGTGGAAACCGCCTTCCGCCATCCATCGGACCTGGACGTGGCCATACGGGCCTGGGGCGGCCGCGATCCGGCCGTGCGCGACCACGTGCGGCGCATGGACGCCATGCGACTTGAGAATCTGGCCGGGGCCATGCGTCCCTACGCCGCCTCCGTGGCCGAGGCCTGGAAAAAGGCCCGGGCCTGCTACGCGGCCCATCTGGGCGCCAAGGTTTTTTGTCCGAGCTTTGACGAGGCGCTCTATCTCGAACTTGTGGAAACCATGTGCGACGCCCTGAATCTCCCCCTGTTCATGCGCGGGGATTGCGGCGGGCGGGACACGTAAAGGAGGCTGCCATGGATGTCGCGACGCATTGGGACGAGCTGCGGGCCTTTTTCAACGGGGGCGCGACCTGCGTTTTCGCAAGCGTGGGCAAGGACGGCGCTCCCCACGCCACGCCCATCGGCTCCCTTTTTCTGACCGAGCCGGGGAGGGGGTTCTATCTGGAAAAATTCCCCACGACCATGCCCCGGGATTTTTCGGAAAACCGCAGCCTGTGCATCTACGGCTCGGGGCTGACCCGGTGGCGCTTTTTGCTGGCGCTTATCCGGTGCGAATTCGCCGCTTCCCCGGGATACCGGTTGTACGGCCGGGCCGGGGAGCGGCGCGAGGCCACCCCCGGGGAGCTTGCCGCCTTCGCCGGGCGCACCAGGCTTTTCCGGGGCTTCAAGGGCGCGCGCATGCTCTGGAGCGGCATGCGCCACGCCAGGGATCTGTTCATCGAACGGGCGGACGGGCTCAATCTCGGCGCCCTCTCGTACAAGGAAAAGGGGAGGGCATGATCACGCGCGAGATGCGGCGGCGGATAGAGGCGATCGTTCCCCAGGCGGCCGGGGCGGACCATATCGACGTGAAAAGCGCGGTGGGAAACGCGACTTTGCGCGAATGCGTCAGCCGCATGCTGTCCTACAAACCCGGCTGGTACAGGGGGCTTTTCGCCTTGCGCGGACGGCTGGCCGGGCTTTTGGGCCTGCGCCACGACGGTCTTTGCGACGATCTAACAATCACGGCGGAAAACCTGGGCTTCGCCCCGGGCGATCAGGCGCTCTTTTTCACGGTGACGGCCGCCAGGGAGGAGGAATTCTGGGCGGCCGAGGCTTCGGACAAGCATCTTCGCGCCTGGATCGCCGTCTTTTTCGACGAGTTCCCCCACGGCGCCAGGCGCTATCACGCGGCCACCTGCGTGGTTTACGAAAACGCCCTGGGGCCGGTCTATTTCAACCTCATCCGCCCCTTTCACCACCTCATCGCGGCGGTCATGCTCCATCACGCCGTGAAGGCCCGGCCGTAGGACGCGCGCACGTCCGGCCGGGCCTTCGCGGCGAAGAGTCCCTCGCCTGCCTAATCCTCGATGATGAGGTTGGCCAGCTCGTCCGCGTCGTCCGCCTTGACGGCAAAATGCGGCGCCAGAAGAAGCGCGCATTTGCGCACGCAGACGGCGATGGCCCTGCCCTGGCGTCCCTGGCGGATTCCGGCGGAGAGCTCCGAGGCCAGCCCGTCCAGGGCGGATTGGGGGATGACGTCCATCACGGCCTTGTCCGCCAGGATCCAGACCTTGCGCTCGTAGGCCGAGATATAGATCAACACCCCGGTATGGTCGCGGGTGGCGGAGAGCCCGTGGCGGTAGAACGCCAGGAGCGCGCCCTCTCGCACCTCGTCCCTGAGCCGTTCGGGCGAGATGAAGGGGCGCTTGAGGCCGGGAAAGCGCTTGAAGAGCTCGTGCCCGGCGAAGAAGAGTATCGCGAACAGGACGAGAAAGACCCACATGTCCGAGCCGCCGAAGGCGGCGGTGAGAAGCGCGCCGAGGACCAGGGCCAGGGTCATGGCGCCCAGGGTCTCGGCCTTGGGATAGTCGTGGCTGGCCGAAACGACCAGATCGGAAGAGCGTCGTGTAGGGAAAGAGTGTAGATCTCGGTGGTC